>NZ_CAXAQI010000005.1:0-397158 GCF_963970695.1 Pseudomonas sp. EL_65y_Pfl1_R83 | reverse complement strand
CTCTCCCACTCGGGTGCTGACACACCAGTGCTGGCTACGGCCTTTGCCCCGCACGCGTTCTATAACCTTACGATGAACCAGTTTGATGCGCGACAGCGCTACGTCGAAGATGTAGTGGGGCCTCCCACATTTTCTACCGCATTTATTCAGTTACAGCTGACCGTCGCGATCGCGGAAGCCCAGCAGATACAACACCCCATCCAACCCCAGGGTCGAAATCGCCTGCTTCGCCGACTGCTTCACCAACGGCTTGGCGCGGAACGCCACACCTAACCCGGCAATCGCCAGCATCGGCAAGTCATTCGCCCCATCGCCCACCGCAATGGTCTGCTCCAGACGCAAACCTTCCTTGTGAGCCAGCTCCTTCAGCAGATCTGCCTTGCGCTGTGCGTCGACAATCGGCTCCACGGCCACGCCAGTCACCTTGCCATCCACCACTTCCAACTCGTTGGCGAACACGTAGTCGATGCCCAGCTTGGCCTGCAATTGCTTGGCGAAGTAAGTGAAGCCACCCGACAGGATGGCGGTCTTGTAGCCCAGGCGCTTGAGTTCGGCGAACAGGGTTTCTGCGCCTTCGGTCAGGCGCAGGGACGCACCGATGGAGTCCAGCACGCTGACGTCCAGACCTTTGAGCAGCGCCAAGCGCTCCTTGAAGCTGGCGCGGAAGTCGAGTTCACCGGCCATGGCGCGCTCGGTAATTTCCGACACCTGCTCGCCGACGCCAGCAGCCTTGGCCAACTCGTCGATAACTTCGGCTTCGATCAGCGTGGAATCCATGTCGAACACCGCCAGGCGACGGTTGCGGCGGAACAATGAGTCTTCCTGGAAAGCGATATCCACGTTCAGTTCCTGCGCCACGCTGAGAAACTCGGCGCGCAGAGCTTGCGGGTCGGCTGGCTCACCGCGTACGGAGAACTCGATGCAGCCCTTGCCCTTGTCAGCGGGCGTGTCCAGCGGCATGCGACCCGACAAACGGTCGATATGGTCGATATTCAAACCATACTGCGCAGTGATCGAGCTGACACGCTGCAATTGCTCAGCGGTGACCTTGCGGGTCAACAGGGTCACGATGTGGCGCTTTTTGCCCTGGCCGGCCACCCACTGCTGGTAATCGGCTTCGGACACTGGGGTGAAACGCACCTGTTGATCCAGCTTGTACGCCGTAAACAGGATGTCCTTGAGTACCGATGACGCCTGTTCAGTGCTCGGGATCTCAACCAGAATGCCGAACGACAAGGTGTCGTGGATGACCGCTTGGCCGATGTCGAGAATGTTCACACCACCCTGGGCCAGCACACCGGTAATGGCTGCGGTCAGACCTGGGCGGTCTTCCCCCGTGATGTTAATCAGGACAATTTCGCGCAAGGCGCACCCCCAGGCTGGAAAAAAACCGCATTCTACCCACTTTCAGTGACCATCGGGCACAGCCAGCGCTTTGCCGGTCCTAGGGCTGTCGCTATACTGCGCGTCAACTTCACGGACCAAGAGCCGAGCGCAAGTGAACCGGCCCACGCCAGTAAAACCCGATAACTTCTTCCTGCTGATCTTCCGGGCACTGCGCCACCGCCGTGTACCGATCGCATTACGCATCGCCAGCCATAACGTGATCCTGGTCGCCCTGGCCCTGGTGATCTACGCCTGCGTGATGGGTTTGCAGTTCAAACAGGCCATGCACGAGCAAGCCGACGCCCTGGGCGAGAGCCTGACCACCCAGACCGCGACCTCGGCGACTGAGCTGCTGGTGTCCAACGACATCCTCAGCCTCAACGTGCTGCTCAACAACCTGACCAAAAACCCGCTGGTGGCCCATGCGGCCATCTATAGCGTGGACAACCGGATCATGGCCGAAGCGGGGCAACGCCCGAAAAACGGCCTGCTGGGTGAAGCCGAAGGGCTCTACCAGAGCAATATCACGTTTCAGGATGTAAAGGCCGGCCAACTGCGCATCAGCCTGGACATGCAGCAATTCCAGCAGCCGATGACCATCAGCCTGCAAAGCATGGGCATCCTCAGCGCGATCCTGCTGGCATTGGCCCTGGCGTTGAGCCTGCGCCTGGGCCGGCACATCTCTACGCCGCTGATGCAACTGCGCATCTGGCTGCGGGACATCGATGAAAACACCCCGGCCACTGATCGCCAGGATGAAATCGGCGACCTGGCCCGCCAACTGCACGCCAGCTTCGCCCCGGAACCGATAGTGCGTGAGGTTGAACCTGAGCCTGAGTTCGACGATACGGACTACGACGACGAGCCCGAATTTGAAGTGCAAGACGCTCCGGTAGCTGGCTTGAAGCCTGCCACCCGCCGCGCGTTCAAAGCTGAAGAAGACGATCTGGACGACGAAGACCCGTTCGCCGACCTGCGCGACACCTCGGCAAGCGCCCCGGCCATGGCGCCAAAACCGGCCCCGATCAAGAGCAAGGAACCCCAGTACAGCGCCGTACTGGCTGTGCAACTGGGTGCGCAGGACCAACTGCGTCGCCTGCCCCGTGCGCGCCTGACCGAATTGCTGGAACGCTACCGTGACTGTCTCGACCAGGCCGCTTCGCTGTACCAGAGCGAACTGCACACCCTGAACGATGGCAGCACGCTGATGTTGTTCCACAGCGAAGACAGCGGCGAGGACTACCTGACCAACGCTATCTGCTGCGGTGAACTGCTGCGCGCCCTGGGCCACGCCCTGCAAATCGAAGTGGCTGACAGCGGCATTACCCTGCAATTGCAACTGGGCCTGACCGTAGGCGACGACCTGTTCGGCATGAGCCAGATCGACCTGTTGCTGACCGAGATCGCCCAGGACGCCTTGGCCTTGTCGCAACATAGCCGCAATTTGCTGCTGGTGGAGCGCAAGATCAGCGAAGACACGCTGATCCGCCAACGCGCACGCATCCGCCCGATTGCCAGCCCAGAGGGCGCCAGCTGCGTGGAGCGGTTGATGGAGCCGTATCCGTCGATGCTGGAGCGGCAGTTGGCGCGGATGCACGAGACCCGCACCAAGAACTAACGCGCTCAGTCAAATCGTGTACAAACAAAAGGCCCGCTGAGTCAGCGGGCCTTTTGTTTGTGCGCGATTCAGATCAGAACCTGAACACTTCCATATCTGTACGAATCGGCACCGCCATCGGCATCTTCGGCTTCTGCGGCTCTGCCGGTTTGGCCTGTGCAGGGGCACTTTGCTTGCGGGGTGCCTCGGCGATCGGCGGCTGGTTGGCCAACGGCTTGAGCGCCACCGACAATTGCTGCGCCAGATGCTGCAGCAGCACACCCTGGGCCTGGACCTGGGACGCAGTGGTGCCGGCGTGTTCTTCCTGCAGATGCACGATGCGGTTATCGCGCACCTGGCCACGACGGTCGATCAAGCGCCATTGCGCATCGAGGATCGCCGGTTGCGATGTACCAGAGTCAAGCCGGGTAATCGTCAGCAACACCTGCACATCCGGGCTAAAACCGGTGGGCGCAGGCGCGAGTACAACACGCTGGCTATCCAAATGCCCCGCCACCTGGCGCAGCATCAATTGGCTGATGTCGGAGGACAAACTGCCCGCCCAGCGACCATCGGTGGAACCTCGCAGGCTGCCGTCGTTTTGACGTTGCAGCAGTGTTTCGCGTTGCAGGTAGTCGGCTACGACCACCGGCCCCAACAAAACGGCCAGGCCAGCGCTCTGTGCTGGCTGAGCCGGACTTCCGCTGTCCAGTTGGTACAGCGACACAGGCTGATGTGTGCTGCAACCCGCCAACCCCAAAAGGCCAGCGAGCACGAAAATAAAAGGAAGGCGTGGAGCAGTCATCATCCCATCCAGGTGGCTGCCACAAGGCGAACCACAATGTAATACTAAAAATAACCTAAACACGCTCGGCCACGCCGGCGCTGGAAAGGCCATATCATCCGTGAATATGCGCCATGACTCCAGCGCCAAAGCGTCGATCTACGCTTTAAATCGTAGATCGAGGGCTCTAAACCGCCTTAAACAGGCGTTTCCACCAATAAAGCATCCACTCGCTGGAAGCCACGTGGCAATTTGTTACCACGACGACCGCGCTCGCCCTTGTAATGTTCAAGGTCGTCAGGGCGCAGCGACAGGGTGCGTTTACCGGCTTGCAGCACCAGCGTGGAGCCTTCTGGTATGACAGCAATGTCGGTCACGTACTCTTCGCGGCTGGCAACCCGCTCGCCGGGGATACCAATAATCTTGTTGCCCTTGCCTTTACCCAGTTGCGGCAGGTCGCTGATCTTGAACACCAGCAAGCGCCCTTCGGTAGTGACCGACGCCAGCCAGTTGCTCTCGCGGTCGTCCACCGGCCGCGGGAGGATCACCTTGGCGTTGTTCGGCAGGTTCAGCAGGGCCTTGCCCGCCTTGTTCTTGGCCTGCAGGTCTTCACCCTTGACCACAAAACCGTAACCCGCGTCAGACGCAATCACGTATAGCGCATCGTCGTCCGGCAGCAGCACGCACTCGAAATTCGCCCCAGGCGGCGGTGTAAGGCGCCCAGTCAACGGCTCGCCCTGCCCCCGTGCGGATGGCAAGGTGTGGGCCGGCACCGAATAACTGCGCCCGGTGGAATCGATAAACACCGCAAACTGGTTGGAACGCCCGGCCGCAGCGGTCTTGAACCCGTCGCCAGCCTTGTACGACAAACCAGTGGCGTCGATATCATGCCCCTTGGCAGAGCGAACCCAACCCTTTTCCGACAGAACGACGGTGATTTTCTCGTTCGGCAGCAGCTCGGTCTCTGTCAGAGCCTTCGCTTCGGCGCGTTGCACGATCGGCGAACGGCGGTCGTCGCCATAGGTTTCGGCGTCTTTGATCAGCTCGCTGCGCACCAGTTTCTTCAGCTTGGCTTCACTGCCAAGCAGCGCTTGCAGCTTGGCTTGTTCCTTGAGCAGCGCGTCTTGTTCGTCGCGCAGCTTCATTTCTTCCAGTCGCGCCAACTGGCGCAAGCGGGTGTCGAGGATGTAGTCAGCCTGGATCTCGCTCAGCTCGAAACGCGCGATCAACTCGGCTTTCGGGTGCTCGGCGGTGCGGATGATGTGGATCACTTCATCCAGGTTGAGGTAGGCGATCAGCAAGCCGTCCAACAAGTGCAGGCGGCGCTCGACCTTATCCAGGCGGAATTGCAGGCGGCGGCGCACAGTGTTGACGCGGAATTCCAGCCATTCCACCAGCAGATTGCGCAGGTTTTTCAGCTGCGGCTTGCCATCCAGGCCAATGATGTTGACGTTGACCCGATAGCTCGACTCCAGGTCCGTGCTGGCGAACAGGTGCTGCATCAGCACTTCGTGGTCGACCCGGCTATTGGTCGGGATGATCACGATGCGGCATGGGTTTTCGTGGTCAGACTCGTCACGCAGGTCGGCAACCTGCGGCAGTTTCGACGGTTTCGCCTGCATCAACGCGGCGATCTGCTCCAGCACCTTGGCGCCCGACACCTGGTGCGGCAGCGCGGTGACAATAATGTCGCCGTCTTCAATGTGGTACACGGCGCGCATGCGCACCGAGCCTTTGCCGGTTTCGTACATCTTCAGCAGGTCGGCACGCGGCGTGATGATTTCCGCTTCGGTCGGGTAGTCCGGGCCCTGGATATGCTCGCAGAGCTGTTCGACCGTGGCTTTCGGCTCATCGAGCAAACGCACGCAGGCCGTGGCAACTTCGCGCAGGTTGTGCGGCGGCACATCGGTCGCCATGCCGACCGCAATACCGGTGGTGCCGTTGAGCAGGATATTCGGCAAACGTGCCGGCAACACCAGCGGTTCGTCGAGGGTACCGTCAAAGTTCGGACCCCAGTCTGCAGTGCCCTGGCCCAGCTCGCTGAGCAACACTTGCGAATAACGCGACAGGCGCGCCTCGGTGTAACGCATGGCGGCAAAGGACTTGGGATCATCCGGCGCACCCCAGTTACCCTGGCCGTCCACCAGGGTGTAGCGGTAGCTGAACGGCTGGGCCATCAGCACCATGGCTTCGTAGCACGCCGAATCGCCGTGGGGGTGGAACTTACCGAGCACGTCACCGACGGTACGCGCCGACTTCTTGTGCTTGGAATCGGCATCCAGGCCCAACTCACTCATGGCGTAGATGATGCGCCGTTGGACGGGCTTCAGGCCGTCGCCGATATGCGGCAAGGCACGGTCCATGATCACGTACATGGAGTAGTTGAGGTAGGCATTTTCGGTGAAGTCAGCCAGCGACCGGCGTTCTACGCCATCTAAGCTGTCTGCGAGGATGTCACTCATGCGGGCCTCATCATTGTCGGGTAAGGCGCAGCGGAACTGCCGCTGCGCCGGGTCAATTCAAAAAAACAGCGGTTCATGGCTGGGCGCTCCAACCACCGGCAGGGGCGGCGAAACGATAGACCACGGGGCGCTTTTCACCATCGGCACGCGGGCCGAAATTGTTGTCGATGCCCAGCCAGGCACCTTCTGCGTCCACCACCAGGGCTTCAGCCAGGCCGTAAGGCTGGGGATAACGCCGCTCGGGCGTCAGGGTTTCGTCGGCAAACGACCAGCACCGCTCGACCTTGGCCGTGACCGCATCACGCCGGCAAATCTGGAACGCATTGCGCTCCAGCGTGAACAGCTTGCCGTTGAACAGCGCCAGGTCGGCGAAATCCTTGGACACCGCCTTGGCGTTAGGGAACTGCGCCGGTTGTACTTCCTGGCCGGCCTGGCTCAACAATACACAGGGGCCGTCACAGTCCCATAAGCTTTGCGGACGCTTGATCGAAATCAGGCCGCGTCTTTCACGCTCGGCTGCCAGCCAAACCTGATTGCCCTCGGGATTGATCGCCAACCCCTCGAATAACGCATTAAAGTGCAACAACATGCCGCTGGCTCGCGCTTCACGCACCATGCCCGGCGCGATCTTCAACCACTCAGGCGCGCCCGTCACTGGCACTTGCAGCACCGCCGCATGGGCTTCACTGACAATGTAACGATTACCCACGGCATCGCAGGCAATGCCTTCAAAATCCAGGTCGCCGCCACGAATGAACGAGGCGGCCTTGGTGCGCGAACGCAACCCCCACGGCAACCCGGATTCCGGCACCGGTGGCACGTCGATCTTCACAACCTCGGCTTGCCAGGTCGGTGCGCTGATGTCCAGGCGGTAGATCTGGTCGTCATCGCGGTCGGAAACTGCCCACAGCTCGTGACCGCAGATGGCCAGGCCCGACAGGTTACCGCCGCGCATGCCGTCCACTGGGTGTTCGGAGAGAAGCTTGAGCTCTGCAACGGGCGCGGCGACCACCTTGGTGGCCGCCAGCCCGCTCAACATCAGGATCGCCAGGGCGAAACCTGTGCGCATCAGCCCAGCACCTCGGCCAGGTTGCCTTTGGATTCCAGCCAGGACTTGCGGTCCGGCGCGCGCTTCTTCGCCAGCAGCATGTCCATCATTTCGGACGTGGCGGCATAGTCTTCCAGGGTCAACTGCACCAGGCGCCGAGTGTTCGGGTCCATGGTGGTTTCGCGCAGTTGCGGTGGGTTCATTTCACCCAGGCCTTTGAATCGCGTGACCTGCGGCTTGCCGCGCTTCTTCTCGGCCACCAGGCGGTCGAGGATGCCATCGCGCTCGGCTTCGTCCAGGGCGTAGTAAATCTCCTTGCCCAAGTCGATACGGTACAGCGGCGGCATGGCGACGTAGACGTGGCCGGCATCCACCAACGGGCGGAAGTGCTGGACGAACAGCGCGCACAGCAACGTGGCGATGTGCAAGCCGTCGGAGTCGGCGTCGGCGAGGATGCAGATCTTGCCGTAGCGCAGCTGGCTGATATCGGCCGC
This sequence comes from Pseudomonas sp. EL_65y_Pfl1_R83, assembly GCF_963970695.1. Lineage (NCBI taxonomy): Bacteria > Pseudomonadati > Pseudomonadota > Gammaproteobacteria > Pseudomonadales > Pseudomonadaceae > Pseudomonas > Pseudomonas sp. EL_65y_Pfl1_R83. The sequence continues at coordinate 389,387 of NZ_CAXAQI010000005.1, read as the reverse complement.
GCCCGGGTCGACACCGATGGCCACGGCGATGTTATGCACTTCCTGGCTGGCCAGGACTTCGCTGCCATCGACTTCCCAGGTATTAAGGATCTTGCCGCGCAACGGCAGGATCGCCTGGAACTCCTTGTCCCGCGCTTGCTTGGCGGAACCACCGGCGGAGTCACCTTCCACCAGGAACAGCTCGGAGCGCATCGGGTCCTGCCCCGCGCAATCGGCCAGCTTGCCCGGCAGTGCCGGGCCCGCCGTGACGCGCTTGCGCTCGACCTTTTTACTGGCCTTGAGACGACGGCCGGCGTTGTTGATCGCCAGTTCCGCCAGGGCCAGGCCCAGCTCAGGGTGCTCGTTGAGCCACAGGCTGAATGCATCCTTGACCACACCGGAGACAAACGCTGCCGCCTCACGGGATGACAGACGCTCTTTGGTCTGGCCGGAGAATTGCGGCTCCTGCATCTTCATCGACAGTACGAACGCAATGCGCTCCCACACGTCTTCCGGCGCCAGCTTCACGCCGCGTGGCAGCAGGCTGCGGTACTCGCAGAATTCGCGCATGGCATCCAGCAGGCCTTGGCGCAAACCGTTGACGTGGGTACCGCCCTGGGCCGTCGGGATCAGGTTGACGTAGCTTTCCTGCACGCTGTCGCCACCTTCCGGCAGCCACAGCAGCGCCCAGTCGACGGCTTCTTTATTACCGGCCAGGCTGCCGCAGAACGGCTCGTTAGGCAGGCGCTCGAAATCGCTGACGGAATCTTCCAAGTAGGAGCGCAGGCCGTCTTCGTAGTGCCACTCGACCTTCTCGCCGGTGCCTTTGTCTTCAAAGGTCACCAGCAGGCCTGGGCACAGAACAGCCTTGGCTTTAAGTACGTGCTTGAGGCGGCTGATGGAGAACTTCGGCGAATCAAAGTATTTCGGGTCCGGCGCGAAGTACACGCTGGTGCCGGTGTTGCGCTTGCCAACGGTGCCGATCACCTGCAGGTCGGTGGCTTTGTAGCCATCGGCGAAGGTCATCTCGTACTCGTTGCCGTCGCGCTTGACCTTGACCCGGACGTGGTTCGACAGGGCGTTGACCACCGAAATACCCACACCGTGCAGGCCACCGGAGAATTGGTAGTTCTTGTTGGAGAACTTGCCGCCAGCATGCAGCTTGGTGAGGATCAGCTCGACGCCCGACACGCCTTCTTCAGGGTGAATGTCCACCGGCATGCCGCGACCATCGTCGGACACTTCCAGGGAGTGGTCAGCGTGGAGAATGACGTGCACCGACTTGGCGTGCCCCGCCAAGGCTTCGTCGACGCTGTTGTCGATAACTTCCTGGGCAAGGTGGTTCGGCCGACTGGTGTCGGTGTACATGCCGGGGCGTTTGCGCACCGGGTCGAGGCCCGAGAGGACTTCGATGGCGTCGGCGTTATAAGAGCTAGCGCTGGGAGTGGCCATGGGGTCTCGTCGTGAGTCGTTCGATTAAAAAATGACCTGCGACTTTACAGTGCTGCAAAGTCGAAGGATTGATACTGATCTGCGCCAATCCCGGCAAAGCTCAGCAGCGCCGGTAATTGCTGGGCGAACCCCTGGTAACCATGGTCGCCACCGGCCTGGATGCGCAAGGCACAGGCCCGGTAATACTGTTGGGCGAGGCGATAGTCCAGGGTTTCGTCCCCGGTCTGCAACCACACCTGATAACGCGCGGCGTCCTGGGGCGCCGGGACTTCCAGCTCCGCCAGCGCCGTCACGTGGTCGTGGGTCAGTTCCCAGGTTTCGTCGGTGTAGAGGTTCTTTTGGGTGCCCAAATAACCGTCGAACATCCGATGGGGGCTGACCGCAGGGTTCACCAGCAGCGCCTTGAGGCCATGGCGTTCGGCAAGATGGGTTGCATAGTAGCCGCCGAGTGAGCTGCCGACCAGCAGTGGCCGCCCCAGCTCAGCGATAGCGGTTTCCAACTGGGGAATCGCCTGACGGGGATGGTGATGCAGCGCCGGAACCCGCAACTGGCCGGAAAGGCCGATGGCCTCCATCACGGTGATCAACTGGCTGGCCTTGTTGGACGCCGGCGCGCTGTTGAAGCCGTGGATATACAGGATCGAAGCGGACATGCCGGGCTCTCCGTGACGTGGCCAAAGAGGCGCAGTTTACAGGGATCGGGGTGGTGTGTGAGTCCCCTATCGTCCAGCCGCTGCAGAACCAATGTGAGAGCGGGCTTGCTCGCGAAGGCGCTGGGTCAGCAAATACAGATGTCGACTGTTACACCGCATTCGCGAGCAAGCCCGCACACATTTTTGATCAGCGTTTACCGCTTTTAATAGCCGTTGCTGCCGTAGTCCACGGTAAATGCAAAATCCTGGACCCGCTCCACCCCCGTTTCCAACCGTCCGTCGGCATGCAAGCGCAACCAGCGATACCCCGGCGCCTGCTCGCTGACCTTGAAATCCTCGCTGCCCGGCGCGAACTGGATGCAAGTGGACGGCGACGCCAACAGCCGCACGCCGTTGCGATCGCGGTCGATCTCCTGGTGCACATGGCCCCAGAGCACCGCCCGTACCTGTGGAAAACGGTCGAGCACGGCAAATAAAGCATCGGGATTGCGCAGGCCAATGGGCTCCATCCAGGCGCAACCGATAGGCACCGGATGATGGTGAAAGCACACCAGATGATGCCGATTCGGCGCTTCGCTCAGGGCCTGGGCGAGCAATTGCAGTTGCTGGTCTTGCAGATAGCCCGGTACCGAACCGGGTACCGCCGAGTCCAGCAAGGTAACGCGCCAGTTACCGATATCCACCACCGGCTCCAGCAAGTCGCTGTGCATGGCGGCGTCGGCCATGATCTGCGGCTCGTCGTGATTACCGGGAATCCAGCGGGCCGGGGCACCGATGGGCGCGGTCATGTCGCGAAATTGCTGGTACGACTGCAATGTGCCGTCCTGGGACAAATCCCCCGTGGCCAACACCAAATCAATCCGGGGCTGCTGCGTTTGCACCAGCTCGATCACCCGTTGCAGGCTTTCACGGGTATTCATGCCCAGCAGCGTGCCATCGGCCTCGGCAAACAAATGGCTGTCGGACAGTTGCACCAGCAAGGCTGGCGCATCAGGACTCACAGTGGATACGCTCGGCAAGGCGCTCTCCCAAGGCAATCACAGGAATGGACGTTTGGCGTGATTATGCTGGGGCAGGACACAAAGAGGAAACCCATGAAGCGGACGCAGTTCACATCTACCGCACAGCTTCGAACTCATGGCCCAGGGCCAGGCAGTGGCTCAACCATTCACCGAGGAACACATTGAGCTGTGCTTTCTCATCGGGCTGGTGCATGAACACGTTGGGGTAAGGATAGATGCTGCGAAAGCGTCGCGCATGTTCGGCGCTGATCACTTCGGCCATGCGCGCATCATGGTAGACCTGCACTTCCAGCTGCGGCACCGGCAGCCATGGCAGGCTGTGTTCCTGGCGCACGCGCAGGGTGGTGGTGTACGGGCAGTTGACGATGACGTCCAGGGCCAGCACGCCAAGCATCTGGTCGCCATGGGTCACGCCGATGCGCCGAGCCGCAGGGGCGTGGCGCATGTCGGGGAGCAAGCGCATCAGCCGCGCATAGTTGGCCTCGCAGGCGGCTTGCAGCCCGATCAGGTCGACTCGATAACGTTCCCGTGCCTTTACTGCCATAACCCCCTCACTTCCGCGCGATTAAGCGCAAGCCATTGCAGGGCGATGATGCTGGCTGCGTTGGAAATTTTGCCGTCACGCACCGCTTGCAGGGCATCTTCGAAAGCCCATACGGTGACGCGGATATCTTCAGCTTCTTCTTCCAATCCATGGACGCCGCCTACACCGGCGCTGTCGCAACGGCCCAGGTACAAGTGCACATATTCAGTACTGCCGCCGGGCGAAGGGAAATATTTGGTGATCGGCCACAACGCAGAGAACGTCAGCCCAGCTTCCTCTTCGGCTTCGCGGTGTGCAACCTCCTCCGGTTGCTCGTCCTTGTCGATCAGGCCGGCGACCATTTCGATCAGCCAGGGGTTGCCGGTACGGCCCATGGCGCCGACGCGAAACTGTTCGTTCAACACCACTTCGTCGCGCTGCGGGTCGTAGGGCAATACGCACACGGCATCATGGCGCACAAAGACCTCGCGATTGATCACTCGGCTCATGCCACCATCAAATTTCTCGTGACGCAGCTGCAGGCGGTCGAGCTGGTAGAAGCCCTTGAAAGCATTGTCGCGCTGAACAATTTCAATCTTGCTCGGCGTCGATTTCGCAATGTCCGTCATATCCTTCCTCATTAGCCTGTGCAATTCGCGCCATCCTAACGCGCTCACGCCGGTTGGTGCAGCCCCTTTCCAGTTGCCGGGATAGACGGCGAGCGTCAAACTCAGGGGGGCGTTCTCAATTAGTTTCCCCGTCGCGCCGGGGAAACTAACTGAGAGCGCCCCCCTGATCAGCTTAGTGGCGAACTGACTGCCTTGCCGGTAGTCGAAGCTCCACAAATTTCGCTCTTATCGTTAGACGAAGGACATCCATGTCGCTTTTAAAAATCGCCTCCGTGGCCTGCATAGCATTGACCCTGGGTGCCTGCCAAAGCCTGTTCCAACCGAGCTTTAGCACACCGCTGGAAGCCACCCGCGACGCTACCGAGCAGAGCAAGCCGGGCTGCGCCAGCACCGATTGCCCGCTGGTGAATATCGACACCGTGCACTTTGCCAAGGAACCCAAGCTGGACGCTTTGATTGAACAGCGCCTGCTGGAAATGACCCAAACCGACCCGCTGCCGACGAGCCTTGCGACGTACAGCGAGCAGTTCCTGCGTACCGCTGCACCGCGCAATAGCATGTATTTGCAGGCCAAGGTACGGGAGCAGCATGACGGTCTGGTGATCATCGAGCTGTCCAGCTACCTGGACCAGGGTGCTACCCACGGCGAACCAGGCCGTGCGTTCATCAACTATTCGCGCCAGCAGCAAAAGGTGCTGACCCTGACCGACATGCTGTTGCCGGGCAAGGAGGACGCGTTCTGGAAAGCGGCCCAGGTGGCCCACAACAGCTGGCTGATCAGCACCCGCCTGAGCCTGGAGCCGGAGTTTGTGAAAACCTACCCCTTCCAGAAGACCCCGAACGTGGCGCTGACCTATGGTGGCGTGATCCTCAAGTACCCGACCACCACGATCGCCCCCTATGCCCTGGGCCATGTCGAGCTGCAGATCCCCTACTCGCGCCTGGACGGCATCCTCAGGCCTGAGCTGGTGCCCGCACGCCGCTGAAGATCCGACTCAGGATCAACTGCAACAGCCCTGCCAGCACCAGTGCCGGCAGGGTCGCGCCGATGTCCGGATACAGATTGGCCAGCAGGTGGTAAGTCGCGATGCCACCCAGCCAAGCCAATAACGCCGACCAGCGCAGGTTGGCGATTGCGCCCTGGCCACGGCGGCGCAGGATAAAGTGATCCACCAGCACCACGCCAAACAGCGGCGCAAACACCGAGCCGATCAATAGCAGGAAATTCTGGTACTGAGCCAACGGTGCAAAGCAGGCGATCAGGGTGCAGATGACGCCAATGGCCAATGCCAGGTGCTCGACCTTCAAGCGCAACAATATCCCGCTGGAGACTGCCGCCGAGTGAATATCGGCAAAGGCGTTTTCCGACTCATCCAACAGAATCAATAAAAGCGGAATGCCCAGGCCCGCCCCGGCCAAGGCCAGCAATAGCGCATTCACTTCACCGCTCGGCGCAAATGCCAGGGTGTACGCCACGCCCAGGCTCATCAGCCATAAATTACCGATAAAGAATCCAAGCGCAGTGCCGCCGAACACGCTTTTTGCGCGTTTGCCGAAGCGTGAGTAATCGGCGATCAGCGCCAGCCATGAGAGTGGCATGGCGATGGCGATATCGAAGCCCACGGCAAACGGCATCGAGCCGTCTCCAGCCTGGGCCCAGAGTGCAGCGAGGTCGGCTTTGGCGAACAGGTTCCAGGTGAGCCACACGCAGGCGGCAAGCAACAGCCAAATGCCCCATTTGCGCAGGATTTGCCGCACAAAAGTCAGTGGGCCGCTGACGGCCAGCAGGGTCGCCAAGCCGCCGAAAAACAGGGTCCATAACAAAGGACTGGCTAGCAGGTTGCCGTCGCTGAACGCCCGCGCGCCCAACAGGCTGGCAGCGTCGCGCATCACAATGATTTCAAACGAGCCCCAGCCGATCAGTTGCAGCAGGTTGAGCAGCGCCGGTAGGCTGGCGCCTTTGGTGCCGAGGCTGAGCTTGAGGGCGGCCATGGCGGACAGGCCGGTGTCACTGCCGATCACGCCGACGGCGGCCAGCAACAGCACACCGACCAAAGTGCCGAGGAAGATCGCCACCAAAGAGCCCGACAAGCCCAGGCCAGGCGCAAGCAATGCGCCGGTTTGCAGGACCATCAGGCCGATGCCAAGGGAGAACCAGAGGGAGAACAGGTCGCGGGCGCCGAAGACGCGCTTGTCAGCGGGGACTGCGATGTCCGGGGAGTAGGTGCTGGGTTGAATGCTCAAGGGGGTTATCTCTGAGGGACACTTTGTTGTTTGGGAGATCGCTATCGCGGGCAAGTCGAATCATCGCACCCACACTGGAATGCATTCCAAATGTGGGAGCCGGTCTTGCCCGCGATGGCGGCGGCACAGTCACCGCCGCCTCTGGATCAGACCTTCTTGTACAACTGACTGCCTTCCTGCTTGAACCGCTCCGCCTGCTCCGCCAACCCCTTGGCTACATCGACATCCACCGCTTCAATGCGCTGGTTGGCCGCGTACTCACGCACTTCCTGAGTGATTTTCATCGAGCAGAACTTCGGCCCGCACATCGAGCAGAAATGCGCGACCTTGGCCGAGTCCTTCGGCAGCGTTTCATCGTGATACGAACGCGCGGTGTCCGGGTCCAGGCCGAGGTTGAACTGGTCTTCCCAGCGGAACTCGAAGCGCGCCTTGCTCAAGGCGTTATCGCGGATCTGCGCACCTGGATGGCCTTTGGCGAGGTCAGCCGCGTGCGCAGCGATCTTGTAGGTGATGATCCCGGTCTTCACGTCATCCTTGTTTGGCAACCCCAGGTGCTCCTTGGGCGTGACATAGCAGAGCATCGCGCAACCGAACCAACCGATCATCGCCGCACCGATGCCGGAGGTGATGTGGTCGTAACCCGGCGCGATGTCAGTGGTCAGCGGGCCAAGGGTGTAGAACGGCGCCTCGTCGCAGCACTCGAGTTGCTTGTCCATGTTTTCCTTGATCAACTGCATCGGCACATGGCCAGGGCCTTCGATCATGGTCTGCACGTCGTGCTTCCAGGCGGTCTTGGTCAGTTCGCCAAGGGTTTCCAGCTCGCCGAATTGCGCGGCGTCGTTGGCGTCGGCAATCGAACCGGGACGCAGGCCATCGCCAAGGGAGAAGCTGACGTCATAGGCCTTCATGATTTCGCAGATTTCGTCGAAATGCGTGTAGGTGAAGTTCTCTTTGTGGTGGGCCAGGCACCACTTGGCCATGATCGAGCCGCCACGGGACACAATGCCGGTGACGCGCTTGGCGGTCAGCGGCACGTAGCGCAGCAACACGCCGGCGTGAATGGTGAAGTAATCGACGCCCTGCTCGGCCTGCTCGATCAGGGTGTCGCGGAACAGCTCCCAGGTCAGGTCTTCGGCGGCGCCGCCGACTTTTTCCAGGGCCTGGTAAATCGGCACTGTACCGATCGGCACCGGCGAGTTGCGGATGATCCACTCGCGGGTTTCGTGGATGTGCTTGCCGGTGGACAGGTCCATCACGGTGTCCGAGCCCCAGCGAATGCCCCAGGTCAGTTTCGCCACTTCTTCTTCGATGGACGAACCCAGGGCGCTGTTGCCGATGTTGCCGTTGATCTTCACCAGGAAGTTACGGCCGATAATCATCGGTTCCAGCTCGGTGTGGTTGATGTTGGCCGGGATAATTGCACGGCCACGGGCGATCTCTTCACGCACGAATTCGGGGGTGATGATCTTCGGCACGCTAGCGCCAAAGCTGTAGCCGGCGTGTTGCTGGTCGAGCAGGCCACTGGCGCGGGCTTCTTCAAGCTTCATGTTTTCGCGGATGGCGACGTATTCCATCTCAGCGGTGATGATGCCTTTGCGCGCGTAGTGCATCTGCGTGACGTTGGCGCCGGCCTTGGCGCGGCGCGGGTTCTTCACGTGGGCGAAGCGCAGCGCGGTCAACTCGGCATCGCTGAGGCGCTGTTGGCCGAAGTGCGAGCTCAGGCCGGGCAGGCGCTCGGTGTCGCCACGCACTTCGATCCACGGCGAACGTACATCGCCCAGGCCTTTGCGCACATCAATGATCACGTTAGGGTCGGTGTAGGGGCCGGAGGTGTCGTAGACGACGACGGGCGCGTTGATTTCACCGCCGAAATCGGTGGGGGTCACGTCCAGGCTGACTTCGCGCATCGGCACGCGGATGTCCGGGCGAGTGCCCTGCACGTAAATTTTTTGCGAGCGGGTAAAAGGTTGCACGGAGCCGGAGTCGACCTTGGCCGATTCACTCAGGTGCACGGTGTTTTTCAGTTTTGTACTTTTTTGTTCTGTGCTCATCACGGGCTCTCCAACTTATCCAGGCGGTGGATTTTTGTCGGAGCGAACCTGTGACGGATGGACGCACTGAAACCAGTGCTGTGCTTGGCGCACGAGGGCTGTTCGATTGTCGAACAACATCCCGGACGAAGCACAAGAGGACTCGCCGGGTGACGAGAAATCTTGTTCCCTACGCAGGCGCTAACCTGATCAGGTTCAACGGGATCCGGTATTTACCGATCTCAGCCTTCCAACAAGGCACCCCGACAAGAACGCAGCCAGTCTAGACCATGCCGTGGGCAAATTGCCAACACCCGAGCATTCAGCGTGATGAATGGCGCAATTACAGGATTGTTGTGCAGTGACAGCGCTACTACACTCGGCAACTGCCTCAAGGCTTGACGCTAGGGATTACTCGTCTTAGCTTTGAGCACCAAATTATAATCGTAATATTCAATCTAGGGATTGCCCATGCTGCGCAAACTTTCACTGGCGCTCGCCGTGTCTTGTGCAACCAACGGAATGGTCTGGGCAGCTGAAGCGCCCCTGTCGACCAAAACCGACTTGGTCAGCGTCTACCAGGAAGCTGTAGACAACAACGCCGACTTGGCCGCCGCCCGTGCTCAATATGGCGCACAAAAGGAAGTGGTGCCCCAGGCCCGCGCCGGGCTGCTGCCTAACCTGTCGGCTGGCGCCGATTCCAATAATGTGCGCAATGAATTTGATCAACCCGCCGCCAAGATCGACCGTGACGCTCATTCCTGGCGCGCGACCTTGAGCCAACCGATATTCCGTGCCGACCGCTGGTTTCAATTGCAAGCCGCTGAAGCCGTCAACGAACAGGCCGCGCTGCAACTCTCAGCCACCGAACAGAACTTGATCCTGCAAAGCGCCGAAAGCTACTTCAGTGTGCTGCGAGCCCAGGACAATCTGGCGACGACCAAAGCAGAAGAAGCAGCGTTCAAGCGCCAATTGGACCAATCCAACGAACGTTTCGACGTGGGTCTGTCGGATAAGACTGACGTACTGCAATCCCAGGCCAGCTATGACACGGCGCGCGCCAATCGCATTGTCGCCCAGCGCCAGGTGGATGATGCTTTCGAAGCGTTGATTACCCTGACAAACCGTCAGTACAACTCGATCCAGGGCATTGTCCACACGTTGCCGGTGCTGCCGCCGGCACCGAACGACGCCAAAAGCTGGGTCGAAACGGCAGGTCGCCAGAACCTCAACCTCCTCGCCAGCAACTACGCCGTCACCGCCGCCGAAGAAACCCTCAAGCAACGCAAGGCCGGGCATGCTCCAACCCTTGATGCGGTGGCGCAATACCAAAAGGGTGACAACGATGCCCTCGGCGCCAGCAACCCCAACGCTTTCGGCCCGGACTATCATGGCGACGCCTCGCGCCGGACCATCGGCTTGCAGTTGACTATCCCGATCTACAGCGGCGGCCTGACCAGCTCGCAGGTGCGTGAATCCTACTCGCGCCTGGGCCAGACCGAGCAGCAACGCGAAGGCCTGCGCCGCCAGGTGGTGGAAAACACCCGCAATCTGCACCGTGCGGTAAACACCGATGTGGAACAAGTACAGGCGCGCCGCCAGTCGATCATCTCCAACCAGAGCGCGGTGGAAGCCACGGAAATCGGCTATCAGGTGGGTACGCGCAACATCGTCGACGTGCTGGAATCACAGCGCCAGCTCTACGCCTCGGTGCGCAACTACAACAACAGCCGCTACGACTACATTCTCGACAACCTGCGTTTGAAGCAGGCAGCGGGCACCTTGAACCCAGGGGATCTGCAGGACCTGGCGCGCTACCTCAAGGTTGACTACAACCCGGATAAAGACTTCCTGCCACCAGACCTGGCCAAGGCCGCAGCCGAACAGCTCAAGGCCCGCCCGAATAATTAAGCACACCGCATGACCCATTTGCGAGCTGGCTTGCCTGCGATGCAGACGCCTCGGTACTTCTGGTACACCGAGGCGATGCTATCGCAGCCAAGCCAGCGCCCACATTTGATTGGTGTTGTCAGCGGGCAAGCAGTTTGTCCAAACCATCCAGCAAACGCTTGAGCGCGCCCTGATTGGCCTGCATCACCTTAAGGCCAGCCTGGGCCATCTTGCGTGCATCCTGCGGTAGCTCGAACAGCTGGCGCACGGCTTCGGCCAGTCCTTGGGCATCATCCACCTCTAGCAACGCCCCGGCTTCCCGCATCATCGCGGTGATTTCGAGGAAGTTGAACACGTGCGGCCCCATGATCACGGGTTTGGCCAACGCTGCCGGCTCCAAAGGGTTGTGCCCACCGGTCGCCACCAGGCTGCCGCCAACAAACGCGCTGTCGGCCAACGCATAGAGAAACAGCAGCTCACCCATGGTATCGCCGAGCAACACTGACGTTTGCGCGGTAACCGGTTCGCCGCTGGAACGGCGCACGGTAGCAAAGCCTTGCTGCTCGCACAGTTCAAACATCGGACCGAAGCGTTCCTGATGGCGCGGCACCAGAATCAGCAACGCGTTGGGATAGCTGTCGAGCAGCTGGCGATGGGCAGCCAGCACCACCTCATCTTCACCTTCGTGGGTGCTGGCGGCGATCCACACCGGACGCTCGCTGGCGCCCCATTGTTCGCGCAACGCAGCAGCTCGCACCGGCAACTGGGGGTCGATGGTCAGGTCGAATTTGATCGAGCCGGTGACGTCGACGGTTTCCGGACGAGCCCCCAGGCTAAGGAAACGCTGGGCTTCGGTTTGCGTCTGCACGGCGAACAGGCTCAGCTCAGACAGCATCGGCGCCGTCAGCTTGGCGAAGCGCCCGTAACCCTTGGCCGAACGCGCCGACAATCGCGCGTTCGCCAACGCCACCGGGATCCCGCGCTGGGCGCAAGCGTGGATATGGTTGGGCCACAACTCGGTTTCCATGATCACCGCGAGTTTCGGCTGCACACGATCAAGAAAACGCTTGGCCGCATACGGCAAGTCATACGGCAAGTAGCAGTGCTGAATGCGCGGCTCGTTGGCGAACAGCGCCTGGAGGCGCTCGGAACCGGTGGGCGTCATGCAGGTGACGGTGATTGGCAGCTCTGGATAACGCGCAAGCAACCCCCGAACCATCGGCGCAGCAGCGATGCTTTCGCCCACCGACACCGCATGCACCCAGATCCCGCCCGGTTGCATCACCGGCAAGCCATAGGAAAAGCGCTCGCCGACGCGTTTGGCATAGGCCGGCGCCTTGCGCGCACGCAACCACAGACGTAAAGCCACCAACGGCAGCGCCAGGTAAAACAGACAGCTGTAGAGAGTTCTATTCATGGCGCCGGAGTTTATCGGCTTTTTCAGTCGATCGCCTGCAAGCACTCAGCAAAACGTTTGGCCAGGAAGCGCGCGGCGGGCCCCAAGTGCTCGTCGCGGCGCCACACCAATTCCACCACCAGGGCCGGCGGCGTCCATTCGCTGTCCAATTCGACCATTTGTTGCTGATAAGTCGGGTACTGCACGATATGCCGGGGCAGCCAGGCCCAGCCAAGGCCACTCATCAGCCATTCGGCCAGCACGTAGAAGCTGTCGGCGCGCCACACCAGCGGGCTGGCGGCTTCACTGCCGGGGTAAACGCTGGTCTGGGTCGACATCAGCAGTTGGCGAAATTGCGCAAGGCGCTGGCAATCCACGTACTTTTCCTTGGCCAGCGGGTGATTGACACCGCATACCGTGACCATCTCCACACTGCCGACTACTCGCCGCTCGAGTGCTTCGGGGATCTGGTCGTGATAGAACAACAGGCCCAGGTCCGCCTTGCGCTCCACCAACTTGCGCGCGACATCACCCTGGGCGGCGCTGGACAGTTGCACTTCCAGGAGCGGGTACTGCCCCGCCAGCGCCTCAAGGCTATCGAGGACCGGCTGGAACAACATGGCTTCATCCTGAGCCAGGCGCAAGCAAGCCTCCTCGCCGCGCGTCAATGACAGCGCCCGGCCATTGAGCCGCTCGCATTGGCGCAGCACTTCGCGTGCTTCTTCCAGCAACACGCTGCCGGCTTCAGTCAGCCGCGGTTGGCGGCCACTGCTGCGCTCGAACAGGCTGACGCCCAGGTCCGCCTCCAGCATGGCAATCGCGTTGCTGACTGCCGATTGGGCCTTGCGCTGCTCACGCGCCACCGCCGAAAACGAACGCTGCTCGGCGACGCTGACAAATAGGCGCATCTGCTCCAGATCCCACTGCACGCTCATGGCTCAACCCATCTCTAATTCGGATAGGTAATGACTTTACCCCATCTGATAAAACTCTAAAATGCCAGCCTTATCTGATTGCTTTACCCCGAGGATTGACCCATGAACGCCGCCTACTATTACTTGGCAATCGCCATTTGCTCGGAAGTGATCGCCACCGTTTCGATGAAGGCCATCAAGGGCTGGAGCACGCCAATTCCCCTGCTGCTGGTGATCGTCGGTTACGGCGTGGCATTCTGGATGCTGACGTTGGTGGTGCGCACGGTACCGGTCGGCGTGGCCTACGCGGTGTGGGCCGGGATGGGCATTGTGATGGTGAGCATCGCGGCGCTGTTTATTTATGGGCAGAAGCTGGATATCCCGTCGGTGCTGGGAATGGGCCTGATTGTGCTTGGGGTTGTGGTGATACAACTCTTTTCGAAAACAGCAGGGCATTGAGGCGATAGCCAGCGGCAAGTTTCAAGCTACAAGCGGCAAGAAAAAGCAACGCGGTTCGCTTCTAACTTGCCGCTTGCAGCTGATAACTACCAGCTGCGCGCTATACTAGCGCTCCTTTTTCTACGCCAGAGGTCCCGCGCGCATGCCTATTTCCACCGACGTTCTGATTGTCGGCGCCGGGGTTGCCGGCCTCTGGCTGAATGCGCGCCTGCGCCGCCAGGGCTTTTCCACGGTGGTCGTGGAAAGCGCCACCCTGGGTGGCGGGCAAAGCGTGAAGTCCCAGGGGATCATTCACGGGGGTGCGAAATACGCCCTGCACGGTGCCCTTACCGGCGCTTCTGAAGCGATTGCCGATATGCCGCGCCGCTGGCGTGAAGCGCTGGCAGGTAACGGTGAGCTGGATTTGTCCGGCGTACGCTTGCTGTCCGAGGCCCATTACCTGTGGTCCCCCGGCACGCTCGCTGGCAACCTCACCAGTTTCTTCGCCAGCAAAGCAGTGCGCGGCCGTGTCGACCAGGTCAAGGGCGATGACCTGCCACCCGCCCTGCAAGACCGCCGCTTCAAAGGCAAGGTCTATCGCTTGGCCGAACTGGTGGTGGATGTACCGAGCCTGATCGAACGCCTGGCACAACTGGCCGGCGACGGGTTGCTCGCCGGGCAACAGATTGAACCGTTGCTGGAAGGCGACGCGCTGGTGGGTTTGAAGGTCGACGGTCGCGACATTCGCGCCCAACGCATCGTGTTGAGCGCCGGCGCCGGCACGGCAGATTTGCTGACCGCGCTGGGCATCAGCCAGCCAGCCATGCAAAAACGTCCATTGCACATGATCATCGCCAAAGGGCCCGGCCTGAAGCCGTTGTACGCCCACTGCCTCGGCGGCGGCACCAAGCCACGCATCACCGTCACCACTCACCCGGCGGCTGATGGCAATTGGGTGTGGTACATGGGCGGCGACATTGCCGAAGCCGATGGCGTGGCGCGCACCCCACAAGAACAGATCGCCACCGCGCAGAAAGAGCTTGCTCAGCTGTTGCCATGGATCGACATGAGCCAGACCCAGTGGACCACCCTGCGCGTCGACCGTGCCGAACCATTGCAATCAGGCTTATCCCGCCCCGACAACGCCTTCATCGCCGAGCAAGGCCGGCTGCTAGTGGGCTGGCCGACCAAGCTGGCGTTGGCGCCTGACTTCGCTGATCGGGTGATCGACAGCCTGGCGCGTGATGGCATCCGCCCAAGCGCCAGCGAGCCACTGCCCGCGCTGCCAAAACCCGCCATCGGCGTACCTGCCTGGGAGCAACTGTTGCCATGAGCCTGCCAACCCTGCACGACCTGCATCGCCCCTTGGGCAGCACCGGCCTGCTGGTCTCGCCGCTGGGCCTGGGCACCGTCAAGCTGGGTCGCGATCAAGGGGTGAAATACCCCAGCGGTTTCCAGATTCCCGGTGACGACGAGGCCCGTATGCTGTTGCGTCAGGCCCGTGAACTGGGCATCAACCTGATCGATACCGCACCGGCTTATGGCATGAGTGAAGAACGCCTGGGGCCGCTGCTGCGGGATCAGCGCAAGGACTGGGTGATTGTCAGCAAGGTCGGTGAAGAGTTCGAGAATGGCGCGTCCAGCCACGACTTCAGCGCGGTTCATACGCGGATGTCGATTGAACGCAGCCTGAAACGCCTTGAAACTGATTTTATCGACCTTGTGCTGGTGCATTCTGACGGTAATGACCTGCATATCCTCAACGACTGTGAGGTCTACCAGACCCTGGCCGATCTGAAAAAGGAAGGCAAGATTCGCGGTTTCGGGTTTTCCGGCAAAACCGCCGAAGGCGGTGTGAAGGCTCTGGAACAGGGCGATTGCGCGATGGTCACCTACAATTTGAACGAACAGGCCGAGAAAGCCGTCATTGAGTATGCGGCGGCACACGGCAAGGGCATCCTGGTGAAAAAGGCCCTGGCCAGTGGTCACGTATGCCTTGCGCCTGGAGTGGATCCAATTCGCGCCAGTTTCACGTTGTTGTTTGCGCAAACCGGCGTCGCCAGTGCTATTGTCGGGACCATTAATCCGCTGCACCTGGCCCATAACGTGGCGACCGCTGCCCAAGTCATTCGTCAACTCTGATGCCGCCGACGCGGCCGACCCCGTCGCAAGAAGGAGCCGACATGGCGCGTACGCTCATAAGAAAAAACCCCAGCAACTTCAAAACACTGCCGCTGCACGTCGAAGCTACCCCCGAAGGCCTGAGCTACCAGAGCGTCGGCATGCCGCTCAACTTTGCCCAGACCCTGCAGCGGCGCAAGCCGGTGGAGGTGGCAGACCCCGAGCGCTTCGCGCTCGAACTGGCCAACCTGGGGGTTTCGGTACGCCTGACCCTGCATTGGCAGAACCGCGATTACTGGGTGCTGGTACGCCAACGCCGGCAGGACCGTGGCGATGTGGTGCTCAAGCTGATTTCCGGCTACGTGCCCGCCCATGAACTGAACCTGCCGCTGCACACTGCCATCCAGGAAATTGCCGAAGAGTGCCTGCTGGAGACGCCGGAAGGCTGGCTCAGCGGGCGCTTCAATGACACCTGGCTGCCGGCGCCCTACTCGGCCGCGCTGCGTTACCGCGAAGCGCTGCCGTTTCGCCTGAGCCCCTTGTCCGGCGCTGCCCGCCCGGTGCGTTGTGCCACAACCCAGTTGATCGAACGCCCGCGTGCCTACGTGCACTTGCCCACCGCATCGCTGCAATTGATTTACGACCTGCGCCTGGAAGTGCCCAAGGAAGCCAAATCCCTGAGCCTGTTCCATGTGGACGAGCGCCTGGAAGGTGATCAACTGGTCGCGCGCCTGGACCGCAAGCGGCCGGACCTGTACCTGATGCCACTCAAAGACGGCCAACCCTTGGCCGAGCTGTACACCGTCAAGAAGGACCAGCTGTATCCAGCGAGCACCCGGGGGTTGTACCTCGCAGAAAGCTTCGCCCAGCAGGAAGGCTGGGTGGTGCGTGAGGAGCGGATTCGCTGGAAGGATTGGCTGCGCCAGCAAGGGCTCGCGGTGCCGGAGAAAGAATCGAAATTGAAGCGCTTGGCAAAGCGGGTGCTGCGCAAAATCGTGCCGAAGAAAAAAGCCAAGGCTTAACACGAACCAAATGTGAAAGCGGGCTCGCCTGCGATACACACCTCGGTGCATCAGGTAGACCGAGCTGATGCCATCGCAGGCAAGCCAGCTCCCACAATTGGTTGCCTTCAGCCTTTGAGCAAGCGCTCCAGACCGACCTTCAACGGGGTAGGCTCCGGCAGTGTGAAGCTCGCCAACAACCGCTGGTTGTTCGCCCGCGAATGCCGGATATCCCCGGACCGCGCCGGCCCGTAAGTCACCGCCGGCAAGTTGCCGACTATTTCTTCCAGGGCGTGCAGCACTTGGCTGAGGGTGGTGGTGCGGTTCCAGCCCACGTTGATTGCGCCCAAAGGTGCGGCGGGCGCTTCTACGGCCTGGACCAATACGTCCACCAGGTCTTCCACGTACAGGAAGTCACGGGTTTGCTCGCCATCGCCAAACACGGCAATCGGCACGCCTTGCTGCACGCGCTCGCTGAAGATACTGATCACGCCCGAATACGGCGATGACGGATCCTGGCGCGGCCCGAAGATATTGAAGAAGCGCAAGACCACCGGCTCCAGGCCATGCTGGCGGCGGTAGAAGTCGAGGTAATACTCACCGGCCAATTTGTCGGACGCATAAGGCGTCAACGGCGCCTTGGTGGTTTCTTCGTCAACCGAAGCGCCCTCGCCATTGTTGCCGTAGACGGCAGCGCTGGAGGCATACACCACACGCTTGACGCCAGCCTTGCGCATGGCTTCGCAGACATTCAAGGTGCCGACGAAGTTGCTCTGGTGCGTGCTGACCGGATCATCCACCGATGCCTGCACCGAGGCCACCGCCGCCAGGTGCACCACCGCTGCCGCGCCGACAGCGGCACGCGCCACCAGCTCGGCATCGGCCACATTACCTTCCAGCAGTTCGACGCGCGGATCGTCCAACGGCAGGTTGCTGCGCTTGCCGGTGGAGAGGTTATCCAGCACCCGCACGCTGTAGCCTTTAGCGAGCAGCCCATCGACCAGGTGCGAGCCGATAAAGCCTGCACCACCGGTGATCAGTACCCGTTTACTCATTGTTGCGTATCTTCTCGACGATAGCCGTAGTCGAGCTGTTCTCAACCAGGCCCAGCACTTTGACCGTGCCGCCGTAGGCGCTGACGATATCCGCCCCCACGACCTGGTCGACGGAGTAGTCGCCCCCCTTGACCAGCACGTCCGGCTTGACCTGGGCCAGCAGGTTTTCAGGGGTCGCTTCAGGGAAGCTGATCACCCAGTCCACCGCGCCCAAGCCTGCCAGCACCGCCATGCGACGGTCGACACTGTTGATCGGGCGGCCAGGGCCTTTGAGGCGGCTGACCGACGCGTCGTCGTTGACCGCGACGATCAGGCGATC
This sequence comes from Pseudomonas sp. EL_65y_Pfl1_R83, assembly GCF_963970695.1. NCBI lineage: Bacteria > Pseudomonadati > Pseudomonadota > Gammaproteobacteria > Pseudomonadales > Pseudomonadaceae > Pseudomonas > Pseudomonas sp. EL_65y_Pfl1_R83. Next base: position 371,721 of record NZ_CAXAQI010000005.1, on the reverse strand, counting down.
GCCTTGGGCGCTCGCCTGCTCAAGGTACGTCACATGACCAGCGTGGAGGATGTCGAAGCAGCCGTTGGTGAACACAATGCTTTCGCCGTGGGCACGGGCATCGTCGATCGCCAGCAGCAATTGCTCAATCGTCAGCACACCGCGTTCCGAGCCTTCGGAGCGCTGGATCGCGCGACGCAATTCCGGTGCACTGATAGCTGCCGTACCCAACTTGCCGACCACGATGCCCGCTGCCAGGTTGGCCAGGGCCACCGCATGGGGCAGTTCTTCACCGGCCGCAATCGAGGCGGCCAGGGTGGAAATCACTGTATCGCCGGCGCCGGTGACGTCGAACACTTCACGCGCTCGCGCCGGCAGGTGCATCGCCGGGTGGCCCGGACGCAGCAAGGTCATGCCGTGCTCGCCACGGGTCACCAGCAAGGCGCCCAGGTCGAGATCGGCCATCAGCGCTGCGCCCTTGGTCACTAGGTCGTGCTCGTCGGCGCAACCACCGACGATGGCTTCGAACTCGCTGAGATTCGGCGTGATCAGGCTGGCTCCACGATAAATCGAAAAGTCCTTGCCCTTGGGATCGGCCAGCACCGGGATGCCTTTGGCCTTGGCGGCCTGGATCAATACCTGGTGATTCTTCAAGGCGCCTTTGCCGTAGTCCGACAACACCAGCACCTTGATGCCTTCGAGCAGCTCGTCAACCTGGCCACTGAGGGCCAGGGCGTCGGTGGTGAAGGGTTCTTCGAAATCAATACGCAGCAATTGCTGGTGACGGCTCATGACCCGCAGCTTGACGATGGTCGGCTGATGGGCAATGCGCTGGAACAGCGCGCGCACGCCAGCACCGCGCAGGCTGTTGGCCAGGCTGTCGGCGGCTTCATCGTCACCGGTCACACCCACCAGGGAGGCCGGGGCGCCGAGGGCGGCAATATTGAGGGCAACGTTGGCAGCGCCGCCTGGGCGGTCTTCGATTTGCTCGACCTTGACTACCGGTACCGGCGCCTCAGGGGAAATCCGTGAGGTACCGCCATGCCAGTAACGGTCGAGCATGACATCGCCGACCACCAAGACAGGGGCTTGATCGAATCGCGGCATGGACAACTTCATGGAGCAACCCACATACAAAATGAACAGGGGCGCGATATTAGCACAGGGTGAGCGCCGCCTAGTTCGAGAGCTTTATCCGGGAGGCATCACAGGCTACATCTGCTCATTTTTTAAACAAAGCAGCCAAGATGTGGTCCACCGCATCGGCCAGTTCGACCTCATCGGTGTTGACTTCGCAGTCGGCTGCAAGCGGCGCTTCGTAAGGGCTGTCCAGCCCAGTGAAGGCCTTGATGCGCCCGTCCAGCGCCGCACGGTACAACCCCTTGGGATCGCGCCGCGCGCACACGTCAAACGGCGTGCTGATGTAGACCTCGAAAAACTGCCCCGGGCCGAACAGTGCCTTGGCAGTCGCGCGATCGGCGCTGAACGGAGAAATCGCCGAGACGATCACGATCAATCCCGCGTCAACCATCAGTCGCGCCACCTCGCCAATGCGCCGGATGTTTTCCTTACGCGCCGCATCACTCATGCCCAAGTCATTGCACAACCCCGTGCGCAAGTTGTCGCCATCGAGCACAAAGGTATGCCGCCCTTGCTCATTGAGCTGCACTTCCAGGGCGTTGGCCAGGGTCGACTTGCCGGACCCGGACAACCCCGTCAGCCACAGGCAGCAAGGCTGCTGGTGCTTGAGCGCGGCGCGCGCGGCGACCGACAACGACAAGGCAAAGGGGCGAATGGAGGCAGAACCACGGGAGAGCGACGGACTATTCATAACCCAGGACCTCGTAGTCACGTTGATAAGCACGCCGGACCAAGCGGCGCGTACGCAGGGTGCAGAAGTCCCTGACCGGCTCGCTGCGCCGCCCGAGTGAAACATTGAGATGGGGCAGCGAAGACGTTACGCCGAGGCGGTCGCACAACTGCTGGAAGTCTTGCTCCAGGGACTCTTGGCGACCCAGAAAATCCATGGCCATTTGCCCCATGTGATCGACCAGGAAGTCGGTCTGGGGAGCAAAGTGCAGCTGGCGGCGCAGGTTTTCCGAGCACAGCCAGTGGGCGACGAAATGGTCAAAGTCGCGGTAGCTGCATATCAGTGCCTGTGCCTGCAGGTCGCGGCGGCCCAAGTGGTTGCTGCGCAAGTAGGTGTAGGCCGAGTAGGCGCGCTCCAGCGGGTCACGCACAAAGGCAAATTTGAAACTGCGTTGGCAATGTTCGGGGAATTGTTGCTGATACCAGTAATACGGCAAATGCCCTGGCCAGCGCCCATCGAGCAACGCCGAACAGACGCTGCTGCCGGCGCATTTGGGTACATGGATAAACACGCAGTTGTGTCGTTCGAAAGCAGGCGGAAGTGCCGTCACCCCAGACAACGATTTGTTCACCGCCTGGCGATCCACCACTGACAAACGTCCCAGCAAAAACACCCGTTGGGGTTTGGGAAGCAGTTTCCAGAACAGACGTTGCAACATTCCATTACCCACGCAAGAAGGTTAGCCCTCTCGTTCGTCATTCGAATCGAGAAGGCCAACATAACAAACGATAGGCTGCGAATTATTTGGCTTTGGTCAAGCCGTGTAAGGGGCTTGATACAAACGCCGGGGCGCATTGCGCGCCCCGGCACATCAGGTGATGTTAGCCGTGACGGGCTCATCCAGGCCCATGGCGTGCAGCCGCGAGTAATAGCCGCCCAGGGCCAGCAGTTCCACATGTGTACCACGCTCGACAATTTCACCGTGGTCCATCACCAGAATCTTGTCGGCTTTCTCGATGGTGGACAGTCGGTGCGCGATAACCAGGGTGGTACGGCCCTTCATGACTTTGTCCAGCGCAGCCTGAATGTGGCGTTCGGACTCGGTGTCGAGCGCCGAAGTCGCTTCGTCCAGGATCAGCAACGGGGCATTTTTCAGCAGGGCGCGGGCGATGGCCAAGCGCTGACGCTGGCCGCCGGAGAGCAGCACGCCGTTTTCACCGACTTCGGTGTCCAGGCCTTTGGGCAGTTCGGCGATGAAGTCCATGGCATAGGCATCGGCGGCGGCTTTTTCGATGTCGGCACGCGGTGCATCCGCCAGGTCGCCGTAGGCGATGTTATTGGCCACGGTATCGTTGAACAGGGTCACGTGCTGGGTCACTTGGGCCACATGCCGGCGCAGGTTGCGCAGGCGGTAGTCTTCGATCTCCACCTCATCCAGCAGGATTTCGCCGGTTTCGTGGTGGTAGAACCGCGGAATCAGGCTGGCCAGCGTGGACTTGCCACTGCCTGAGCGCCCTACCAGCGCAATCATCTGCCCAGGTTCCGCCGTGAAGCTGATGTTCTTCAGCACTTCGCGCTCAGCACCCGGATAGGTGAAGCTCAGGTTGCGCACGTCCAGGCGACCGCTGACGCGATCACGCTCCACGGTACCGCTGTCGACTTCCGGCTCTTCATCCAGCTGTTCGAAGATGCTTTCGGCACCGGCGACGCCTTTCTGGATCGTCGAGCTGACTTCCGACAACTGACGGATCGGCTTGGGCAGCAGGCCCGCAGCGGTGATGTACGCCACTAGATCACCCGCGGTGGCGTCGCCGCGCAGCAACAGCACCAGGAACATTAAGGTGGCCATGGCCGTGTAGATCACCAGTTGCAGCATGGGCGTGTAGACCGCACCGGTCTTGTTCATGCGCAGCTGTTTGTCGGTGTTGCTTTGGCTGGCGGCGGCAAAACGGCGTTCCTCGTAGCTTTCACCACCGAAGCTGCGCACCACGCGGTAACCCTGGATGGTCTCCGAGGCCACGTGGGTGACATCGCCCATTGCCACTTGGATCTTCTTGCTCTGCTTGCGGAATTTCTTGCTGGTGCTGCCGACCATGATGGCGATCAGCGGCAGGATCGCCAGCATCACCAGGGTCAGCTTCCAGTTCATCCACAGCAGGTAACCGAACAGGAACACCACCGTCAGACCTTCGCGGATCACGACCTTGATCGCATCCGTGGCGGCGCCGGTGACCATGGTCACGTTAAAGGTGATGCGGGAAATCAGGTGCCCTGAGTTATGCGTATCAAAATAGCGATTCGGCAGTACCAGCAGTTTGTTGAACAGCTGGACCCGCAGGTCATGCACCAGGCCAAGGGAGACCTTGGCCAAGTAGTAGTTGCCGAGGAAAGAGCCGAGGCCTTGCCACGCGGCGATCAGGATGATCAGCAGCGGCACGGCCATCAGCAGCTTGAGGTCCTTGAACAGCGGGATCTTGGGCAGGAACACCACGTCGGGATTGCTCAAGCCATCCACAAAGTACTTGAGGATCCCGGCGAGCATCGGCTGGGTGGAAGCAAAGATCACGAAGCCCAAGATACTCAGCATGAACATGCCGATGTACGGTTTCACATAGCCCAGCAGCCTGAGATAAATTTTCAGGCTGGATTCCTGGTCCGCTTTGGGCGGTGCGTCACTCATGTGTCGAGCTCACTGATTGGGTAGGACGCGAACTTTATCACATGCATCGGGGTTGGCCCGAGCCCAGACCAAGACACTGGCCAGCGCAATCGGCAGCCACGAGATAAACCACTCGGCGCGCGGGGTGCCCGTTAGGCTGGCCGCATCGAACTGCATGGCCAGGAACGAAAACATCCACATACCGATGATGCCTTTGCCATAGAGCGTGTCGCGGGCCTTCCAGGCTTGCCAAAACACGCCAAACCACAGCCCGCACCACAACAGCAGGCCGGGCAGGCCCAGTTCGATCGCGACGTGGGAGAACAGGTTGTGGGCGTGATCGAAATAAAGACCGTCGGCAAATACCTTGTAGTCGCCACCCAGGCCCAAACCGGTCCACGGGCGCTCGGAAATCATCTGGACGGCCGCCATGAAGATCTGCGGCCGGTAGGACACACCACGGTCCAGCATCAGCGACTTCAGGGCGAAGAAAATCGCCAGCGCCGCCACGACTGCCGCAATTGCGGTCACCGTTGTCCGTCGGTCGCGGCACCAAGCCGGCATCGCCACGACGGTCAGCAGCAAGGCCAGTGCGGCACCGCGGCTTTGGCTGAGCACCACAAAGAGCCCGAGCAGCGCAATGGACACCGCCCACGCCACCTGCATCCAGCGCCCACGCGGCAACCAGTGCAGCAACCAGATGGCGGCCAGGCCAATCACATAGGCGCCCAGGATCGGATGGGACAACTGCCCCAAGCCCTCGATGCGCGCACTCCAGGCGTTATGCTCAAGGCCATAGAACTTGATGATCGTCACCAGCGAAGACAGGGCCAGGCCGAAACCACCCCACTGCATCACGCGAATGACTCGCTCGGTCTGCCCGCAGGCAAACACCGGGAAAAACAGCAGGAACACGCCGATGTATAGCAAGCGCTTGGCCTCGCGCGAAGGGTCTTCGGCATTGGTCCACGACAAACTGACTGCACCCCAGACGGCAAGCGCCGCAATCATCAGGCACATCCAGCGCTGTTCACGCCAGACGTCCTTGAGGCGCTCACGCGCCGACCAGGCAAACACCATGGCGGGCAACCAGAGAAACAACGTCAAACCTTGTTGATAGATCTTGTTGGTCGGCGCGAAAGCAATCGCCAGCAAAAACCAAAGTAACCCGAAAATCATCCATACCTGCGCCCAACGACTTACTTGCATCACCCGCTCCTGAATACGTACAACCCGCCAACCTGGCATGGTTAAAACCCAAAACTTTCGGCATTATTACCGATCACTGTGCCCGCGACTCCCACAAGGCTTTCCGACGATGCAATGTTCAAGGCTTCCCCAAGCCGATTTAAACGCGATGATTGAAGGTGCCCGAATCCTCGAACAGGACAGCTACGGCCCCAAAGTCTACCTGTTGGCCGACGGGAATATCCTAAAACTGTTTCGCCGCAAGCGTCTGCTTTCGTCAGCGCTGTTGCGCCCCTACTCCAAGCGGTTCATTGACAACGTGGCGCAATTGCAACAGCGTGGCATCCCCACCTTGACCGTACTCGCGTTCTTTCAACTGGCCGCGCCCGGCATGACCGCCGTGCTGTATCGCCCGCTGCCGGGTGAAACGCTGCGTCAGATTTCCAACAAGGAAGGCTATGACTGGCAATCGAACCTCGATCCGCTGGTGGCGCTGATCCGCCGCTTGCACGGTACGGGGATTTACTTCCGCTCCCTGCACCTGGGCAATATTGTTGTCACACCGGATAACGAAATGGGGCTCATCGATGTGGCGGATATGCGCTTTTTGCGCGCGCCGCTGAGCCCGGAACTCGCACGGCGCAACTTGCAGCACTTTGCACGTTATATTGCACGCGAGAAGCTGAACGAACGCTTTCCAATGCAGGCACTGGAGCAGGCGTTGCTAGCGGCATGAAAACAGGCGCTGGGAGGTTTCACTGAAATCTTTCCAGGCTTGGTCCGGGGCCAGCGCTTGCGCCTGAGCCTCCAGTACTTCCTGGATTGATGTGGCGAACGCACGCTCCATCAGACTGCCCCAGGCCTGCACATCGTCTGACGGCGCGTACCAGCCCGCATTCGCCAGTTGCTCGCGAAACACGGCCAATTCGCTGGTCAGAACGGGCACGCCCGCCATCACCGACTCTTGCAGGATCAACCCCAAGCCTTCTTGCGTCGACGGAATGGCGACCCAGTCGAAGGCCCGGTAAAGCGTCGCGGCGTCCGGCAGATGGCCCGGCAACGAAACCTTGCCCTGCAAGCCGAGCTGTTCGATACGCGCTTCCAGGGTCTGCCTCGCAGCGCCCTCGCCGATAATCACCAGCCGCGCATCCGGCTGCTGGGCCGACACGCCGGCAAACGCGTCCAGCAAACAGCCAAAACCCTTGCCGTCTACCAGCCGGCCTACCGCCCCCAACACGGGCGAGGCGTCCAAAGACAGGCCCAGGCGAGACCGCGCCTGCGCTCGAGAAAGCGCAGCCGCACGGAAAGCCACCGGATCGAAGGCGCTGCGCAGCACTGTCACGGGCCGCTGCAGGTAACGCTCAAGCGAGTGAGCCAGGGTTTGCGAAACAGCCGCCAGGGTTAGTTGCGTAGCCGGAAACTGTTCGAAGAGCTTCTGATCCGCCCGGCGCATGCGCGTGACGCCATGGAACACGACGACGGCGCGCACATGTGGCAAGTGCTTGAGCACCGGCAACATCACACGGGCCACACCAACCCCGTCCAGCAGCACAACTTCCAGATCGTCAGGCAGCGCCTTCTGAAAACGCGCGCGCATCCAGGGTGCCAGCAACTTCCACAGGTGCCGGCCCTTGAGCTGGGCTGAGGAGAAGTTCCATTCCAATGCCGGCGCGCTCTCGTCCGAACCGCCTTGAAGCAACCAGGTAGCGATCGGTGCCCGGCAAATGGCGTGGGAAAGTATCTGTTGGTGAACCTTCTGCACCGAAGCGAATGCAGAACCACCGGCCCACATGATGTTAAGGATACTCATCTGAAAAATGACCTTTTGCGGCGTTGTGGTGGCTTGCTGCATGTACTTAATGGACCAACCAGCCGATACCGACACCCAATACCAACATGACTGCCAGCTTAATCCGCTCTCGCCGCTTGCGCCGCGCCTTGGTCAAGCGCTCTTCTGCCGTCGCCACATGCAAACCGAAACCCGTGTGCAAAACCGCATCGCCTTCCAGTGTCACGGCCGCCAGGTTCAGCTGCGCGTAACGCTTGGATAACCCCTTCTCACCCTCGAATCCGGCGTAGGGCGCGCACAAGCGATATTCCTTGATACGCCGCAACCCGGGATTCAGCGAAAAACCCTGCCACTCAGGCTTGTCGGACAGCAGGGGATAACACGGCACCCCGCCAATAACCTCACGTGGCCCCAGATGGATATAAGGGCTGTGCACCTGCAAGTCATAAACGTAGTTACGCAACCACACCTGCAAAATATCGGGTCGCTGCTCCAGTACCGCCTTGGAGTCTTCGACAAAGCCTGGTCGATAAAACGCCCAATCATCCTCGCAATGGAATATGTAGGGGGTCTTGACCGACGCGTAGGCCAAGTCGACGGATGCCAACTGCCCAAGCTTCGGGCGGTTGATCAGGAAATGGCAATGGCAGTGCCAGTGCGGCGGCACCGCAAGGCGCACGGCTTCATCGCCAGAGTCTTCGGTAATGAAAACTTCGCGGATATCCGCCGTATTGAACAGATCGAAGCTCTCGAGCGTCCGCTTCAATAAATCGAAGCGACCACAACTGGTCACCACGAGCGTTATGTCGCTTTGATCGGAGAACTGCATTCAAGCCTCGATAATATCATATAGCCACTATTTGCGGCCATATCTGACCGATATTAAACGCCCACCTTCAGACGCAACCTTTCCAGCACATTCAATGGCGCACGAGGCCGCAAGGGCGGCTCGAGGACTTCGACAATACGCTGGCCGATACGGGCGAAACCGAACTGGCCGACGGCCAAGTCCTGCCCACTGCGCGCGATGTCTGCCGCCAACTGCGGGTTGGCCCGCAGCACGGCCAGTTTTTCCTGCAACTGCGGGATGTCCTTGTAGAACACCACATTGACCATGTCTTCGAACCCGAGGGCCGCGTTTTCCTCGGCTCCCTGATCGAAGGCCAGCAACACGCAACCACAGGCCATGGCTTCGAAGTTCTTGATCATGTACTCGCCCATGCCCACATCGGCACTGACGAAAAAACGAATCCGGTTGAGGGTCGCGCAGTATTCCTCACCCGATTTGGTGCGCGTCACCACCAAAGGTTCAACCCGCGCCAGTTCATCGAGCAGAGCCTTGCGACCACTATAGGCCACGCTGTTGGTACTACCGACAAACGCCAGTTCGATATCTCGTTCACGATCCTGGGGCTGTAGCAGTGCCTGGTCATAGCCCTTGGGCACGAACACCGCATCGAAACCTTCGGCGCGCAGGCGCTCGGTCACCATGTAGCCTGAACTGATCACGCGAACCCACGGCAAGCGACGGTAGTGGGCGCTGAATTTGCCGGTGTACTTGCAGGGAATGTAGTTCTGGTAAGCGTCGTGCTCGAGGATCACCAGGTTTGGGATCGTACGGATAAACCCGGCCTGGCGGATTTCCTGCTTGAAGCGCAGGAAGAACACAATACGGTCGTAACGGGTCACGTCGACTTCGCGCCGAAAGTAACCGCGCAGGTTGCGCTGCTCATCGCTGCTCAACCAGCGGATATCACATTCGCAGTGCTCGGCCACACCTTCGTACAAGCGGTCGAGGATGGCGCGCTGCTCTTTCTGCACCAGAAACAAGACTTTCATTACTTATCCTTTCCCAAACGCCAGAACAACTCATGCCGTCGTACGGCCTTACGGAAAAATTCGTTCTCACCGTAGGGCGATTTCGCGCGACCTGCCAACACCCGCTGCAACCAGCGTCGCACACGGCGCTTGAACGGCGGTGCCGGCTGCAAGTCATGCATCATGCCCAGCGCCATGGCCTTATCACGCTGCTGCGCCAACGTCAGCGGCAGGTTGCACGGCAGCAACTCCACGGTCGCGTCGAACAACGGTGGCAACGCAATACCGGCTCCGGAGGCGCCCATTGGCCAACGATCATTGTCATGCAAGTGGTTGGCATAGCCCAGCACAGTGGTCGGCTGCCACTCCAGCCCTTGCAGCGCCTCCATCACGGCTTGCTGCGCACAGACATGGTCTGGATGCGGGTCCAATACCGGATGCGGCAACACGATCACTTCCGGGCGCGCCATTAACAGTACTTGGCGCAGGTCGGCCAACAGGTTGTTCCAGGTGGGCAGGCCGTCGCTGTCCGCCGGTAATGGAAAGGGGTTGAACTGACGGAATGGCCGCACGTCCGTCAGCTCTGCCTCGCGGGAGGCGAACGGCAGGTCCGGCGCGGCCTGCATCGCCTGCAATTGCAGGCAGAAATAGCCCAGCTGCACGCAGTGGGCCTGGGGCACTCCCGCCCAGAGCGGCACGGCGATGCTGTCCCAGGCACGCAGGCGGCCTTTGATGCGCGAGGCTTCGACCGCGTCCAGGCCCATCTGCTCATAATGCTCGGCTTCGATTTCACCTGCCGTCAGGGTGACGATCCAGGGATTTTCAGCCTGGCTGTACAGGCCGAAGGCCGCCAATTCAGCATCGTCGGCGTGGGGCGCGATCACCATTACGCGCTGTGCGCGGTAGTCCGGATGGGTCCAGGCCCACAGACGGGGCGTGCCGAGCAATCGGCAATGGCGACCGCGCAACGTTAAGTCGCTCAGCGCCAAACCGCTGAGGTTCAGGTAACGCACGCCGTTGACACCACGCTCAAAGGTTTGCCGATCGCCCGCCAGCTCGACGCTCGGGTCAAAAAACCGCCCCAGCCAAGTGCTCTTGACCTTGATCGCCAGCACCACCGTCGCGTCCGCGTCCACCGCCTGATCCAGCAGCAAGCGCCCATTTTCCAAGCGCACGCCCGCCAGCTCGGCATCCGCCGCGAAACGGTACTGGTAATCTTCGTTGGGCGCGTAGAACAGGTGGTCGGCAAACCACGCTTCATGGGCCACCCAGGCCAGCAGGGCCAACAGCAACGGTAACCACCAGACCACCAGTATGCCGACCAGCAACAGCAGCAACACACCAATGATCAGCGCCGTACGCTTGTTGCGCCGGTGACGTTTGAGCAATTGCTGCTTGCGGGTCATACGCTGAATACCTGCACAGGGTTGCACCAACGGTCCTTGTATTCGCGGTCGGCGCGGCCAAAGGAAAAGCGCAGTGGCTTGCCGACTTCGCGTGCCTGCTCCCAGGCGTTCTGGGTATTGAGAAAGCTCAGCACGCTGCCGGGGCTAAAGGCGCGAGTTTCAGGATCGACCCCACCGTTGACGTACTCCACACTGATCCATTGCGGCGACTCGACCCGATACACCAACTGGATTGCGATGGGTGCGTCATTCAGAAAAATCACCGAGCCGATCAACCACTCGCGCATCAGCTCGATCACCTCGGCCATGCGCTCGGCGCCTGTGGCGGTGAAGCCCCAGCGGCGCAGGAACAGGTCACAGTAGATGGACGCCAGCTCCGCACTGGAAAACTCACTGACCGACCGCACCACGCCGCCCGCCTCTTCCAGCAAACGCAGTTCGCGGCGCTGGTTGTAGCGAAACTTCTTCGACAGTTCTTCGGGCGTGCGCGCCATGGCCAACTGCTCGGCCTGAAGCTTGAGGCCGCTGAAACGCCCTTCGTTCAGCGCAGACAGGTAGCGCGCACGCTGCCTCAGCGGCGCCTGCGCGTCGGCGGCGGCCGGCAGGATCAGCTCGGCATTGCCCAGATCGAACAGGCCTTTCTTGCCACGGCGCTTAAGTACATCCTTGGACAGCGCCAGGTCGCGCCCCCAGGTGGCAATGCACGCTTTGAGCTCACCCGCCTGCTCCCAGGCCAAGTAACGCACCGGAATCTGCGCCAACCCGGCCAGGCGTTCGATCACTTGCGGATGCGTCGCGACGCTGCCGCCAAAACGCTGCCAGGCCTCGCTGTATGCAGGCGCATCGACGACGGACCAGCCGCGCTCGCGCCAGCCTTGAAATCGATTGAGCATCAAGCCCTCGCGGTCAGTTCAATGACATGCGGCAGTTGCCAGAAAGTAGCGCGCACCGCCTGATCCGAGAATCGTGCGTGCAGGCGCTCCAGCATTAACTCGGCGCACTGGCGCTGCTGCTGCTGATCCATCGCAGCCAAGTGTCCCAGCCCTTGGGCCAGGTGCTCGCCGTCGCCGAAGGGAAACAGGATACCAACGCCCTCAACCACTTCCCGCGCGCCGCCACAGGCGGTGGCGAGCAAGGGGACGCCGGCCGCCATGGCTTCCAGCAACACCATGCCAAAGGGTTCGTGGTCGGAGCTCAACGCAAACACATCAAACGCACGGAAATAGCGACGCGCCTCCGGCACCTGGCCGAGAAACACAACCTTGTCGGCAATCCCCAGCTCGCGCGCCAGCTCTTTCAGGTCCTGCTCCAGGCGCCCGGTGCCGAGGATCGCAAGACGACTTTCAGCCGGTAACGTTGGCAATGCCAGGGCAAAACCTTTGAGCAACGTGGCCTGATCCTTGTCCGGGTGCAGGCGGCCGACATTGCCGACCACCCACTCATCCGGCGACAAGCCAAGGGCGTCGCGCGCCTCATCCTTCGAAACCTGCTGGGCCTGCAGGTTTTCGACATCAATGCGGTTGTACAAGGTCTGGATACGCGCCGCCGGCCATTTCGGCAGGCAGCGACGGATGTCATCGCGCACGGCATCGGAGACGCCCAACAAACTCAGGCGCTGGCGGAAAATCGTTGCAAACAGCCGACGCCCCCGGCGCTGGTAGTCGCCAAAAGCGTGATGCACGCCAATCACCTGCAAGCGCGTGGCGAGCAGCGCGATGTAGATCGGCTTGGCGCGGTGCGCGATGCAGAAACTGAAGTTGCGCGACGCGGCAATCTTGCGCATCTCGGCGATGGCGCCCAGCTTGAGGCCACGGATGGCCTTCGAGCTGTACTCCATGAACAACACTTCATCACTGGCGCAACCGGCCGCCACCTCAGGGTCGGCGACCCCGGTGAGAAACACAGTGGTCACCTTGTAGCCTGACCCTGCGAACAAACTGGCGTACTGCCGCGCACAATCGAGGAATGGCCCGTCATAGCCGTGGCAGAACTGCAGGACGTGGCGGTCAGCCGAGCGCGTCATAAGCGTCCACGCCGTCCTTGACGACCAGGATATCTTCCATGATCAGGTACTGCAGGTCAGAGCCGAAGAACATGTTCAGCGCGTCGGTCGGCGAGCAGATCATCGCTTCGCCACGACGGTTGAGCGAGGTGTTCAGGGACACGCCGTTGCCGGTGAGCACTTCCAGCTCTTTCATCATGTCGTAGTAGCGCGGGTTGTATTCGCGCTTGAGCACCTGGGCGCGGGAGGTACCATCTTCATGGACCACTTCCGGCACGCGGGTCTTCCACTCTTCGGACACTTCAAAGGTGAAGGTCATGAACGGCGCCGGGTGATCGACCTTGATCATCTGCGGGGCCACGGTGTCGAGCATCGACGGGCAGAAAGGCCTCCAGCGCTCGCGGAACTTGATCTGGTGGTTGATGCGATCCGCCACACCGGTGGCGCTCGGGCAACCGATGATCGAACGACCGCCCAGGGCACGCGGACCAAACTCCATGCGGCCCTGGAACCAGGCCACCGGGTTGCCGTCGACCATGATCTTGGCGATGCGCTGTGGCATGTTCTCGATCTTGCGCCAGTTCGGCTTGCTCTCGTGCTTGGCGCACGCGGCAATCACGTCTTCGTTGCTGTAGGACGGGCCGAGGTAGACGTGTTCCATCTTCTCGACCGGCACACCACGGGCGTGGGACACATATGCCGCCGCACCGACCGCAGTGCCGGCATCGCCCGACGCCGGCTGCACGAACAGCTCTTTGACGTCGTCACGGGCGATGATCTTCTGGTTCAGCTTGACGTTCAGCGCGCAACCGCCGGCGAAGGCCAGTTTGCCGGTGTCCTTGAGGATGTCGCCCAGGTAGTGGTCGATCATCTGCAGGGCCAGTTTCTCGAACAGCGCTTGCATGCTGGCGGCGTAGTGGATGTACGGCTCGTCGGCGATATCGCCTTCGCGCTTTGGGCCCAGCCACTCGATCAGTTTTGGCGAGAAGTAGAAGCCCTTGCCCTTCTCTTTGTAGCGGCGCAGGCCGATGACGTTGGCGTAGTCGGTGTTGATCACCAACTCGCCGTTCTCGAAGGAGGCCAGGCGCGAGAAATCGTACTTGCTGGCATCGCCGTACGGCGCCATGCCCATGACCTTGAACTCACCGTCGAGCATCTCGAAACCGAGGAACTCGGTGATCGCGCCATACAGGCCGCCGAGGGAGTCTGGATCGTAGAATTCCTTGATCTTGTGGATCTTGCCGTTTTCGCCGTAGCCGAAGAACGTGGTGGCGTACTCACCTTTACCGTCGATCCCGAGGATCGCGGTTTTCTCCTGGAAACCAGAGCAGTGGTAGGCGCTCGAGGCGTGGGCCAGGTGATGTTCAACCGGTTCGATCTTGATTTTCTTAGGATCGAAGCCCAGTTGCTCCAGGCACCAGACGATCTTGTTGCGGTAGCGCTTGTAGCGACGGTTGCCCATCAGGATCGCGTCGAGGGCGCGGTCGGGGGCGTACCAGTAACGCTTGGCGTAGTGCCAGCGCGCCTCGCCGAACAGGCTGATCGGGGCGAACGGGATCGCGACCACGTCAACGTCGGAAGGCTTGATACCGGCCTGTTCCAGGCAGAACTTCGCCGATTCGTAAGGCATGCGGTTCTTTGCATGTTTGTCGCGTACGAAGCGCTCTTCTTCGGCGGCCGCGATCAGCTTGCCGTCGATATACAAGGCTGCGGAAGGATCATGGCTAAGGGCGCCGGACAGGCCAAGAATCGTCAATGCCACAGGGGTCTAGCCTCTTTTAGTCTGCATGCAGGCGGGTTACGCCTGAAAAAAGTGTGCCCCCTGCCTGGGCAGGAAACAGCTAAAGGGCGGGATTATAGCTTAAAAGCAGTGGGGAGCTGTTAGCGACAAGCGTCAAGAGGGATCAGCGGAAGGTCTCGATGCTGCCGTCCCTATTCTGGCGGTAAATGGTGTAGGGCAGCACCAGGGTGTCCAGCACGCCGGAGGCGACGAACTCCACGGCGAGGATAGGCAACACGCTGCCCCCATGGTCTATCAGGCTCTTGTCCTTAAGGCTCTTGTCAGACGCTGGCTCGCCATTGAGCGTGCAAAACCCGTAGATCACCCCGCTGTAGATGCGCGGCACGTTTTCGCAATGGCTGCGTGAGTCCTTGAGGTTCTGGCTGGTCACGGCGTCGGGTCGGAAGACGGTATTGATGGTGCCGCAACCGGCCAGCGAAAAAGACACCGCAACCCACAAGACTTTCGACGTAATCCTCATGACCCCACCCTTTTGACCCTTCAGCCATTGTTACTGCCAAGGCTGGCCACGCTAACATCACAACGGATGGCGACCCAGGGCGGGAACACCGATTCGCTGCGTAAGACGATTCCTAAATGATAAAACTCGCCTGATTCACTAAACTCGCGCCCCTTTGCGCGTTTACCTCCCATGCGCGCCACGGATTCCGGCTGACTGATGAACACCCTCGCCCGCTTCACCCTGTTGCTGCCAGGCCTGCTCACGCTGAGCAATACGGCACTGGCCGATGACACGCCTTTGGTCCTCGACCCGAGCGTGGTCAGCGGCTCACGCAGCGCCAGCCCGACCTTCGACCTGCCCTACTCGGTGGACGGCATCAACCGTGAACAGATCAGCGACGGTCAACTCGGCATCAATGCCTCCGAAGCCCTCTCCCGCGTGCCCGGCCTGGTGGTGCAGAACCGCCAGAACTATGCTCAGGACTTGCAGATTTCCTCCCGAGGCTTTGGTGCCCGCTCGGCATTCGGCGTGCGCGGCATCAAGCTGATCGCCGACGGCATTCCGGCCAGCACGCCCGACGGCCAGGGCCAGGCTGCCACCTTCAACCTCGACACCGCCGAGCGCATCGAAGTCCTGCGTGGGCCGGCAGCCACCCTGTATGGCAGCAATGCCGGCGGGGTGATCCAGATGTTCTCCCGCGACGGCGAAGGCCCGCCGCGCATCGGCGCCGAAACCCTGGTGGGCAGCAACGGCCTGAACAAAAACCACCTGACCGCCGAGGGCGCCACCAACGGCGCAGGCCTCGTGATCGACGCCTCGCGCATGGACACCAACGGCTACCGCGACCACAGCAGCGCGCGACGTGACCAGACCTTTGCCAAGCTCAACTTCCAGCCGGATGACGACAGCAAGCTGGCGCTGATCTACAGCAGCCTGGAGCAGAATGGCACGCAGGACCCGCTAGGGCAGACGTGGTCAGCGTACAAGGCCGATCCACGCTCGGTGAGTGCGAATGCGCTGACGTACAACACGCGCAAAAGTATCGATCATCAGCAATTGGGGATGAATTACGAGCGCTATATCGGCGATGCGACGTTGCAGGTGAATGGGTATACGGGACGGCGGAGTGTGATTCAGTATTTGTCGATTCCTGACAAGTTCGCCAGTGGCGTGAAAAACCCCGCCAATGCTCGCGGCGGTGTGGTGGCTTTCGACCGCAAGTTCTACGGCGGTTCCGTCCACTGGCTGCAACCCATCACCAGCACACCCGGCGACCTGACGCTAATCGCCGGCCTCGACTACGACCGCAGCGAGGATGATCGCCAAGGCTATTCCAACACCGTCAACGGTGTGCACGGCGTCAAAGGCGCACTCGGCCGTGATGAAATCGACACCGCCACCAGCCTCGACCCGTTCGTGCAAGCCAACTGGCTACTGGGGGACTGGACCCTGCAAGCCGGCCTTCGCCACAGCACCATGAAGATGGACGTGGACGACCACTTCCTCAGCGACGGCAACGACAGCGGCAGCAAGACCTACCAGAAAAACACGCCATCGGTCAGCGTCATGTACGCGTTTACGCCTGACTTGCACGGCTACGTGAGCGCCGGCAAAGGTTTTGAAACGCCGACGCAAGCTGAATCCGCCTATTCAAGCAACTCGAACAGCTTCAACTTCGCGCTCAAGCCATCGGTCAGCAAACAGTATGAAGTCGGCTTGAAAGCACGTGTCGGCCAGGACACCCGCATCAACGCTGCCGTGTTCCAAATCACCACCGAAGACGAGTTAGTGGTTCAGCAATCCAGCGGTGGTCGCACGACTTACCAAAACGCCGGCCGCACCCTGCGCCGCGGTTTCGAACTGGGCCTCGAAAGCCAGCTCAGCGAACAGTGGAGCAGCAGCCTCGCCTACACCCGCCTGCAAGCTACTTACGACAGCGAATTCGTCAGCGGCGGCAGCACCGCCGTCGACAAGGGCAACTACCTGCCCGGCGTGCCGCAAAACACGCTGTTCGCCGAACTGAACTGGAAGCCCCGCGACTGGGTCAGCACCGCCATCGAAGGCATTTACCGCAGCAAGGTCTACGTCGAGGACACCAACAGCCAACACGCCGCACCGGCCTACAGCGTGCTCAACTGGCGTGCGCGTTTCGAGCAGAAGGTCGAACACTGGACCTTCCACCAGACCCTGCGCCTGGATAACCTGCTCGACCGCCAGTACGTCGGCTCGGTGATCGTCGGCGATGGCAGCAACCGCTACTACGAAGCGGCACCGGGTCGCTCGTGGTATGCGGGTGCGGGCGCGGAGTACCAATTCTGATCAGCCCGCCGCGCACAAGCCGCGATGCGGGCGGTCGAAAGGCCCTGATCCCCCTCTAGCCTGCAAGGAACGCTCATGAAACACATCGCGATTATCGTCGCGCTAGGCTGGGGTTCAAGGTGAAGGAGCGCAATCGCACTACCGCCGAAGAGGAGCGCCTGCTGTCCCGCGATTCGACCTGCGTCGTGGAACGCGAACTGGCGGCCAGTACACTCAACTCGGCGCTGAGCGGCAATGCCAAAGCGCTCAATTGCACCGCCGCTGGCGATCAATACCACGCCACCAGCACCGTCATGTACCTGGAGGACTACGGGTACTTCTTCGCCAGCCAGGACAATATTCAGAACAAGTTCGACATTCGTACGACGCTGGTCAAGGCTCAGTAACCGGCCTTCAGGCCTCGAGCTGTTTGGGCAGGCGCTGATCAATCAGTTGATACAACGCACTGTCCTGCGGCCAATTACGCATGAACCGCGCGCGGTCCCTGGCAAACGCCGGGGCGAAGCTGGCTTGGGTGCTGTGTTGGCGCATGGCATCCAGGTCGATCAACGACCAGCGATCCTTGTCCCAGAACAGGTTATGCCCCTTGAAGTCGCCATGGCTGATGCGCTCGCGGATCAGCTCGGCAAACAGGTGATCCAGGGCGAGCAATTCGTTTTCCGGCGCGTCACCGTTCTCAACGTAAGGCGCAAAGCGCTCGATGATGTCCGGCCCCGGCAGGAATTCGGTAATCAGGTAAGCGCGACCGCGCAGGCCGAAAAAGCGCTTTTCCAGCACGGCCAGCGGCTTGGGCGTAGCGATACCGAGGAACACCAGGCGATTGCCTTCACGCCAGGAATGCCAGGCACGGCTTGGGCGCCAGAAGCGCTTGAACCAGTGGGCGAAACTCTTGATGTTGTAACGCTTGATCACCAATGGGCGACCCGCCACTTCGGCCTTGGCCACCGTGGCGGTTCCACCGGCCTTGTACAAGTGGCCCTGCTCGAGCAAGGCATCGGCCTGTTCCAGCACCGGCAGCATCGCGACTTCTTCCTCGCGACGGGTTACACGCAGGGCAAACGGCCCGCGCAGCACACTGAACAGCGTGCATTCGCGACCGACCTTGTTGAGAAAGTCCTTCAGGCGCCAAGCGCTGACCTTGCGCACCTGTTTCTCCAAGGCCTCCAAGGGCAACGCGTGCTCGCCGTTGCCCAGCAGGTAATACACCAGCAGCTCTTCGTTAAACGGCTCGAGATGCTTCGGCAATTGGGCGAAAAACACCCCAAGGTTTTCCAGTACGCGGTTGCGCGACAGGGGCTTGCCCGCCTCTTCCACGCGAATCCCGGCACCATCGATCAAATACAGCTTTCCGTCCCGACGCAGCAAGTTGTCCAGGTGCAGGTCTTCCTGCCACAGGCCTTTGGTGTGCATCAGGGCAATCGCACCCAATGCCTCGGCAAGCACCGCCGTTTGCTCGTCGGCCAAGGGCGGCAGGCCTTCGACCGCGTGCCAGGCATCCGCCAAGCTCTCGGCGCCTTCGATAAATTCGAACAACAGCCAACCGCCCTCGCCGTCCTGCAAGCCATCGGCCAGCAACAACGGAGTGGTCAGGCCTTGCTCGGCGAGCAGGCGCACCCCGTTGAGTTCACGCTGAAAGTGCCGCGCCGCCTTGCTGCCCACCAGCAACTTGGCCAGCACCGGACGCCCGCGCCACACCGCTGCGCCTACGTAGCGCTCGCCCGGCAGCACACGCAACAGGCTCAGCAGTTGCAATTGGCCTGGGCCCGCCGCATCGACCAGCTCAATCGTCAGCGGCAGGGTGGGAGTACGGCCGGCGGTTTTCAGCTCGGACAAACGCATCAACGGTTTTCCTTATGGCTACGACGGGCGCCAAGGCGCTGGAACCAAGTGGCGACCAACTCGCTGCCCTCAGGCTGTTCCAGATACGCCGCCAACAGTTGGCAGACCTGAGCATCGGACCATTGTGGTGCGCGACGCAACAACGGCTCCAGATCCTTGACCCGATCACGCCAGCCGAACAGCAGCGGGCGGGTTTTCTCCAGGTCGATCAACTGCGCGGCATAACCGTCACCGGTGGCCCGCAGGAAAATATGCTTGGGGTAGAAACAGCCATGCACCTGGCCGACGCTGTGCAGTCGGCGTGCGAGTTGGCCACAGGCCAGCAGGATCGCACGGTGCTGGGCATCGCTCAGTGAAGGCCACTGCTCCAGCAACGAATCCAGGTCATTCCAGCCGTCCAGGGCGCGGGTCAACAGCATCGCGCGGTGTTCGCCAGCGACTTTGCGCTCCCCATAGAACGCCGCTTGCAAGGCCGGAATACCGAGCTTGCGGTAACGGCTGATATTGCGGAATTCGCGGGAGAAACTCGGTTCGCCAAAGGGGCGGTGCAGGCTGCGCGTCAGGTAATTGCTCTGGCGCTTGAGGTAGTAACCGTGGCCGTCGAGCTCCAGGCGAAACACGCTGCTCCAGCCGCCGCGACTGGTATTCGGCTCGTCCACCGCATCCAGTTGTTTGGCCCATAGGGCATCGAACGTCGCCAGGCCGTTGCGCTCCAGCAGCGCACGGTCTTCAGCCGCCAGGAAATCACTCATTCACGTCCCTCGAAAAACTTCACCACGTGGCGAATACGCTGCTTGTCCGAAGCGCTCAGGTGCCGGCGCTGACGGTACTGCATGTAGAAGCGCAGGCGCTGAGTGGCGGACAGGTGATACTTGGCCACCTTGTCCAGGCAGGCCAGGTCTTTGGTAATACGGTACTTGAGCCAGAAGCCGCGCCAGAAATCGCCGTTGGGGCAATCGATCAGGTACAGGGTGGTCTGGTCGTCGATCAGCAGGTTGCGCCACTTCAAATCGTTATGGGTAAACCGATGATCGTGCAGGGTGCGCGTGTATTCAGCGAGCTGGCGGCTCACCGCGTCGACCCACTTCGGATCGCGCAGGCGTGCATCATTACGCTCGGCCAGCACCGACAGGTCTTCCGTCCTCGGCAACTCGCGGGTGATCATCGCACCACGGTCGTAGGCCAGGCCTTTGCGTTCCAGGCCCCAGGCAACCACGTCGGCAGTGGGAATGCCCCACTTGGCGAAGCGCTTGAGGTTCTGCCATTCGGACTTGACCCTGGGCTTGCCCAGGTAACGCCGCAAGCCCTTGCCGGCGCCGACGTAGCGCTTGACGTAGTAATTGACCCCGCCGCGCTCCACCCGGACCACCTCCGACAGCGGGTCGTGGGTCAGTCGCTCGCCTTGCAGGGCAAAGACGGCTTCGAGGCTTCCAAAATCATCCGCCAGGTGGGCGTAGGCAGGCTCCAGAATCCAGCCCGCCATCAGATTGCATCCCCGTAACGTTGCTTGCGCGCATAGAGCTTGTCGGCCTTGCGCTGCATCAGGCTCAACGACGCCGATTGCTCGGCCAGGATCTGGCGCAGCGGTTGGCGGAAGTAGCCCTTGAGAAAGCGCAGCTTGTCGCGGCGGGTCAGGCCGATTTCCAGCGCTGAGTAGTACAGCGCCGACAGGTCCTTGTCGCGCCAGCGCAGCGGCAGATGGGCCCGCAATTGGGCACGGTGCAGGTCGATCACCGACAGCTTGATCGTGCTGGCATCAATGGGCTTCGAGGTGTCCAGCAGAAAGTGGCACAGGTAGCAGTCGCGGTGATTGACGCCACCTCGGTGCATATCACCGACCATGCGCGCCAGCTCAGCCGTCAGGGCGTGGCGCAACGCAGGCGCAGGCGGCTCGGCCACCCAATTGATCGTCAGGTCTTCCAGGCTGATCGTCGGCGCCAGCTCTTCGGTGATGATGAACGAATGCTGGTCCGCCGGGTTGCTGCCCTTTTCGCCGAACGCCACGCCGGTCATGGTCGGCACACCCAGTGCCTGCAAACGGTGGATGGCGTCCCACTCCAGGCCGGCGCCGAGCACCGGCAACTTGGCGGTGATCAGGTTCTTGAAGATTTCCGCCCAACCAATGCCGCGATGGATTTTCACGAAAAACGGGCGGCCATCGACCTCGGTGCGCAAGGTGCGACGCGCCGCCAGCTCACGGAATACCTGGCCTTGCAGTTTCTCGACTTCGGCAAAGGCATCAAGCCCGGCCCACAACGTCTTGAACGGTTCGGCAAGAATCAATTTCATCGTTTTGGCTCCGCCAGAATCACATCTGCCGCGTGCTGCGGCATGCTGTAGAGGTCGGCCGTCTCGGCGAAGGCCAACCCATTGCGGCTCCAGGCCGCGCGCTGTGCAGTGTCGGTGAGCATCTGGGCCAAATACTGGTTCAGCTGCGTTTGTTCAAACGGCTCATCCAGTACCAGGCCGCTGTCGGCCTCATGGATGTAGTGGGCATAACCACACACCGCCGAGACCAGCACCGGCAGCCCGGCCACCAGGGCTTCGAGCAATACGGTGCCAGTGTTTTCGTTGTACGCCGGGTGGATCAACAGGTCGGCGCCCAGCAGGAAGCGCGGGATATCGCTGCGGCCTTTGAGGAACTGCACGTTATCGCCCAGCCCCAACGTGGCGCTCTGCAACTGGAATACTTTGGGGTCGTCCTGGCCAATTACAAACAGGCGCGTGCGTTTTTTCAGCTCCGATGGCAAGGCGGCCACGGCCTTGAGGCTGCGGTCGACGCCCTTGGTCTTGAAGCCGGAGCCTATCTGCACCAGCAACAGATCGTCTGCGCCCAGGTTGAATTCCTGGCGGAAACCTTCGCGAATCTCGGCGGCGTTCGGCGGCGCGCGCCGGTCCTGGGCAATGCCCGGCGCCAGCAAGTGGAAGCGTTCCAGCGGGGTGTCGTAATGCTTGATGAACAGCGGCTGCTGCACTTCGGAAATCATCAGGACTTCGGTCTTGGCATCCTTGGCAAACACCGCGCGCTCGTACTCGGCAAAGTGGCGATAACGGCCAAAGCTTTTGTACAGCGAATGGCGCAGGTTTTGCGCCTTGTCTTCAAAGCAGCCGTCGGCGGCGTAGTACACGTCCAGGCCAGGCATTTTGTTGAAACCAATCAGGCGGTCCACTGGGCGCTTGGCCAGGTCGGCCTCCATCCAGGCGCTGAGTTTCTCGTTGCGCCGATGGTTGAAGAACGCCTTGACCGGCGCCACCAGCACTTCGAAACCGGGTGGGATATCGCCTTCCCAGATCAGCGTGTAGACACGAATCTGATGGCCGCGCTGCTGGCATTCCAGGGCGATGCGCATGAAGTCACGCTGCAGGCCGCCGAAGGGGAAATATTTGTACAGAACAAAAGCCAGTTGCATCAGTGCAGCTCCTCAGCCAATAACAACGTGCTCAGTCGGCTTGCCACACGCTCAGGGTTCAGGCGCGTGAAGCACAGGGGCGACTCGCGCGTGATGTCGAACCGACGCAGGTCGTCGGCCGTCGGTTGATAGGTACAGTGCTTTTGCAGGCAGGGCGCGCAGGGGAAGTCGCTGGCCAGGTGAATCTGGCCCTTGCCATAGGCACCCGTGAGGCCAGGGTTGGTCGGGCCGAACAGGGAAATGGTCGGCACGTCCAGCGCAGCAGCCAGGTGACCGAGACCGGTGTCCACCGCAACGCAGGCGCGGGCGCCGGCCAATACGCGGGCGACACCGGCCAGGTTCAGCTTGGGCAGCACTTCGGCGTTTTGCAGGCCCTGGGCCAAGCGTTCGGCGCGGGCTTTTTCGGCGGCGTTGCCCCAGGGCAATTTCACGTCCACACCCAGGCGCCCCATGCGTTCGGCCAGCTCGCGCCAGTAGGTTTCGGGCCAGTGCTTGGTGTCCCATGTGGTGCCATGCAGCAGCAGGACGAAGGGCTTTTTCGGCGGCAGGCCGAGCAGCTTGTCGACGCTCAGGCCATAGTCGCCCAAGCCTTTGGGCAAGTCATAACCCAGCGCCACGGCGAACAGTTGGCGCAAACGCTCCACCGCATGTTGCCCGCGGGCCACGGCCAGGCGCCGGGAGTAGAAGCGTGCTGCGAACGGCTCGCGGGCCGAGTGCTTGTCGAAGCCGGCTACCGGGGCACGTACATAGCGGGTCAGCCAGGCGCTTTTAAGCAGCCCTTGGGCGTCGATCACCAGGTCGTACTTGGTCGACTGGACCTGCTGCTTGAAGCGCCGCCATTCGCCACTTTTGAGGGTCTGCCAGATGTTTTTGCGCCAGCGACGAATTGCCACCGGGATGACCTTGTCGACCGCCGGATGCCAGGTGGGAATCTCGGCGAAGCCTTCTTCCACGACCCAGTCGAATTGAATGCCGGGGATCGCCCGCGCTGCGTCGGTCAGTGCCGGCAACGCGTGGATCACATCGCCCAGGGATGAGGTCTTGATTACCAGTACGCGCAAACTATCGGACCTCGACCACAGAGCCCTGCAACCGCTGCAAGGCTTCGTTCACCGGTTGCGGCAGCAATTGGCGCATGCAGTTGTAGTGACCGAAACGGCAAGTGCGCTCAAAGCACGGACTGCACTCCAGGCCCAGGCGCACTACTTCGACCTTATCGGCCAAAGGCGGGGTGAAACCAGGGGAAGTGGAGCCGTACACCGCCACCAATGGGCGGTTCAGCGCGGCGGCGACGTGCATCAGGCCGGAGTCGTTGGACACCACCGAATCGGCGCAGGACAGCAGGTCGATGGCCTCGGCCAGGGACGTGTCACCACTGAGGTTGACCGACTCTTCGCGCAGGCCGGGAATCAGGCGCTGGCGAATATCTTCACCCACCGGGTGATCCTTCTTCGAACCAAACAACCACACCTGCCAACCTTCGCGGATCTTGGCCTCGGCGACCTTGGCGTAGTGTTCCGACGGCCAGCGCTTGGACTCGCCAAACTCGGCCCCTGGGCACAGCGCCAGGACCGGGCGGTCGAGTTGCAGGCCGAACTTGGCCAGGGCGGCGTCGCGGCTGACCGGGTCGATCTGCAGGCTCGGGCGCGGATACGGCTTGGGCAACTCGGCACCCGGCTCATACGCCAGGGCCATGAAACGCTCGATCATCAGCGGGTAGCGGGCTTTGTCCAACCTGCGCACATCATTGAGCAGCACGTAGCGAAACTCGCCGCGCCAGCCGGTGCGTTTGGGGATGCCGGCAAAATACGGCACCAGCGCCGACTTGAGCGAGTTGGGCAACAGGATCGCCTGGTTGTATTCGCCCGCCAGGGATTTACCGATGCGGCGGCGGGTCGCCAACTCCAGGGCACCGTGACCGAGCGGGAAGCTCAAGGCCTTGCGCACCTCGGGCATGCGCTCAAGGATCGGCCGGCTCCACTCAGGGGCGAGCACGTCGATCTGGCAGTCTGGGTAGCGCATGCGCAGGCACTGAAACAGTGTCTGCGCCATCACCATGTCACCGACCCAGCTGGGCCCAACGATCAGAATATTCATGTAGTTTCCACAAACGATGCGGGGAGGCTTATGCCTCCCCGCCTCGATAATGACTATAAGACCGGGTTTGTGTGAACACCGGTTTGTGTGGGAGCGGGTTTGCTCGCGAAGGCATCACCGCGGCCCGATAGACAGACCGCAGCGCCTGCTCCGCGAGCAAGCCCGCTCCCACATAAAGCCGGTTTCCACATCAGATCGGCGTCGCTCAATTCATCAAGTTTCAGCTTAACCCCAGTTCTTTCCAGATTCGCATCACCTGGCGCCGCTCGTCGGCGAACTGATCCCCGGCCACCGTACCGGCCTCGTTTTGCAAGGCCTGGCGGTGCGCGGCGGAACGGTAGGCCTTATACACCTCACGCAGCAGGTGGGCATCGGCGGCGGGCATCAAGCCCACCTGCTCCAGGCCTTCCAGAATGCGGATATTGTCGGTATAGCGCAGCAACGATGGATGTTGCGCAGACCATGCCAAAGCCGCGTATTGCACCATAAATTCAATATCGACGATACCTCCGGCGTCCTGCTTGAGGTCGAACGCCGCCGTGGCTTCGAAGGCATTGGCGCCAGTGCCGGCCGCCGTGGTCTTGGTACCCAGGTTGTCACGCATCTTGGCGCGCATCTCGCTGACCTCCTGGCGCAGCTTCGCCAGATCCCGCTCCCGACCCAACACTTTAGCCCGGACCCGTTCGAACCCATGCCCCACATCCTGGCTACCGACCAGCACCCGCGCACGGATCAATGCCTGGTGTTCCCAGGTCCAGGCTTCATTTTGTTGATAGCGATCAAACGCTCCCAGTGAACTGACCAACAGCCCGGAGGCGCCGGAAGGCCGCAGGCGCATGTCCACTTCATACAGCTGGCCGGAGTTGGTCTGGGTGGTCAGCAGGTGAATGATCCGCTGGCCCAGGCGCGTGAAGAACTGCGCGCCATCAATCGGCTTGGCGCCATCGGTTTCGGCCTGCGGGTCGCCGTCGTGGATAAACACCAGGTCCAAGTCCGAACCATGCCCCAGTTCGATCCCGCCGACTTTCCCGTAACCGACAATAATGAACCCAGGATCGCACAGCGTACCGTCCAACCGCTGCGGCGAGCCGTGGCGCGCGACGGTCTGGCGCCAGGCCAGGGCCAGCACTTGCTCGAGGATGGCCTCGGCGAGCCAGGTCAGGTAGTCGCTGACTTTCATCAGCGGCAAGCTGCCGGCGATTTCAGACGCGGCCACGCGCAAGCGGTGAGCCAACTTGAAGTGACGCAAGGCTTCCATCTGTTGCTCAAGGTCGTCCTCGGGGATGCGCGTCAGGCGCTCGCGCAGCTCAGCCGCAAGCTCCGGCGCCAATGGCGGCTTGAACAAACGGCCTTCGTTAAGCAGTTCATCCAGCAGCAGCGGGAAGCGTGTGATCTGTTCGGCGATCCACGGGCTGGCGGCGCACAGGGTCAACAGGCGACGCAACGCGTCGGGGTTTTCCGTGAGCAGCACCAGATAGGCAGAACGCCGAGCGACCGCTTCCACCAGCGGCAACACACGCTCCAGCACCAGGTCGGGGTTGGCGTGTTCGACAGACTGGGCGAGCAGACGCGGGATAAATGCATCCAGGCGTTCGCGACCCAGGCGCTGCATGGCACGCAGCTGGGGGCTGCTGCGCAGGCCGGCCAACGCTTTGAGCGCCTTGGTCGCGTCAGTGAACCCGCCTTCGGCCAATTGGCGGCAGGCCGCTTCGTCGTCTTGGGATTCTTCCCACAACGGCAACCACTCACCGCCCACTACCAGTTCGCTCTCTTCACCCTCTTCTTCGTCTGGATCGGCAATCACTTGGCGGAAATGCCAATCCACGCGCCCGCGCCAGTACATCAGGCGCTCATGGAACGCGGCCCAGTCGGCGAACCCCAGCATAAAGGCAATGCGCGCCTGATCTTCCGGGTCGTCCGGGAGCATTTGCGTCTGGCGGTCGGCAATCGCCTGGATCGCATGTTCGGTATAACGCAGGAATTCGTAGCCATTGCGCAATTCGGCGATCACCGCCGGCGGCAGGTAACCCTGACCCTCCAGGGTGCCGAGCACCTTGAGCAGCGGCCGCTGTTGCAAGCTGAGGTCGCGGCCGCCATGGATCAGCTGGAAGGCCTGGGCGATAAATTCCACTTCGCGGATACCGCCAGAGCCCAGCTTGATATTCTCGGCCATGCCTTTGCGCCGCACTTCCTGCTGGATCAACTGCTTCATGGTGCGCAGCGCTTCGATGGCGGAGAAGTCCAGATAGCGCCGATAAACGAACGGTCGCAGCATGTCGAGCAGTTGCGCACCCGCCACCTGGTCGCCCGCCACCACCCGCGCCTTGATCATGGCGTAGCGTTCCCAGTCACGACCCTGGTCTTGGTAGTACTGCTCCAGCGCATTGAAGCTGAGCACCAACGCGCCCGCGGAACCGTAGGGGCGCAGGCGCATATCGACGCGGAACACAAAGCCGTCAACCGTCATCGGGTCGAGGGCCTTGATCAGTTTTTGACCAAGGCGGATGAAAAATTCCTGGTTGTCCAGGGAGCGTTTAACACCGACGGTTTCGCCGCCTTCGGGATACGCGAAGATCAGGTCGATATCCGACGACAGGTTCAGCTCCACCGCACCGAGCTTGCCCATGCCGAGGATAACCATGTGCTGCGGCTCGCCGCTGCGCCGGCCGGTAGGCGTGCCGAACTGCGCGCAGTGGCGCTGGTACAGCCACTGGTAGGCCTGGTCGATGCTCGCGTCGGCCATGTCGGAAAGGTCACGGCAGGTTTGCACCAGGCCCGCCTGGCGGGTCAAATCGCGCCAGATGATGCGCACTTGCTGGCGAGTACGCTGGCGACGCAACACACGGCCCAGCTCGTCTTCTGTTTCGGCTTGTTGCACTGCGCCAGCAATTTGCCCGCACAGCTCGCCAGGGGCGAAACCCCGGTCCAGCTCGCCCCAGGCCACCAGCTCGAGCAACATCAAAGGGTCACGAACACTCTGTTCAATGACGAAATCACTGGCGGCGCACACGCGGACGAAATCCGCCCACCGTTGCGGCGTCCACGCAGAAAGTCCATGATCGTCGTCCAGCGCGGCCACGGCGTCACGAAATGACTGCTCGGCCCGCTGGGCTTTTGGCAAGAGAATGGCCGGCAGTTCGGCCATCATTGGAAGGCTCATGGTCTATCCTTGATCAGCGCGTAAATGGCTTGTTGCTGTGGACGTGATACTGGCGCTACATGAAGGACTGTCGAACAAAGGTTATAAATAGCTGAAAATCTATAGTTGTTGGCAGGGAACATTAAACTTCCACCTTTTCTTGTTCGCAAAAGATCAACAATAACGATTATGCTCACCAGCCAGACCGAGCCATACGCTCAGTCTTGTGTAGTTTTACTACTCGTATATACATTCGAAAGGCTGAAATGGCCGACGATTTGTAGTAAAACTACAGGACGCCGAAGCAACCTTCGGCCATCCAAGAATTTATGTCGTCTGCCCACAAGGCCAGTCGCAAACTTCAGGCAACCGATTCTGGTAGCCTTTCCGCCCTGGAGCAAGCCATGCAAGACCTCGATCCCGTCGAAACCCAGGAATGGCTGGACGCCCTGGAATCGGTTCTCGACAAAGAAGGCGAAGACCGTGCTCACTACCTGATGACCCGTATGGGCGAACTCGCGACCCGCAGCGGCTCGCAACTGCCTTACGCCATCACTACGCCATACCGCAACACCATCCCCGTTACCCACGAAGCACGCATGCCTGGCGACCTGTTCATGGAACGCCGCATTCGCTCGCTGGTACGCTGGAACGCCATGGCGATGGTAATGCGCACGAACTTGAAAGATTCTGACCTGGGCGGTCACATCTCCAGCTTCGCTTCCAGTGCAACTCTTTATGACATCGGCTTCAACTACTTCTTCCAGGCCCCGACCGAGGAACACGGCGGCGACCTGATCTACTTCCAGGGCCACACCTCTCCAGGCGTTTACGCCCGTGCGTTCATGGAAGGCCGCATCACCGAAGACCAGATGAACAACTTCCGCCAGGAAGTGGACGGTGGCGGCCTGTCGTCGTACCCGCACCCTTGGCTGATGCCTGATTTCTGGCAGTTCCCGACCGTTTCCATGGGTCTGGGTCCAATCCAAGCGATCTACCAGGCACGCTTCATGAAGTACCTGGAAGCCCGTGGCTTCATCCCTGAAGGCAAACAGAAGGTCTGGTGCTTCCTGGGCGACGGCGAGTGTGACGAGCCGGAATCCCTGGGCGCCATCTCCCTGGCTGGCCGCGAGAAGCTCGACAACCTGATCTTCGTCATTAACTGCAACCTGCAGCGCCTCGACGGCCCGGTTCGCGGTAACGGCAAGATCATCCAGGAACTCGAAGGTGTGTTCCGCGGTGCTCAGTGGAACGTGACCAAAGTCATCTGGGGCCGTTTCTGGGACCCACTGCTGGCCAAGGACGTCGACGGTATCCTGCAACGTCGCATGGACGAAGTCATCGACGGCGAGTACCAGAACTACAAAGCCAAAGACGGCGCATTCGTGCGTGAACACTTCTTCAACACGCCAGAACTCAAGGCGATGGTTGCAGACCTGTCCGACGACGAGATCTGGAAACTCAACCGTGGCGGCCACGACCCGTACAAGGTCTACGCGGCGTACCACGAAGCGGTCAACCACAAAGAACAACCCACCGTCATCCTGGCCAAGACCATCAAGGGTTATGGCACCGGTGCCGGCGAAGCGAAGAACACTGCCCACAACACCAAGAAAGTCGATGTCGACAGCCTGAAGTTGTTCCGCGACCGCTTCGACATTCCGGTCAAGGACGAAGAGCTGGAAAACCTGCCGTTCTTCAAGCCTGAGCCAAACAGCGCCGAAGCCCGCTACCTGAGCGAGCGTCGCACTGCACTGGGCGGTTTCGTGCCACAGCGCCGCGCCAAGAGCTTCAACATCCCGACACCACCGCTGGATACCCTCAAGGCGATCCTGGACGGCTCGGGCGACCGTGAAATCTCCACCACCATGGCCTTCGTGCGGATCCTCGCGCAGCTGGTCAAGGACAAGGAAATCGGTTCGCGCATCGTCCCGATCATCCCGGACGAAGCCCGTACCTTCGGTATGGAAGGCATGTTCCGTCAGTTGGGCATCTACTCCTCCGTCGGCCAGCTCTACGAGCCAGTCGATAAAGACCAGGTGATGTTCTACAAGGAAGACAAGAAGGGCCAGATCCTCGAAGAAGGCATCAACGAAGCGGGCGCCATGAGCTCCTTCATCGCTGCCGGTACTTCGTACTCCAGCCACAACCAGCCGATGCTGCCGTTCTACATCTTCTACTCGATGTTCGGCTTCCAGCGTATTGGCGACCTGGCGTGGGCAGCAGGCGACAGCCGTACCCGTGGCTTCCTGATCGGCGGTACCGCCGGCCGGACTACGTTGAACGGCGAAGGCCTGCAACACGAAGACGGTCACAGCCACATCCTGGCTGCCACCATCCCGAACTGCCGCACCTTTGATCCAACCTACGGCTATGAGCTGGCGGTGATCATCCAGGACGGCATGAAGAAGATGACTGAAGAGCAGCAGGACGTTTTCTACTACATCACCGTGATGAACGAGTCCTACCAGCAACCTGCCATGCCGGCCGGTGTTGAAGAAGGCATCATCAAGGGAATGTACCTGCTCGAAGAAGACACCAAGGAAGCGGCGCACCACGTGCAGCTGATGGGCTCCGGCACCATCCTGCGTGAAGTGCGCGAAGCGGCGAAGATCCTGCGTGAAGAGTTCAACGTCGGCGCTGACGTGTGGAGCGTTACCAGCTTCAACGAGCTGCGTCGCGACGGCCTGGCCGTAGAGCGCAGCAACCGTCTGCACCCAGGCCAGAAGCCTGCGAAGAGCTACGTCGAAGAGTGCCTGGCCGGCCGCAAAGGTCCGGTGATCGCCTCTACCGACTACATGAAGCTGTTTGCTGAACAGATTCGCCAGTGGGTCCCGTCCAAGGAATTCAAAGTCCTGGGCACCGACGGTTTCGGCCGCAGTGACAGCCGCAAGAAGCTGCGTCACTTCTTCGAAGTTGACCGTCACTTCGTGGTGTTGGCAGCCCTGGAAGCCTTGGCTGACCGTGGTGAGATCGAACCCAAGGTGGTGGCTGACGCTATCGTCAAGTTCGGGATCAACCCGGAAAAACGCAACCCACTGGACTGCTGAGGAGATTTTTTGTGAGCGAACTCATTCGCGTACCTGACATCGGCAGCGGTGAAGGTGAAGTAATCGAGCTGTTTGTGAAGGTCGGCGACACCGTCGAAGCCGACCAGAGCATCCTGACCCTGGAGTCGGACAAGGCGAGCATGGAAATCCCTGCTCCCAAGGCCGGCGTGGTCAAAAGCCTGAAAGTGAAGCTGGGCGACCGCCTGAAAGAAGGCGACGAACTGCTGGAACTGGAAATCGAAGGTGCCGCTGATGCGGCCCCTGCTCCGGCGGCTCCTGCTGCCGCGGCTGCACCTGCACCGGCTGAAAAACCTGCTGCCGAGGCCCCTGCGGCCCCGGCGGCTGCCCCTGCCGCCGCCAGCGTTCAGGACATTCATGTCCCGGACATCGGCTCGTCGGGCAAGGCCAAGATCATTGAGCTGCTGGTCAAGGTCGGTGACACTGTCGAAGCCGACCAATCGCTGATCACCCTGGAGTCCGACAAGGCCTCCATGGAAATCCCTTCGCCGGCTGCCGGCGTGGTGAAAAGCATTGCAGTGAAGTTGGAAGATGAAGTCGGCACTGGCGACTTTATCCTCACGTTGGAAGTGCAAGGCGCTGCACAGGCTGCCGCTCCAGCACCGGCCGCTGCTCCAGCCGCCAAAGCTGAAGCTGCACCGGCTGCCGCTGCACCTGCACCTGCTGCAAAAGCCGAGGCCGCACCGGCCCCTGCGGCTGCCGCACCTGCGCCAAGCGGTGCCAAGGTTCACGCCGGTCCAGCCGTGCGTCAATTGGCCCGTGAATTCGGCGTTGAGCTCAATGCCGTATCGGCAACCGGCCCTCACGGCCGCGTGCTGAAGGAAGACGTGCAGGTCTACGTCAAATCCATGATGCAAAAAGCCAAGGAAGCGCCGGCTGCCGGTGGCGCTACCGGTGGTTCGGGCATTCCGCCGATCCGCACCGTGGACTTCAGCCGCTTCGGCGAAACCGAAGAAGTGCCGATGACCCGCCTGATGCAAATCGGCGCGTCGAGCCTGCACGCGAGCTGGCTGAACATCCCGCACGTGACTCAGTTCGACCAGGCCGACATCACCGACCTGGAAGCTTTCCGCGTTGCGCAGAAAGCCGTGGCCGAGAAGGCTGGCGTGAAACTGACCGTGCTGCCACTGCTGCTCAAGGCGTGTGCGCACCTGCTCAAGGAACTGCCGGACTTCAACAGTTCGCTGGCGCCAAGCGGCAAGGCAATCATTCGCAAGAAATACGTACACATCGGCTTTGCCGTCGACACACCGGAAGGCCTGCTGGTACCGGTCATCAAGAACGTCGATCAGAAGAGCCTGCTGCAACTCGCTGCCGAAGCCGCTGCGCTGGCTGCCAAGGCCCGCGACAAGAAGCTCACCGCAGACGACATGCAAGGCGCATGCTTCACCATTTCCAGCCTCGGTCATATTGGCGGCACTGGCTTCACGCCAATCGTCAACGCGCCGGAAGTGGCGATCCTGGGTGTGTCCAAGGCCACTATCCAGCCTGTGTGGGACGGTAAAGCGTTCCAGCCTAAGCTGATGCTGCCGCTGTCGCTGTCCTACGATCACCGCGTGATCAACGGCGCCGCTGCTGCTCGCTTCACGCAGCGCTTGAGCCAACTGCTGAACGACATCCGCACCATCCTGCTGTAAGCCTCAACGGGCCTCCTCCTCACCGAGGGGGCCTGGCTGCACCGATTTCCGAGCGCCACGCTCGTCCCTCAACCCCGCCACTTGGCGGGGCTTTTTTTGCCTGTTCCCCGGCAGGAAGCTGGATAAAGAAGACAGGTTTGTACACCTTCCATCATTCCGATTGAAGAAACCCCTCCCGCGGCCGATAACACCCTTATAGCACTTAGCCTTCATCCTCTCTTGTCAGCCCGCGCCGCATGATGCAACCTTGCCGCAGGCAACAGAAAAGAGGGCGTAAGCCCGGCGCCGTGCGCGTTATTTCAAATGAGTCTGCCCCATGAAAAGCCAACCCGATGTCGCCCGAATGGCGGCCGAGGTAGTGACGCAGTTACCGGTGCCTTCGCGCCTCGGTATGCTGCGTTTCGAGCGGCTGAATGAGGCAAGCTGGGCCCTCCTTTACCTCGACCCCAATTGCGAGCGCCAATTCGGTGTGTCGGCCGTTGAGCTGTGTGCCCTGCTCGGCACGCCCTACGCCAGCCTGATGGAACCCCAGGCGCGCTATGAACTGCACGACACCATCCAGCAGCAACTGGCCCTGAGCCCTCACTACTTGGTGCGCTATACCCTGCATACCAATGATGGCCCGCTGAGCCTGCTGGAAATGGGCGAAGCCTTTAAACAACACAATCGCCACCTGCTGCGCGGCTACCTGATGGTGGTCGACGGCCTGTTCAGTGAACTCCCCGCTGCCGTGCCCACGGCAGACCTGGAAAACCAGAACAGCCGCCTGCAGATCGCCCTGGAGCTCAACCAGCGCGCCCAACAGGAACAGTTGCAACACCTGGAGCGGGTGCGTGCCCAGCAGGAGTTGATCCTGCTGCTGGCCCGCCAACGCTACACCACCAATAATTCGTTGCAAGAAGCCGCTGAGCTGATCACCCGCAGCGCCTGCGATATCTACCAGATCGACTGCGCCAGCATCTGGAACCTCGAAGGCCAACGCCTGGTGCCCATCTCGGCCTACCACCGCGACCACCAGCAGCACCACCTGCCCGGCTCCATTGACGCAAGCTGCTTCCCGGATTACCTCGAAGCCCTGCACACCAGCCGCGCCATTGACGCCACCAACGCCTTGCGCGACCCGCGTACCTGGGAAATGGCCGAGAACAAAGACATTAACGCCATGCTCGACGCGAGCATCCGCGTCGATGGCCAGGTCGTCGGCGTTTTGTGCCTGGAACAAAGCAGCTGCACGCGCGCCTGGCAGGCCGATGAAATTGCCTTTGCCGGCGAACTGGCCGATCAGTTCGCGCAAGTCATCAACAACCACAACCGCCGCACTGCCACCAGTGCCCTGCACTTGTTCCAGCGTGCAGTGGAACAAAGCGCCAACGCGTTTTTGCTGGTCAACTGCGACGGCGTGGTGGAGTACGTCAACCCGAGCTTTACCGCGATCACCCAGTACAGCGCCGAAGAAGTCCACGGCCACCGCCTGGCCGAATTGCCGGCGCTGGAAAACTTCAGCGAATTACTGTTCGACGCACCGTCGAGCCTGGCCAAGAGCAACAGCTGGCAGGGCGAATTCAAAAGCCGGCGTAAAAACCTCGAACCCTACTGGGGCCAACTGTCAATTTCCAAGGTCTATGGCGATAACCGTGAGCTGACGCACTACATCGGCATCTACGAAGACATCACCCAGACCAAGCTGGCCCAGCAGCGCATCGAGCGCTTGGCCTACACCGACAACTTGACCAACCTGGGCAACCGCCCCTCGTTTATCCGCAACCTGGATGAACGCTTTGCACGTGACAGCGACAGCCCGATCAGCCTGTTACTGGTGGACATCGATAACTTCAAGCGAATCAACGACAGCCTTGGCCACCAGACCGGTGACAAACTGTTGATCAGCCTGGCGCGCCGCCTGCGCAACAGCCTGAGCGCCAGCGGCAGCCTGGCGCGCTTTGCCAGTAACGAGTTTGCAGTGCTGCTCGACGACATCGATTTGGAGACCGGCCAGCAGGTCGCCAGCCAACTGCTCGCGACCCTCGACAAACCGATGTTCGTCGATAATCAGTTGATCAGCGTCACCGGCTCCGTGGGCCTCGCCTGCGCGCCGCTGCATGGCCGCGATCCGCAAACCCTGATGCGCAACGCCGGCCTGGCGCTGCACAAAGCCAAGGCCAACGGCAAACACCAGGTGCAAGTGTTTACCGAAGCCCTGAATGCCGAAGCCAGCTACAAACTGTTCGTGGAAAACAACCTGCGCCGCGCCCTTACCCAGAACGAGTTGGATGTGTTCTACCAACCCAAGCTGTGCCTGCGTAGCGGTCGCCTATTGGGCATGGAGGCGCTGCTGCGCTGGAACCACCCGGAAAAGGGCATGATCCGTCCCGACCAGTTCATCAGCGTGGCTGAAGAAACCGGGCTGATCATTCCCATCGGCAAATGGATTGCGCGCCAGGCCTGCCGCATGAGCAAGCAACTGAGTGCCGCCGGCATGGGCAATCTGCAGGTGGCGATCAACCTGTCGCCCAAGCAGTTCTCTGACCCGGACCTGGTCGCGTCGATTGCCACGATCCTCAAGGAAGAACAACTACCGGCCAACCTTCTGGAGCTGGAGCTGACCGAAGGTTTGCTATTGGAAGCCACCGAAGACACGCGCTTGCAACTCGATCAGCTGAAAAGCTTTGGCCTGACACTGGCCATGGATGACTTCGGCACCGGTTACTCGTCGCTGAGCTACTTGAAAAAATTCCCCATCGACATCATCAAGATTGATCGCAGCTTTATCCACGAAATCCCGGATAACCAGGACGACATGGAAATCACCTCGGCGGTGATCGCCATGGCCCACAACCTCAAGCTCAAGGTCGTGGCCGAGGGCATTGAGACGGCCAAGCAACTGGCGTTCCTGCGCCGGCACCGTTGCGATGTCGGCCAGGGCTACCTGTTTGACCGGCCGATCCCCGGCGCAGAGCTGCTCGAGAAGCTCAAACGCTATCCGCGCGGGCCAATCGCCTGACAGCGCTGTAACACTCGGGCACACTGGCGGTCTGACTTCTTATCCAATTCAACCTGACTGAGAGGACTGATCATGGTCTTGCGCTCGGAAATTATGGTGAACAAAAACGTGCTGCCTACTCAAGAACAAGCTTTGCCTGGTCGTGAAACCCCAATGACGCTGCCAGAGACTCATTTCGTCAACGGCAACCCGCTGCTGGGCCCGTTCCTCGATGACGTCGGTTTTGCGATCTTCGGCCTGGGTTGTTTCTGGGGCGCCGAGCGCAAGTTCTGGGAGCGCGATGGCGTGGTCAGCACCGTGGTGGGTTACGCCGGCGGCTACACGCCGAACCCGACCTATGAAGAAGTATGCTCAGGCCTGACCGGCCACAGCGAAGTAGTGCTGGTGGTGTATGACCAAGCCAAAGTGAAATATGAAGACCTGCTGAAGATGTTCTGGGAACTGCACAACCCAACCCAGGGCATGCGTCAGGGGAATGATATTGGCAGCCAGTACCGCTCGGTGATCTATGCGACCACGCCGGAGCAGTTGGCGGCGGCGCAAGCCAGTGCTGATGCCTATCAGGCTGAATTGACCAAGGCCGGCCTGGGTGAGATCACGACGGAAATCGAAGAAGCGCCGACGGTGTACTTCGCCGAGACGTATCACCAGCAGTACCTGGCGAAGAACCCGCAGGGCTACTGCGGGATTGGCGGCACAGGCGTGAGCTGTCCGATCTGAAGATCGGAGCTGCAAGTTTCAAGATGTAAGCTGCAAGTAAAAGCAGCAACCACCACTTACAGCTTGAAACTTGCAGCATTCATTCAGCAATAAGCCAATCCATCTGCCACCCGCCCTGGGTCTGCCCAAGCTTCTTCGACAACCACGGCAGCAGCTCACGCAGTTCCTCTTCCAGACCCCACGGCGGGTTGGCGATTGCCAGGCCCGAGCCGGTCAGGGTGTTGGGCGTGTCCAGCGGATGCACCAGCAACTCCACACGCAACAACTTCGGCGCACCGGTGCCGGCCAGGTCCTGGTAGAAACGGCGCAACAGGCGTTGGTCCTTCACCGGGTACCAGATGGCCGCGACGGTCTGACGCAGGCGGCTCACAGCTTCCTTGAGGGACGCCGCGCAACGTTGCATCTCGTCGAGCTTCTCGAACGGCGGATCAATCAGCATCAGCGCACGCTTTTCCGGCACCGGCAGCAAGGCACGTGGCACATGCCAGCCTTCGCCCAAGTGCACCTTGACCCGGCGATCACCTTTCATGTTGTCCTTGAGCAGCAGACCGTCTTCCGGATGCTTTTCATTGAGCAGTACGCGGTCCTGTGGACGCGTGAGGCGCCGCGCCAGCTCCGGTGAGCCCGGGTAGTAGCGCAACTCGCCATCCGGGTTCATCTCATGCAACACACGCATGTAATCGGCGGTCAGCGGCGGCAGGTCACTTTCGCCCCACAGGCGCGCGATGCCTTCCAGGTATTCACCGGTGCGGTTGGCCTGGTCGCCCTGCAGGTCGTACAGACCAATGCCGGCGTGAGTGTCGAGGTAGGCGAACGGCTGCTCCTTGCGCGACATCAGGGCGATGAGGCGGGTCAAGGTCAGGTGTTTGAAGACATCGGCGTGGTTGCCGGCGTGAAAGGCGTGACGATAATTCATGGTTGCTCCTGCGCAGGGGGCGAAGTTTACCTTTTACGGGCGCAAAGGTGCAGGGCGGTGTGCCGGGCGGTGCTTATGTCAAAAGCACAGACGTTATGCCGAAAATGATCTAGCGGGTTATGTGGGGGCGGGCTTGCCCGCGATGCCGGCGCTGCGGTATTACCAAGTACCGCGATGATGCTATCGCAGGCAAGCCAGCTCCCACCTTGCAGGGGGCGCCCACAGAGTCCAGGGAGGTCAATAATTTTCATGAAAGACGCCACCATCGCATTGCACCACGGCTTCAAGTCCGACCCAACCACCAAGGCCGTCGCCGTACCGATCTACCAGAACGTCGCGTTCGAATTCGATAACGCCCAGCACGGCGCCGATCTGTTCAACCTGGACGTGACTGGCAATATCTACACGCGAATCATGAACCCCACCAATGACGTGCTGGAGCAGCGTATCGCCGCCCTTGAAGGCGGTATCGCCGCCCTGGCCGTGTCGGCCGGCAGCGCCGCAATCCACTACGCGATCCAGACCCTCACCCGGGCCGGCGACAATATCGTCACCACCCCGCAACTCTACGGCGGCACTTACACCCTGTTCGCACACTTGCTGCCAAGCTTTGGCGTCGACGTGCGTTTCGCCCGCAACGACTCCGCCGACGCCATCGCCGAACTGATCGATGACAACACCAAGCTGGTGTACTGCGAAAGCATCGGCAACCCAGCCGGCAATATCATCGACCTGGAAGCCTTGGCCAAGGTGGCCCACGCCCGAGGCGTGCCGCTGATGGTGGATAACACCGTGGCCACGCCGATCCTGTGCAAACCGATCCAGTTCGGTGCCGATATCGTGGTGCACTCGGTGACCAAGTACATCGGTGGCCACGGCAATTCCCTGGGCGGTGTGATCGTCGACAGTGGCTCCTTCCCCTGGACCGACTACCCAGAGAAATTCCCCGGCCTCAACACCCCGGAGCCCGCGTATCACGGCGTGGTCTACACGGAAAAATTCGGCCCTGCCGCCTTCATCGCCCGCGCCCGCACCGTACCGCTGCGTAACACCGGCGCGGCGCTGGCCCCCATGAACGCCTTTCTCCTGCTGCAAGGCCTGGAAACCCTGGCCTTGCGCATGGAACGCCATACCGAAAACGCCCTGAAAGTTGCGCAATTTCTGCAAGACCACGCGGATGTCGAGTGGGTCAGCTACGCCGGCCTGCCAGACCATCCCCATCACGTATTGGCGCAGAAATATATGCAGGGTAAACCGTCGGCGATCCTGTCGTTTGGCCTGAAGGGTGGTTACGAGGCCGGTGTGCGCTTCTACGACGCGCTGCAAATCTTCAAGCGTTTGGTAAATATCGGCGATGCCAAATCCCTGGCCTGTCACCCCGCCTCTACCACCCATCGGCAGATGAACGAGCAGGAACAAGCCAAGGCCGGCGTGAAGCCGGAGATGATTCGCCTGTCAGTCGGTATCGAGGCGATTGAAGACCTGATCGAAGATCTGCAGCAGGCACTGGGTTCAACTCAGCTCTGAGGCCAGATAGTCGGCCAGCGCCTGATGGCTGACATCCGGACCGCGCGAGAAGTAGACGACCTTGTGCTGCAAGGTCGTCGGCGTGAACGCGGTGTAGAGGTCGGGGCGCTGCTCTTCCAGCCACTGCAGCAAGTTGCCGATAAGAGTCTGCGGCGATTGCCCGGCCAGGTGTTCCAATAACGGTGAAGGCACCCGCCACCACGGGCTGGCTTTAGCCGCCGTGACCGGGCCAGTCCCAACGGTCAGCGACTGGCCATTGATCAGGTAATGCTGGAATACCGGCAACACCTCGCCACCCACTTGCTGGAGGATGGGTAGCATCTGATCGCCATCCCATAAACGCAAAAACACCTCCTGGCCATCGGGCAGGTACACCTTGGTCAAGCCTTGAAGATGTGCCACCACCCTTTCCAACGAGCTCAACGATATGGCCAGCCACCCCCAATCCGTTGCGTCAGTGGAGGCGGCCCAATCGAGGAAAGGGCTGCCCGGTTCGACGATACCCACGTAGGGCATTACCTCTTCCCATTTCGCGTAGGCGGTGCCAGCCCAAATGGGTTGCAGTGGGGCGCCGACGGCAAGCGCTTTCCAAGCCTCCAAGGGCTTGGCGTCGCTGGCAGCACCCAGTACCGCGAAGAGCTGTTCACCAGCAAGCAAGGGTTGATGCATCGACGTAAATTCCTTTTAAAGTGGAGGTCAGGTGAGATCACACTGGCCGTTTTTACAACGCTCACACTCTTCGCAAAACGGCGCGCTGCGCTTCAGACTGGCGATTTGCACACGACTCAGCGGTGCAGGAATCACGGCCAGCAACTTCTCTTTCACGCCAGGAATCAACGGCGCGGATGTCGGAACGGCGGAGCCGCCGAGCTGAATCGGTACGCTGCTGAAAATTCCGCCCGCAGACAGGGTGATCGACTGCCCACCCGCCTGAATCGTGACGGTCGCGCCCGCATCAATGACAACGCTTTGCCCTGCCCCCATCTGGATGGTCTGCCCGGCGCGCACCTGCTGCGAGCCGCCAACCACCAGATGGTCGTCCTGCTTGAGGTCGGTCACGCGGTTGCCATGGGTTATGCGCTGCTCTTCGCCTTGCTGTTCATGGTGCGACTCACCGCCCACCTTCACCCGATGGTCATGCAGCACATGCTGCGTCCAATCACGCTGGGCACGCAGGTAGATTTCCTCGGCCCCCTTGCGATCTTCAATGCGTAGCTCGTTGTAGCCCCCCCCACCTGGGCTGCTCTGGCTGCGGAAAATGCTGCGGGTCTTGTCCGCCGGCAGGTCGAGGGGCAGCTGTGTTGCGGCGTTTGCCAGGCAGCCCACCACCAGTGGCATGTCCAGGTCGCCATTGACGAAGCCCACCAGCACTTCCATGCCGACTCGCGGGATCACGACCGAGCCATAACGATCATGCGCCCAGGCGCTGGCAACCCGCAGCCAGCAACTAGAATGGTCGTTATGCTCTGCGGCACGATCCCACGCCAACTGCACCTTGACCCGGCCGTATTCATCACAATGAATTTCACTGTCGACGGGGCCGGTCACCGTTGCGTTTTGATAGCCAGCAATGCTCGGGCGAGGCTGCTCTGGCATTGGCGGCCGGAAAATCACATCCCACGGGGCGGCGGCGAATTCGTTGCGATAGCCCTGGCGAAAATCCCCGCCCGACACCTCGGTTACAAGCTCTTCCAGTACCTGGGGCTGCTTGCCCTCATGGGTTACTTTCGTCACCAGCCACAAGGCGTTCCAGTCTTCGCGCGGGTGACCGGCGAGCCTGAGGAACCGTCCGCTGACCAGAGCAGGTTCATCACCACTGCCACAGGCGACACGATAGTCGCTGCGATGACGCTCCAGGCCACGCTGTGCGAGGTATTTGCCATAGGCACGGTCGCTGAAGTGGCCGGGGTAATCCTGCGCTTCGAGCTTGGGTAACTGCTCGCCAGACACCGCGCTTTCCAGTGCCAGGCTGGGTTTGCGAAAGTCATAGTCGCGCAGGTTGATTGCCGTGGCGCGGGTCTGCACCTGCACCGTAAACCGCTTGATCGCCGGGGTGTCCGCGACCATCCCGGAACCGGGAGTGTAAGGAGTAGGCTGATCCGCCTGGACAAAAACCGTCTGGTCATCGCCAAATACCAGCACATGCGCCTCGGCCGAATGCTGGAAGTGATAGTGAATACCCAACTCGGCACAAAGCCGCTGAATGAAGGCCAGATCAGTTTCGCCAAACTGCACGCAATACTCGCGCTCGGGGTAGGTGCCGCTGAGCCGGAACTCGAAGCGGTCGCTCTGGATCCCCTGCCCCTCCAGCACCTGCGCAACAATCTGCGGTACTGTCTTGTGCTGGAAAATACGCTGGTGACTGCTGTGCGCCAGATAGGCGAGCTGCGGTACAAGCGTCATTTGATAACGCGTCAGTCGGCGCCCTGAATCACCTTGCGCCACTCGGTGAACCAGACCATGAACGCCATGGCCACGATCATCAAATCCGAGATACACCGGGTGATGCAGCAGACTTTCCAGGTCGAGATCGGGCTGCTCGGCGACCAGTTCGAGTTCAAAACGGTAGGGTTGGCTGATGGACTCAACACCCATGAACTCGAACACCTTGAGTTCACTGGGCTCCCCATCGAGGGTCAGCGTGAAGGCACTTTGATTGGCAGGAGCGAACATCCGGTGTTTCTCTGCGAGGGATAGGTGGCAGATTCTGCACCACCGCTTCACCTTGCTGAGCACACCCCAAACAAATCAGTAAAACCCTACACGCACGCGCCAGAACTTTCTTAAGTCCGACGTAAAGCGCACACAAAAAAAGGCCCGCAATCTGTAGGACGCGGGCCTTTTTTCAATTCGTAGGGCGCTTAGCGCCCGTCGAATTACTTATTGAGGTTGTAGTCTTTTTCCGCCGCATCAAAGCGCTCAACCATACCCGCAGTCGGTGCGCCCATCTTGCTCACGAAGTAGATCGCGAGGCTGGCGAAGATGAAGCCCGGGATGATTTCGTACAAACCCAGCAATTCGAAGTGTTTCCACACGATCACGGTGATCGCGCCGACCAGGATACCGGCCAGTGCGCCGTCGCGGGTCATGCCTTTCCAGATTACCGAGATCAGCACCACAGGACCGAACGCAGCGCCGAAGCCAGCCCAGGCGTAGCTCACCAAGCCCAATACACGGTTTTCAGGGTTGGCAGC
Organism: Pseudomonas sp. EL_65y_Pfl1_R83; assembly: GCF_963970695.1. Lineage (NCBI taxonomy): Bacteria > Pseudomonadati > Pseudomonadota > Gammaproteobacteria > Pseudomonadales > Pseudomonadaceae > Pseudomonas > Pseudomonas sp. EL_65y_Pfl1_R83. Next base: position 329,960 of record NZ_CAXAQI010000005.1, on the reverse strand, counting down.
CATGCCGATGGCGATCAGGGCAACCAGCAGCACCATCAGGCGACCGACCCATACCAGCTCAACCTGGGAGGCGTTTTTGCGCAAGAAGGTTTTGTAGAAGTCTTCGGTCAGGGCGCTGGAACACACCAGCAATTGGCAGCTCAAGGTGCTCATCACGGCAGCCAGGATGGCCGACAGCAGTACACCGGCAATCCATGGGTTGAACATCAGCTTGGCCAGCTCAATGAACACACGCTCGTGGTTCTCGGTCACAGGGCCTGCCACTTCCGGATGCGCCGAGAAGTAAGCGATACCGAAGAAACCCACCGCCACGGTGCCGGCCAGGCACAGGATCATCCAGGTCATGGAGATACGACGTGCCTTGGCAATTGACTTCACCGAATCCGCCGCCATGAAACGCGCGAGGATGTGCGGCTGGCCGAAGTAACCCAGGCCCCAGCCCATCAGCGAGATGATGCCGATGAAGGAGGTGTTTTTCAGCATATTGAAGTTGTCGGGGTTCTTGGCTTCGATCGCCAGGAAGGTGGTGTCAACGCCCCCGGTGGCGAGCAGCACGATGATCGGCGTAAGAATAAGCGCGAAGATCATCAGCGTGGCTTGTATGGTATCGGTCCAGCTCACTGCCAGGAAACCACCGACGAAGGTGTAGGCAATGGTCGCTGCAGCACCGGCCCACAGCGCGGTCTCGTAGGACATGCCGAAGGTGCTTTCGAACAGGCGGGCACCGGCCACGATGCCGGAGGCGCAGTAAATGGTGAAGAACACCAGGATCACCACGGCGGAGATGATCCGCAGCAGGCCGCTTTTATCTTCGAAACGGCTGGAGAAGTAATCCGGCAGGGTCAGGGCGTCACCGCTGTGCTCGGTCTGGACCCGCAGGCGACCGGCGACGAACAGCCAGTTGAGGTAGGCACCGACGATCAGGCCGATAGCGATCCAGCTTTCCGACAGGCCGGACATGTAGATCGCGCCCGGCAGGCCCATCAACAACCAGCCACTCATATCGGAAGCGCCGGCCGACAAGGCAGTCACCACGCTACCGAGGCTGCGACCGCCCAGGATGTAATCGGAAAGGTTGTTGGTGGAGCGATAGGCCATGAAGCCGATCAGCACCATTGCTGCGATATAGATCACGAACGTGATCAGGGTTGGATTACTAACGCTCATAGGAGTGACGTCCTGGCTTTGTTTTTATGTAGCGACGGTCTGTCAGACGGCCACCCACTGCAAGTAGGATAGACGTAGCTGCGTGCCGCGCATTTATGACTGACGTTTCCCCAGGAAAGCCGTCAGCCGATGAACCGACTCACCGGAGTGGTTGCACCTTGGCCGCGAATGCTATTCAACAAACCAAATAAGGTGCAACCAGTTTCGTGAGAATAAGTTGCACCTTGATGTGAAAAGTACAAAACACCCTGTTTTTGCTACTTTTCGGAGCAAGAACAGCTGATCTCAGAAGCAAACGCACCAAGGCAGAGCCAATTCCGCCGAGGGCCATTTTATTTCATGTACCCGTGCGAAAATTTCATGCATAAAAAGGGTTGCACCCGGTTGCACCTCTGCATGCGCAAAGCTAATCTTGCCGCCAGCTGATGCCACTCGGTAGTGGCACCCATGAGGATAAGAAAATGGCTACGACCACCCTTGGGGTCAAACTTGACGACCCAACCCGCGAGCGCCTCAAGGCTGCCGCGACCTCCATTGATCGCACGCCGCACTGGCTGATCAAGCAGGCGATTTTCAATTACCTGGAGAAACTGGAGGGTGGTGCAACCCTGACTGAGCTCGATGGCTTGAGCAGCAAGGAAGCAGACGACGCAGGCGAGGTCCAGAACGACCACGCCCACCAGTGCTTCCTTGAGTTCGCCGAGAGCATCCTGCCGCAGTCCGTACTGCGCGCCTCGATCACCGCCGCTTACCGCCGCCCAGAGCCGGAAGTGGTGCCGATGCTGATCGAGCAGGCTCGCCTGCCAGCGCCTATGGCCGAGGCTACCAACAAGCTCGCCGCCTCGATTGCCGAGAAGCTGCGCAACCAGAAAAGTGCTGGCGGCCGTGCCGGGATTGTTCAGGGCCTCCTGCAGGAATTTTCCCTGTCTTCCCAGGAAGGCGTGGCACTGATGTGCCTGGCCGAAGCGCTGCTGCGCATCCCGGACAAAGGCACCCGTGACGCACTGATCCGCGACAAGATCAGCACCGGCAACTGGCACCCTCACGTGGGCAACAGCCCATCGCTGTTCGTTAACGCCGCCACCTGGGGCCTTCTGCTGACCGGCAAATTGGTCGCCACGCATAATGAGGCAGGTTTGACCTCGTCCCTGAGCCGCATCATCGGCAAAAGCGGCGAGCCGATGATCCGCAAGGGCGTCGACATGGCTATGCGCCTGATGGGCGAGCAGTTCGTCACCGGCGAAACCATCGCCGAAGCCCTGGCTAACGCGAGCAAATTCGAAGCCAAGGGTTTCCGTTATTCCTACGACATGCTCGGTGAAGCCGCGCTGACTGAGCACGATGCGCAGAAGTACCTGGCCTCGTACGAACAAGCCATTCACTCCATCGGCAAAGCCTCCCATGGCCGTGGGATTTATGAAGGCCCGGGCATCTCCATCAAGCTGTCGGCACTGCACCCGCGTTACAGCCGTGCGCAGTACGAACGCGTGATGGATGAGCTGTACCCACGCCTGCTGTCCCTGACGCTGCTGGCCAAGCAATATGACATCGGCCTGAACATCGACGCCGAAGAAGCAGACCGCCTGGAGCTGTCGCTCGACCTGCTGGAACGCCTGTGCTTCGAGCCGCAACTGATCGGCTGGAACGGCATCGGTTTCGTGATCCAGGCCTACCAGAAGCGTTGCCCGTATGTGATCGACTACGTCATCGACCTGGCGCGCCGCAGCCGCCATCGTCTGATGATCCGCCTGGTAAAAGGCGCGTACTGGGACAGCGAGATCAAGCGCGCCCAGGTTGAAGGCCTGGAAGGCTACCCGGTGTACACCCGCAAGGTTTACACCGACGTTTCCTACATTGCCTGCGCACGCAAGCTGCTGTCGGTGCCGGAAGTCATCTACCCGCAGTTCGCCACGCACAACGCCCACACACTGTCGGCTATCTACCACATTGCGGGTCAGAACTATTACCCCGGCCAGTACGAGTTCCAATGCCTGCACGGTATGGGCGAACCACTGTACGAGCAGGTTGTAGGCAAGGTTTCCGAGGGTAAGCTCAACCGGCCGTGCCGCGTGTACGCACCGGTGGGTACCCACGAAACACTGCTGGCTTACCTGGTACGTCGCCTGCTGGAAAACGGCGCGAACACCTCGTTCGTCAACCGCATCGCCGACCAAGCCATCTCGATTCAGGAACTGGTGGCCGATCCTGTGGCCAGCATCGAGCAAATGGCTACGCTGGAAGGCGGCTTCGGCCTGCCGCACCCGCGCATCCCTTTGCCGCGTGACCTGTATGGTAGCGACCGCGCCAACTCGGCCGGTATCGACCTGGCCAACGAACACCGCTTGGCCTCGCTGTCCTGCGCCCTGCTGGCGACCGCTCACAACAACTGGAAAGCGGCGCCGATGCTCGGTTGCGCTTCCAGCAATGAATCAGCGGCACCGGTACTGAACCCGTCCGACCTGCGTGATGTGGTCGGCCATGTGCAGGAAGCCACTGTCGAAGACGTCGACAACGCTATCCAATGCGCCATCAATGCAGGCCCGATCTGGCAGGCCACCCCGCCCGCCGAACGTGCCGCGATCCTGGAACGCGCCGCCGACCTGATGGAAGGCGAGATCCAGCCACTGATGGGCCTGCTGGCCCGTGAAGCCGGCAAGACCTTCGCCAACGCGATCGCTGAAGTGCGCGAAGCCGTGGACTTCCTGCGTTACTACGCCGTGCAAGCGCGTAACGATTTCACCAACGACGCCCACCGCCCACTGGGCCCGGTGGTGTGCATCAGCCCGTGGAACTTCCCGCTGGCGATTTTCAGTGGTCAAGTCGCCGCGGCACTGGCTGCCGGCAACCCGGTACTGGCCAAGCCTGCCGAGCAGACGCCGCTGGTGGCCGCCCAAGCCGTGCGCATCCTGCTCGAAGCCGGTATTCCGGAAGGCGTGCTGCAATTGCTGCCGGGTCAAGGCGAGAGCGTGGGTGCGCGCCTGGTCGGTGATGATCGCGTCAAAGGCGTGATGTTCACCGGCTCCACTGAAGTCGCACGCCTTCTGCAACGCAATGTCGCCGGTCGCCTGGATGCCCAGGGCCGTCCGATTCCGCTGATCGCCGAAACTGGCGGCCAGAACGCGATGATCGTCGACTCCTCGGCGCTGACTGAACAAGTGGTCATCGACGTGGTGTCCTCGGCCTTCGACAGCGCCGGCCAACGCTGCTCGGCCCTGCGCGTACTGTGCCTGCAGGAAGATTCAGCAGAGCGTGTGATCGAAATGCTCAAGGGCGCCATGGCGGAATGCCGCTTGGGTAACCCGGAGCGTCTGTCCGTCGACATCGGCCCGGTGATCGACGCCGAAGCCAAGGCCGGCATCGAGAAACACATCCAGGCCATGCGCGACAAAGGCCGCAATGTGTATCAGGTGGCTATCGCTGATGGCGAAGAGATCAAGCGTGGCACCTTCGTGATGCCAACCCTGATCGAGCTGGAAAGCTTCGACGAACTGCAACGCGAGATCTTCGGCCCGGTGCTTCACGTGGTGCGCTACAAGCGCAAAGAGATCGACCAGCTCATCGGCCAGATCAATGCTTCCGGCTATGGCCTGACCCTAGGCGTGCACACGCGTATCGACGAGACCATCGCCAAGGTGATCGACAACGTCAATGCCGGTAACGTCTACGTGAACCGCAACATCGTCGGCGCCGTGGTCGGCGTGCAACCGTTCGGCGGCGAAGGCCTGTCGGGTACTGGCCCGAAAGCGGGTGGCCCGCTATACCTGTACCGCCTGTTGTCGACGCGTCCTACGGATGCCATTGAGCAATCCTTCGTACGTGGCGACGCATTGGCCGCGCCGGACGTGCGCCTGCGTGATGCCATGAGCCAGCCGCTGACCGCCCTGAAAACCTGGGCCGACAGCAATAAGTTCAGCGACCTGAGCGCCCTGTGCAGCCAATTCGCCGCGCAATCGCAAAGCGGTATCACCCGCCAACTGGCCGGCCCGACCGGCGAGCGCAACAGCTACGCCATCCTGCCCCGCGAGCACGTACTGTGCCTGGCGGACGTGGAAGGCGACCTGTTGACTCAATTGGCGGCGGTATTGGCGGTGGGCGGTTCGGCGGTATGGCCAGAAACCGAGCTGACCAAGGCGTTGTTCTCACGCCTGCCTAAAGACATTCAGGCGAAGATCAAGCGCGTGGCCGACTGGACCAAGGATGAAGTGGTGTTTGACGCGGTTCTGCATCACGGTGATTCCGACCAGCTGCGAGCGGTGTGCCAGCAAGTGGCCCAGCGCGGTGGCGCAATTGTTGGGGTGCATGGTTTGTCGCAAGGCGAAACAGCGATTGCGCTGGAGCGTTTGGTGATTGAGCGTGCGTTGAGTGTTAACACGGCGGCGGCGGGTGGCAATGCCAGCCTGATGACTATCGGTTAAGCAGCAGCCGCAAGTTTAAGCTACAAGCTGCAAGTAAAAGCACGCCGCTCTTACTTGTAGCTTGAAGCTTGTGCCGCCCCATCACCCCCATCTATCTTCCTTCCCCGTTTTTATCAGCGCTCCTAGACTGCGGCATACTTTTCTACAGGTAATCCGCCATGTCCGAGACGCTGCTCAGTTCCCGCAATCTGGCTTTCGAGCTGTACGAAGTCCTCGATGCAGAGGGCCTGACCCAGCGCGAGCGGTTTGCCGAGCACAATCGCGAAACCTTCGATGCGGCCATCAGCACCGCGCGCAACATCGCCGAAAAGTATTTCGCCCCCCACAACCGCAAGAACGACGAGAACGAACCGCGCTACGAGAACGGCGCAGCCATCCTGATCCCGGAAGTCAAACCGGCGGTGGATGCCTTCCTTGAAGCCGGCTTCCTCAACGCGGCCCGCAGCTTCGAAGCAGGCGGCATGCAACTGCCCACCCTGCTGTCTCAAGCCTGTTTTGCGCACTTCCAGTCAGCGAACGCGGCGTCCACTTCCTACCCATTCCTGACCATGGGCGCCGCCAACCTGATCGAAAGTTTCGGCACCGACGATCAGAAACGACGCTTCCTGCAACCGATGATCGACGGCCGCTTCTTCGGCACCATGGCCCTGACCGAACCCCATGCGGGCTCGTCGCTGTCGGATATTCGTACGCGCGCGGAGCCTTCGGCTGACGGCACCTATCGACTCAAGGGCAACAAGATCTTCATCTCCGGTGGCGACCACCCGCTGTCGGAAAACATCGTGCACATGGTGCTGGCCAAGCTGCCGGATGCGCCCGCTGGGGTGAAGGGCATTTCGTTGTTTATCGTGCCCAAGTTCCTGGTCAACGACGATGGCAGCCTGGGCGAGCGCAACGACGTGCTGCTGGCGGGGCTGTTCCACAAGATGGGCTGGCGCGGGACTACGTCCACCGCGCTCAACTTCGGCGATAACGGTAGTTGCGTCGGTTATCTGGTGGGCAAACCGCACCAGGGTCTGAGCTGCATGTTCCAGATGATGAACGAAGCGCGCATCGGCGTCGGCATGGGAGCGGTGATGCTCGGTTACGCCGGCTACCTCTACTCGCTGGAATACGCCCGCGAACGCCCGCAAGGTCGCCTGCCCGACAGCAAAGACCCCACAACGGCTCCGGTCTCGATCATTCAGCACGCAGACATCAAGCGCATGCTGCTGACCCAAAAATCCTACGTGGAAGGCGCCTTCGACCTTGGCCTCTACGCTGCACGGCTGTTCGACGACACCACCACCCTGGCAACTGAAGCTGAGCGCAAGCACGCCCACGAACTGCTGGACCTGCTCACGCCTATCGTCAAATCCTGGCCTTCGGAGTTCTGCCTCAAGGCCAACGAACTGGCAATCCAGATTCTCGGCGGCCATGGCTACACCCGCGAGTACCCGGTGGAACAGTACTACCGCGACAACCGCCTGAACCCGATCCACGAAGGCACGCACGGGATCCAGTCCCTGGATTTACTGGGGCGCAAGCTCGCGCAGAACGGCGGCGCGGGGTTGAAGCAACTCATACGACTGATTGCCGAAACCGGTGCACGGGCGCAGGAATACCCAAGCCTGACCGCACTAAGGGAACCGCTGGAACAGTTGGTCAACCGCCTGCAAAGCGTCACCATCGGCCTGCTGACGGATCTCGCCCAAGGCAAGGTCAACAGCAGCCTGGCAAACTCGGCGCTGTACTTGAAGGTGTTCGGGCATACGGTGATTGGCTGGCGCTGGCTGGAACAGGCGATTCGCGCCGAAGAAGGATTGGCCAGGGGCAATGCGGCGGATGTGGCCTTTTATAAAGGCAAGCTCCAGGCCGCCCGGTACTTCCTGACCTGGGAAGTACCGAGCTGCCATCATGAACTGGCAATTCTGGAGGCACGCGATGACACGTGCCTCGGCATGCAGGATGAGTGGTTCTAAGGCGTACCGATCGCCTTGGAAATCACATCGACCGTGGCGCTGACTTGCTCTTGGTAACGGTCGAGTTCCTGCTGGTGAGCCTGCTGCATTTCGATCTGCTCGGCGCACAGGTTCAGCGCCGCCAGCACCAGTAGTTTGTCACCGATCAGGGTCGGGTACTTTTTCTTGGTGGTGGCAAGGGACGCCTTGAGCAGGGTCACGGCGTGCATCAGGGTTTTGTCTTCCCCGGCCGGAGCCTTGATCGAGTAATCCTCTCCGAGAATCGAAACGACCTTTATCCCTTCACTCATGCGTTGACAGGCCCTGCGCTCACACGCTCAACCAGCGCCTGGATACGGGCGGCGGTAGCGCCGTGCTTTTCTTCCTGCTCCATCAGGTTCAGTTGCAGGCTGTCGTTCTCATCCTTGGCGCGGGCCAATTCCGCTTTTAGGGATTCGGTGGTGCCCAGCAGATCCTGATTTTGTTGTACCAAGTCGCTGACGAGTTGTTCCAATTGGCTGAGGGATGCTTCTAACATTTTGATTTCTCTGGCTTTTAAAAGGGCGGTGACGATAAAGAAAATTCACCTCGGATGCCAGGGTTATCCCTGGCGCGCAGCCCGATTTTTAAAGGCCGGGCCGCACTTTCGAGCCTTAGTGACTGCAATTACCCGATCTGGTTCCTGAATCGGCCAAGACCCTCGTCAGGTGCGACAAAAACGCACACGCCCCTTTAGACTTTAGTCGTAAGACCGATAGAGAAGCACACACCGTCTCATGGCCGCACGGATCGCGCGCTCCCCCAGGATTCCCCCCATGTCGCTTCGTAATATGAATATCGCTGCGAGAGCCTTCCTCAGCTTCGCGCTTATCGGCGCGTTGATGCTGTTTCTCGGTATTTTCGCGTTGAATCAGATGAGCAAGATCCGTGGCGCCACCCAAGACATCACCCTGTCCAGCGTGCCGAGCATCCGCGCCCTCGATGAATTCACCCAACTCACCTTGCGCCTGCGGGTGCTGTCCTATCGCTTGCTGACCAACCGCGAACCGGACGTTCAGCAAAAGACCCTGGAAGCCTTCGAACTGCGCAACCAGCAGATCCGTACCGCGCAGGGCATTTACGAAAAACTGATCGACAGCAGTGAAGAGCGCTCGATCTACGACGAGTACATGCGCCTGCTTGCCCAGTACCAACAGATTGAAGCGCGCATGAAGAGCCTGTCGCGCGCCAACCAGATCGAAGAGCTGCGCACCCTGCTCAACACTGAGCTGTTGAGCAACTCCGAGCAGGTCAACACCGTGCTCAACCGCCTGCTGGACTACAACAACAAGGCCGCCCTTAACACCAACCAACAGGCCGAAGACCATTACAACATGGCCTTCAACTGGGTGATTGGGCTGCTGATTATCGCCACGACACTGACGATGCTGTTCGCCTGGCTGCTGACCCGCAGCATCACCCTGCCCATTTCCCAGGCACTGGAAGCGGCGGAAGAAGTGGCCGAAGGCAACCTGACGCGCCTGATCAAAGTCGACGGCAACGACGAAGCCGGGCGCCTGCTGGCCGCCATGGCCAAGATGCAGGACAAACTGCGCGACACCCTGCAACGCATCGCCGGTTCCGCTACCCAGCTCGCATCAGCTGCCGAAGAGCTGAACGCGGTCACCGACGAAAGCGCCCGCGGCCTGACTCAGCAAAACGCCGAAATCGAACAAGCCGCCACTGCGGTGAATGAGATGACCAGCGCTGTCGAAGAAGTCGCACGCAATGCGGTGAGCACCTCCGAAGCTTCGCGCAACGCCACCACCTCCGCCGGTGATGGCCGTGATTTGGTGCAGGAAACCGTCAGCGCCATCGAACGCATGAGCGGCGACGTACAGGCCACCGCCACGCTGATCGGCGACTTGGCCAATGAGTCGCGCGATATCGGCAAGGTGCTCGACGTGATTCGCGGCCTGGCGGACCAGACCAACCTGCTGGCCCTTAACGCCGCGATTGAAGCGGCGCGCGCCGGTGAAGCCGGACGAGGCTTTGCGGTGGTTGCCGACGAAGTACGCGCACTCGCCCATCGCACCCAGCAGTCGACCAGCGAAATCGAGCGGATGATCGGCAGCATCCAGGCGGGTACAGAGCATGCAGTGGATTCGATGCGCAACAGCACGGAACGCGCTGAGTCGACGCTGAACATCGCCAAAGGCGCGGGGATGTCGCTGGACACGATCAATACCGCGATTGTCGAGATCAACGAGCGCAACCTGGTCATCGCCAGTGCGGCGGAAGAACAGGCACAAGTGGCGCGGGAAGTGGACCGTAACCTGGTGAACATTCGCGATCTGTCGGTACAGTCGGCGACCGGTGCCAGCCAGACCAGCGCGGCGAGCAGTGAGCTGTCACGGTTGGCGGTGGACTTGAATGGGATGGTGGGGCGGTTCCGCCTCTAACTGACTCGTCTCAGTCAAAATGGGGGAGCGGGCTTGCGCGCGAATGCAGTGGTTCAGTCAGCCTATCTTTAGCTGATGTACCGCATTCGCGAGCAAGCCCCCGCCCACATTAGATCTACATGAATCAGAAGAACCTTTTTGACAGCGCAGCAATTCAACAGGTTAGAATCGCTGGCACGCAGACTGCATGGTCAGTTTGCGCCCCGTCTTGTTTGCTCATGGAGTACTGCCTTTGAATGCGACGACCATCAACAGCCTGTTCTTGATCGGCGCGTTGCTGGTGAGTGCGAGCATTCTGGTGAGTTCTCTTTCGTCCCGCCTGGGGATTCCGATCCTGGTGATCATCCTGGCCGTGGGGATGCTGGCCGGCGTTGATGGCGGCGGCATCATTTTCGATAACTACCCGACGGCCTACCTGGTGGGCAACCTCGCCCTGGCGGTGATCCTGCTCGATGGCGGCTTGCGTACCAGGGTCGCAAGTTTCCGTGTGGCACTCTGGCCGGCGTTGTCGCTGGCCACGGTGGGGGTGTTGATTACCACCGGCCTCACCGGTATGGCCGCGGCCTGGCTGTTTGATCTCAATATCATCCAGGGCCTGTTGATCGGCGCCATCGTCGGCTCCACGGACGCCGCAGCGGTATTCTCGTTGTTGGGCGGTAAAGGCCTCAACGAGCGGGTCTCCGCCAGCCTGGAAATTGAATCCGGCAGCAACGACCCGATGGCGGTGTTCCTCACTGTCACGTTGATCGACATGATTGCCAGCGGCCAGACGGGCCTGCACTGGAGCCTGCTGACGCACCTGCTCCGCGAGTTCGGCATCGGCGGTATCGTCGGCCTGGGAGGCGGCTGGCTGATGCTGCAGATGGTCAACCGGATCAGCCTGGCCAACGGCCTGTACCCGATCCTGGTGATCGCCGGTGGCCTGTTCGTCTTCGCCCTGACCAACGCCCTGCACGGCAGTGGCTTCCTCGCCGTGTACCTGTGCGGCCTGGTCATCGGCAACCGGCCGGTGCGCAGCCGTCACGGCATTTTGCATATGCTCGATGGCATGGCGTGGCTGGCTCAGATTGGCATGTTTTTGGTGCTGGGCCTATTGGTCACGCCCCACGACTTGCTGCCCATTGCCCTGCCGGCGCTGGGTCTTGCACTGTGGATGATCCTGTTTGCGCGGCCGCTGTCGGTGATGGTTGGCCTGCTGCCGTTCAAGGCGTTTCACGGCCGCGAAAAAGCCTTTATCGCCTGGGTCGGCCTGCGCGGTGCGGTCCCGATCATTCTGGCGGTGTTCCCGCTGATGGCCGGCCTGCCGCATGCGCAGCTGTACTTCAACCTGGCGTTCTTTATCGTGCTGGTCTCGCTGCTGGTGCAGGGCACAAGCCTGCCGTGGGTGGCCAAGCTGCTCAAGGTCACCGTACCGCCGGACCCGGCGCCGATCTCCCGTGCGGCCTTGGAAGTGCATGTCACCAGCGAGTGGGAGCTGTTCGTCTACCGCCTGGGCGCAGAAAAATGGTGCATCGGCGCCGCCCTGCGTGAGCTGAAAATGCCTGAGGGCACGCGGATCGCCGCCCTGTTCCGTGGTCAACAACTGCTCCATCCGTCGGGTAGTACGGTGCTGGAAGTCGATGATTTGCTCTGTGTGATCGGCCACGAACACAACCTCCCGGCCCTGGGCAAACTCTTCAGCCAGGCGCCGCAACGCGGTTTGGATTTGCGCTTCTTCGGCGACTTCGTACTGGAAGGCGACGCCCAACTGGGCGCGGTTTCCGCCCTGTACGGCTTGAAGCTGGAGGGCATCGACCCGGACATGCCGCTGAGCCGCTTCATCACCCAGAAAGTCGGCGGTGCGCCAGTCGTAGGCGACCAGGTGGAGTGGAACAACACCATCTGGACCGTCGCGGTCATGGACGGGAACAAGATCGGCAAAGTCGGCGTCAGATTCCCCGAAGGAAGTCGCCCAGGCCCCGGACTCTTCCTCTAAACTGCGGGGCGACAGTTCGCCCCCTTTTTTTTCATTTCGCTCGACCGGTCTCTATGCCAACTCTGCGCACATTTCTCGCCACTGCCCTGCTGGGCTTGACCCTCTGTGTCGGCACCGTCCACGCGGCCGACCCGCCCAGCGCCGACGCCATCCAGCAAACCCTGGACAAACTGCCCGACCGTAAGCTGCCCGACGCCGACATGAAAGCGTTGCAGGCGATCCTGCAACAGACCCTGACGTACCTGGACAATAAGCAGGACTATGAGCAGCGCCTCATCGACCTCAAGCACCAGCTGGAAGACGCCCCGCGTCAGACCACAGAGAACCAGCGCGAACTGACGCGGCTCAAGGCTACCAAGGTCGTCCCGGTCGCCCAACGCTACGCCACCCTGCCGGTACCGCAGCTCGAGCAATTGCTGGTGCAGCGCAGTACCCAGCAGGGCGACCTGCAAAAAGAGCTGGCCGACGCCAACAGCCTGTCCATCGCCGCCCAGACCCGGCCCGAACGCGCCCAGACCGAAATCAGCAGCAGCCAGACGCGCATCCTGCAGATCAACTCGATCCTCAAGGCCGGCAAAGACAACGGCAAAACCCTCAATGCCGATCAACGCAACCAGCTCAACGCTGAACTCGCCGCCCTGAACGCACTGATCCCCTTGCGCCGCCAGGAACTGGCAGGCAACAGCCAACTGCAAGACCTGGGCAACAGCCAGCACGACCTGATCCAGGAAAAAACCGCGCGCCTGGAGCAAGAAATCCAGGACCTGCAAACCCTGATCAACCAAAAGCGCCTGGCCCAATCCCAGCAGACCGTCACCCAGCAATCCATCGAAGCGCAAAAAGCTGGCGGCAGCAGCCTGCTGGCCACGGAAAGCGCGGCCAACCTCAAGCTCTCCGACTACCTGCTTAAAAGCACTGACCGCCTCAACGACCTGACCCAGAAAAACCTGCAAACCAAGCAGCAACTGGACACAGTCACCCAGAGCGATTCGGCCCTGGACGAGCAGATCAACGTGCTCAAAGGCAGCCTGCTGCTGTCCAAGATCCTCTACAAACAGAAACAGGCGCTGCCGCGCCTGACAGTAGACCGTGACCTGGCGGATGACATCGCCAACATTCGTTTGTATCAGTTTGAGGTCAACCAGCAGCGCGAGCTGATCAGCTCGCCCAGCGCCTATGTGGATAACTTGCTGGCTAACCAGGCGCCAGAAGATGTCACCCCGCAACTGCGCCGCACGTTGCTGGAACTGGCCATTACCCGTAGCGACCTTCTGGAGCGCCTGAGCCGAGAGCTGAGCTCGCTGCTGAATGAATCCATCACGTTGCAACTGAACCAGAAACAACTGCTCAGCACCGCCACCACACTGCGGGCGACGCTGGATGAGCAGATGTTCTGGATCCCCAGCAACAAGCCGCTGGACACCGAGTGGCTGGAAACTGTCCCGGCGCACCTGAGCAAGCAAGTCGCCACCCTGCCCTGGGCTTCCAGCATCAGCGAATTGTATGACGGCCTGACCCAGCGCCCGCTGCTGTTCCTGCCACTGCTGCTGGTGATCGGTGCCCTGCTGTGGCGACGCAAAGCCCTGTATCAGCGCCTGAGCAAGGTCCACCTGGACATCGGCCACTTCAAGCGCGACAGCCAGTGGCACACGCCGCAGGCCATCCTGATCAACATTCTGCTGGCGATGCCGGTGGCGCTGGGCCTGGCGCTGTGCGGCTATGCACTGCAAATTGACGCCCGCGGGCAGAACGCCAACCTCGGCGCAGCGTTGCTGCAAATCGCCCAGGCCTGGCTGGTGTTCTACACCGCTTATCGCATCCTGGCGCCGGGTGGCGTGGCGCAATTGCACTTCCGCTGGGAAAAACCCCAAGTCGAATTCCTGCAAGGCTGGATACGCAAGCTCGGTCTGGTGGTGCTGGCGCTGGTGGCCGTCGTGGCGATCGCCGAGCACCAGCCGGCGGCGCTGGCGGACGATGTGCTGGGCATTGGCGTGGTGCTCACGTGCTATGCGCTGATGGCCTGGTTGCTGGGTCGCCTGCTGCTCAACAGCCCAACCCATGAAAAAGCCTCACTGTTTCGCAAGGCCATCGGCCTGCTGTTTACCGCCCTGCCCGTCGCCCTCTTTATCGCCGTGTGCTTTGGCTATTACTACACCGCGCTCAAGCTCAGCGACCGCTTGATCAACACCCTGTACCTGCTGATGTTCTGGCTGGTGATCGAGGCCACCTTTGTACGCGGCCTGGGCGTTGCGGCGCGGCGACTGGCCTATGCGCGAGCACTGGCTAAACGTCAGGCCGCCAAGGAAGCCGGTGATGGCGAAGCGGTGATCGAAGAGCCGACCCTGGACATCGAGCAGGTCAACGAGCAGTCGATGCGACTGATCCGCCTGGCCTTGCTCGGCGGCTTTATCGCGGCGTTGTACTGGGTGTGGTCGGACCTGATCTCGGTATTTTCCTACCTGGACAACGTCACCCTGTACGAATACACCAGCGGCACGGGTGCGAATATCAGCATGGTGCCGATCAGCATCGGCGATTTCATCGGCGCGTTGATCATCATCGGCATTACCTTCGCACTGGCGCGCAACCTGCCCGGTCTGCTCGAGGTGCTGGTACTGTCCAGACTGGAACTGGCCCAAGGCAGCGCCTACGCGACGACCACGCTGTTGTCGTATGTGATTGCCGGCATCGGTTTTGTCTCCACACTCTCCACCCTTGGCGTGAGCTGGGACAAGTTGCAATGGCTGGTGGCGGCGCTGTCGGTGGGGTTGGGCTTTGGTATGCAGGAGATCTTCGCCAACTTTATCTCCGGCATCATGATCCTGTTCGAACGCCCGGTGCGCATCGGCGACACCATCACCATCGGCAACCTGTCGGGCACGGTGAGCAAAATCCGCATCCGCGCCACGACGATCACCGACTTTGACCGCAAGGACATCATTGTCCCGAACAAAACCTTCATTACCGGGCAACTGATCAACTGGTCGCTGACCGATACCATCACCCGGGTCACCCTGAAGCTGGGCGTGGACTACGGCTCCGATCTGGACTTGGTGAAGGAATTGTTGCTCAAGGCTGCCAGGGAAAACCCACGCGTGTTGAAGGAACCGGAACCGCTGGTGTACTTCCTCAACTTCGGTGAAAGCACCCTCGACCACGAACTGCGCATGCACGTGCGCGACCTGGGCGACCGCAACCCCGTGCTGGATGAGGTCAACCGCTACATCAACCGTGAGTTCAAGAAACAGCACATCAAAATCTCGTTCCGGCAGATGGAGGTGTACCTCAAGAACACGCACGGCCAGGAATACAAACTGGTGCCGGTCGAAGACGAGCGCAAGACCCTCTTAGGGCCTGCCCCCGAGCAGGACGCCCCCGAGCCGCCACCCGGCAAAGTCGAAGATGCGCCGGAGCCGCCGCCGAGCAAACTCGACTAACGGCGCTATCCCCAGCAGAATGCTCGGACATTCTGCTGGAGATGGCCGGTGAAAGCCCTCGACGAACTGACCTTCGACAACCGCTTCGCACGCCTGGGCGACGCGTTCTCAACCCACGTACTGCCTGAACCCCTCGACGCACCGCGCCTGGTAGTGGCGAGTAACGCTGCCATGGCATTGCTCGACCTCGACCCGGCCGTGGCCGAAACGCCGGTGTTTGCCGAGCTGTTTGGCGGGCACACGCTGTGGGCCGAAGCGGAGCCACGGGCGATGGTCTATTCCGGGCATCAGTTCGGTGGCTACACCCCGCAATTGGGCGATGGCCGTGGGTTGTTGCTGGGTGAGGTGTATAACGAGGCCGGCGAGCACTGGGACCTGCACCTCAAGGGTGCCGGTATGACGCCTTACTCACGCATGGGTGATGGGCGCGCCGTGTTGCGGTCTTCGATCCGCGAGTTTTTGGCCTCCGAAGCGCTGCATGCGCTGGGTATCCCCAGCAGTCGCGCACTGTGCGTGATCGGCTCCGACACCCCGGTGTGGCGTGAGAAGCAGGAACGCGGCGCGATGGTGCTGCGCATGGCGCCGAGCCATATCCGCTTCGGGCATTTCGAGTATTTCTATTACACCAAAAAACCCGAACAGCAGGCGATTTTGGCTGAGCACGTATTGAACCTGCATTACCCCGAGTGCCGAGAACAACCAGAGCCTTACCTGGCCATGTTCCGCGAAATCGTCGAGCGCAATGCCGAATTGATCGCCAAGTGGCAGGCTTATGGCTTTTGCCATGGCGTGATGAATACCGACAACATGTCGATCCTGGGCATCACCTTCGACTTCGGGCCGTTTGCGTTTCTCGATGACTTTGATGCGCACTTCATCTGCAACCACTCCGACCATGAAGGACGTTACTCCTTCAGCAACCAAGTGCCGATTGGGCAGTGGAACCTCAGTGCATTGGCACAGGCGTTGACGCCGTTTATCAGCGTCGACACCTTGAAAGAAGCGCTTGGGCTGTATCTGCCGTTGTATCAGGCGAATTACCTGGATTTGATGCGTCGCCGCATGGGGCTGACCAGCGCTGAAGACGATGACCAGAAGCTGGTGGAGCGCTTGTTGCAACTGATGCAGAACAGTGGCGTTGATTACACGCTGTTCTTCCGCCGCCTGGGAGATGAGTCGGCGGCGCTGGCCGTGGCACGACTGCGCGACGACTTCGTCGACCTCGCCGGGTTTGATGCCTGGGCTGAGCTGTACAAGGCCCGCGTTGCGCGGGATGGGGAATATAGCGAAGAGCAGCGCCGCAAGCGGATGCACGCGGTGAACCCGCTGTACATCCTGCGCAACTACCTCGCGCAGAACGCCATCACTGCGGCCGAGTCGGGCGATTACAGCGAAGTGCGGCGGCTGCATGAAGTACTGTCCAAGCCGTTTGAGGAGCAAGCGGGGATGGAGCAATACGCACAGCGCCCCCCGGATTGGGGCAAGCATTTGGAGATTAGTTGTTCGTCGTAAACGCCTCAGATAAAGGTTTCTACTGATACGCCGAAGCGTTCAGCCAGCCAACGAATTTGCCGTATGTTGAGTTGGCGCTTTCCGCTCAACACCTCAGAGACGACCGATTGGGCGCCGACGCCCGGCAGGTCGCTCTGAGTGAGATTGTGCTCGCGCATCATGTATCGCAGCACATCGGCGCCGCTGGCGACGGGCATTGGGCGATGCTCATGATCGTAGGCTTCGATCCAGTCGCTGAGGATATCTACCAAGCTCATCAGCGGACTGTCCTCATTTTCGCCGATCAGGCTCAATAACTCGTCCAACCCACATACCAGAGCGTCGTAGTCTTCCTCGTTTTCTGGTTTGCGCATCACTGGTGAAACAAATTGCCAGTGTTCGGCAGCTACTCGCATAAGCGCGCTCATCTGTTGTTTTCCTTCCATTTATCTTTCTCATAGTCGCGGTGATCAAGCAGATGCTTGATGTAGATGCGCTGCGCCCGATACTCCACGCCAGCAATCAACCTCAACTTGTTGCCTCCAATATCGAAAATGTGAAACTCCCCGACTTTATCCGTGGCGGGGAACATGGCTTTCATCGCCGCGAAATCTTTGGGGTAATTTCGCCTCATTACCCGATACCACTGATCTAACGCTGTTGCTGAACGTGGCCACTTTTCCTTCGCTTCCCAGATCCTTTTCTCGCTGATCACTCGCATGCAACATCCTTATCGCATCTTGCTATGAAGGTTAAACCCGAATTCCGAATATCGCAATTTGCGATAATCGCAAACAGACCGATGGCTCAAAACAGAACAGGCTCTGACAGCCTAGATAGCTGCCCACATCAGCACGGGCAAAGCTGTGAGTGGATGAGTCCTCCCTCTCCCCGCCTTGATAAACACCTCGCCCGACTCCAGATACAGCCCATTGGCCACATCGAAGGAGCCCACCATGTCCGAACCTCTTGTAATCCCCTGCCCTCATTGCAACGGCCTCAACCGCATCCCCGGCGAACGCCTGAGTGACGCGCCCAAATGCGGGCGCTGCAAGCAGCCGGTGTTGTTGAGCAAGCCTTTCGAGTTGAAGCAAGGCGACTACGCCAGCCAGATCAAGGGCGACCTGCCCTTGCTGGTGGATGTGCGGGCCGACTGGTGCGGGCCGTGCAAGTCATTCGCGCCGGTGTTTGAGCAGGCCGCTGGGCAGCTGGAGGGCAAGTGCCGGTTGGCCAAGCTCGACAGTGAGGCCAATCAGCAGTTGTCGGCGCAGTTGGGGATTCGTTCGATTCCCAGCTTGATTCTGTTCAAGAATGGCCGCGAAGTGGCGCGTCAGAGCGGGGCGTTTCCGTTGCCGCAGTTGATGAGTTGGTTGCGTAGCCAGGGCGTCTAAACACGGTCGAGTGTGGGAGCTGGCTTGCCTGCGATGGCAGTGTTGAATTCACTGCAGCTATCGCAGGCAAGCCAGCTCCCACACTGACCGCATTCCAGCCTTAGGCCAACGGGGCTTCGCGGTCCATCATCTGGCCGACGAGCATGACGCCGAGTTCGCTCAATTGGTGGATGGCCAGGGCCACGTCGCGGTGTTCGCCGCTGAGGTCGTTGGACAGGTTGAGCAGTAGGGTGCGGACGGAGGAGAAGGTTTCGTAGCTGTTGAGGACGAGGGTTTCGGTGGGGAGGTTGGGGGTGACGCTGTAGACGTTATTAGTTTTCATGGTCATCGCTCGGGATAAGGCCGCCCTCACAACGCTACTAAACGAGGGGTGGCAGCTGTACGCAGGTTAGTAGACCGGGAGCGATGCAAAGCCGGCGCACCCGAAGATGCCCTACGCACAGCCACCATCAAACAAAGACAAAATTGCTCGACGGGGCTTGTGCCCTTTACATGCTCTTCAGGCTACTAAACCCGATCACTGAACATTCAGCGACCCAGGAACCTTAGAGACGCCCATCCAGACGCACAAGCCGGGCGATTCTGGCTTACCTGTAGGCAACGTTACAAGGCACAGCCCCTATTGCCGGACCCGTCCTACAGCCCCTGTGGGACAAATCCAAATCCAGCTGCAAGAATGCCATACACATGTGGGAGCTGGCTTGCCTGCAATAGCATCACTGCGGTGTGATTGACACACCGAGGTGCATGCATCGCGGGCAAGCCCGGCTCCCACAGTGTTCTACTGTTGCCTAAAAGATCACGCGTTTTCCAGCAGGTTATGCAATTCCACAAACTGCTGCGCCAGCTTATGCCGAGGGTCCAGATGGATCAGCGGCTTGTTCTCCTGATGCGACTCGCGCATGCGTACGGAGCTGGTCAGGTACACCGGCAGCACCGGCAACCCTTCTGCAATCAACTCATCGAGCATCTGCTGCGGCAAACTCGCACGCGCCTGGAACTGGTTGACCACGATACCTTCCACTTCCAGGCCTTCGTTGTGGTCTTCCTTCAATTCTTCGATTTCAGCCAGCAGGCCGTACAGTGCCTGGCGGGAGAAGCTGTCGCAATCAAACGGTATCAGCACGCGATCGGCAGCAATCAGCGCCGAAACCGCATAAAAATTCAGCGCCGGCGGCGTATCCAGGTAAATCCGGTCGTAGTCTTCGCTCAGTTCGTCCAACAGCTTTCGCAGCTTGTTGATCTTGTGCTTGGCTTCAAGCTTGGGCTGCAGGTCTGCCAATTCCGCAGTGGCGGTGATCACATGCAGGTTGTCGAAGGGCGTTTCGTAGATATCGACTTTGTTTTTCTTGGAAAACGGCCCGGAAGACAGGGTTTGCTTGAAAAAATCCGCGATACCCATGGGGATGTCGTCGCCGGTCAGCCCGGTGAGGTATTGGGTTGAGTTGGCTTGTGCATCGAGGTCCACCAACAGGGTTCGATAGCCTTCACTGGCGCTGACCGCCGCCAGGTTGCAGGCGATGCTGGACTTGCCAACGCCGCCTTTTTGATTGAACACCACGCGCCGCATGGAAAAACCTCCGTGTATCAATGAATGCAGGAGTGTAGAGGGCTTAAGCGAATGTTCGCTACCTCGTTCATCCATCCCCGACAAACGAACAGGAAGGGCCCGACAATCCAAATCGGCGTGGGGTAAAGGACAATCTGTAAATCATCCCAACCAAATTGTTATCAGCCGTGAACAATTTTTTACCAATATTTGCTAGAACCCCACGGCACCCGGATAATGCGCGCCATTCGGCTATTGCTCCCTGTCCCGGTATTCGGGGCCAAAAGTCGCACATGGAAGCCCGCAGGGGCGGGATACTTTCTCAGTGATCACTTTCAACATCGCCCAATGGCGCGCCTGGGCCCCTGGCCTGGAAGGCGCGGATGAATGGCGTGCCTGGTGCAAGGCCCCGGTGTCTCTGCCTGTCAGCGAAGCCTGCCCCGACGTCTCGTTCCTGCCAGCCATGCAACGCCGCCGGCTGAGCCGCCTGGCGCGCATGGCGTTCAGCGTAGGCTGGCCGCTGGCCGAGGGCTTGCAGGACTTGCCACTGGTGTTTGTTTCCCGGCATGGCGAGACCCCGCGCACCCTCGATATTCTCAGCGACCTGGCCAATGACCAGCCACTGTCGCCAACCCAGTTCAGCCTGTCGGTGCATAACGCGGTGATTGGGCTGTGGTCGATCCTGCGCAATGAAACCAGCGAAATGACCGCCCTCGCGGCCGCGGGCGATGGCCTGGAACACGGCATGCTCGAGGCCGCCGCGCTGCTCAACGAAGGCGCGCCGGCCGTTTTGCTGGTGATTACCGAAGAACTGCCGCCCGAGGCCTACGCCAGCTGGATCGTTGACGCACCCTTTCCTTACGCCCTCGGCCTGTTGCTGACACCGGGCGACGAGTGGCAGTTGGAACTCAGCACCCGCACTGTCCAACTCACTCAAACCCAGTGGCCCCACGCCCTGAACCTGCTGCGCACCCTGCTCACCGAACAGGTCGCCTGCCAACATGCCTGGAAGAACCGCGTATGGAACTGGCAACGCAAACCCTGAACGACAAACCGCGAGACGCCTACTATTGGCGTCTGTTCGCCACCGCTGCCAGTTTCGCGCTGTTTGGCTTCGGTGGGCTGTGCCTGCGGTTGCTGGTGTTTCCCCTGCTCAGTTGCCTGCCAGGCAGCGCAGCAAGCCACCGACGTCGCGCCCGCCACACCATCAGTTGGCTGTTCTGGTTCTTTATTCGCTTGATGCAACGCGCCGGCGTGCTGACCTATAGCGTCGACGGCGCGGAAAAACTCGGGCGCCCGGGCCAGATGATCATCGCCAACCACCCGTCGCTGATCGATGTGGTGTTTCTGATCGGCCTGGTGCGCCAGGCCAATTGCGTGGTCAAGCAGAGCCTGTGGCAGAACCCCTTTACCCGCGGGCCAGTGCGCGACGCGGGCTACATCAGCAACGACGGCAGCGCTGAAATGCTCGATGCCGCCGCCGATGCCCTGCGCGCAGGCCAGACCCTGATCATTTTCCCCGAGGGCACCCGCACCACACCCGGCGCGGCGCCTGCCTTTCATCGCGGCGGCGCCGCCATTGCGCTGCGGGGTGCGACAATCATCACCCCCGTGGTGATCAAGGTCAGCCCCACGACGCTGACCAAGGCCGAACCCTGGTATCGCATCCCAAAATGCCGCGTGCACTTCAGTTTGCGGGTGGGTGCCGATATAGAACCACAGGCGTTCGCAACACTGGGCCCCGCGCCCCAAGCCTCACGCAAGCTCAACGATTACCTGCACGACTATTTTTTTAAGGAGCTCGCCGAAGATGAGCGACAGACACTGCCTTGAGCACGACATAAAGATGCTGATCATCGAGGCCCTGGGCCTTGAAGACATCAGCGTCGACGACATCGGTAGCGAGCAAACCCTGTTCGGCGAAGGCCTCGGCCTGGATTCGGTAGACGCCTTGGAACTGGGCCTGGCAATCCAGAAAAAGTACGGCATCAAGATCGATGCCGACGCCAAGGACACCCGCAATCACTTCACCAACGTGGCCAGCCTTGCGGCGTATGTCACGGACAGACAGGCAGCTTGAGACCGGACCATGCAAACTCGTGACGATATCTTCAACACCTTGCGCGATGCCTTGGTGGAACTGTTTGAACTGCCGCCGGAACGCGTCACCCTTGACGCCAACCTGTACCAGGACCTGGAAATCGACAGCATCGACGCCGTCGACTTGATCGACCATATCAAGCGCCAGACCGGCAAGAAGATCGCCGCCGAAGAATTCAAGGCGGTACGGACCGTGAACGACGTGGTTGAGGCGGTGTACCGCCTGGTCCAGCCGGCCGCATGAGCCGGCTGATCGGCCTTGGCCTGTTGCTGGCGGGGCTGCTGTACCCATTTGCGGTGTATTACGGCACCGAGCACTTTGCACCCTGGCAATTCGGCCTGCTGCTCGGCGGCCTGTGGCTGCTGCGTGGGCTGACCGGTGCCCGACGCCCCGGCAGCCGCTGGATGGCGTTGGCGATCATCGTGTTTTGTTTAGCGCTGGCTTGGTTCGATAACCCGCAACTGTTGCGCTGGTACCCGAGCCTGGTCAACGCGTTCATGTTGTCACTGTTCGGTTTGAGCCTGAAATACGGCCCACCGATGGTCGAGCGCCTGGCGCGCATGACCGATCCGGTGTTGCCGCCCCACGCCATTGTGTATACCCGCCAGGTTACCGTGGTGTGGAGCGTGTTTTTTCTGTGTAATGGCCTGCTCGCCACTGCCCTCACCTTGTGGGCGCCGCTGAGTTGGTGGACGTTGTACAACGGCTTGATCGCCTACGGGCTGATTGGGCTGTTGTTTGCCGTGGAATGGCTGGTACGACAAAGGGTTCGAGGCCGCGTATGAATGGGTTGAAACTTGAGCACTTGCTGCTTGAGCCGCTGCAACAGCGTTTGGTCACCACCGAGCCTGAGATGAATCATGCACAGCTGTGGGAGCAGTCCCTGAGCCTGGCGGCGGGCCTGCAAGCGCGGGGTACCCAGCGCCTGGCCGTGTACCTGGAAGATGCCGGCCTGCTGGCAATTGCCCTGCTGGGCGCATGGCGGGCCGGGGTCAGCGTGCTACTGCCCGCCGATTTGCAACCTCAAACCCGCCAACGCTGGGACGAGGCCGTTGATGCCTGGCTGACCGAAGCGGCTGACCTGGACGCGCTGTTTCAAACACCACTGCGCCCAGCCGCCCTTGATCTGGACAGCTGCCAACTGAGCCTGTGCACCTCCGGCTCCAGTGGCGAACCCAAGCGCATCGACAAGACGCTGCGCCAGCTGGCTAACGAAGTTGAGGCGCTGGAAACCCTGTGGGGCCCGGACCTTAAAGACGCCTGCATCATCGGCAGCGTGGCCACTCAACATATCTACGGTTTGCTGTTCCGAGTGCTCTGGCCGCTGTGCGCCGGGCGCACCTTTGTGCGCAAGCAGTTGGCTTTCCCTGAAGACATGCAGCGCGCGAGCCGCGAGCACGGACAATTTGCCTGGGTCGCCAGCCCGGCACTGCTCAAGCGCATGGGCGATAACCTCGACTGGCCGGCACTGAGCCAGGTGTCGCGGGTGTTTTCGTCCGGCGGCGCGCTGCCAGTGGACGCTGCCGGCAGCCTTTACGACCGTTTGCAGCAGTGGCCCACGGAAATCCTCGGCAGCTCGGAAACCGGCGGCATCGCCTGGCGCCAGGGTGCGCAGCCCTGGCAGCCGTTTGCCGACGTGCAACTGAGTCAGGATGCAGACGGCGCGCTGCGCATCGCCTCAAAGTATCTGCCTGAAGGGCATATCGAACAGACCGCCGACGCCGCGCGCATTCACGCCGATGGCCGTTTCGAACTGCTGGGCCGCTTGGATCGCATCGTCAAACTGGAAGAAAAACGTATTTCCCTGCCCATGCTAGAACACGCACTGATGGCCCATCCGTGGGTCGCCGAAACCCGCCTGGGCGTGGTGCAGGAAAACCGCGCCTCCCTCGGCGCCCTGGTTGTGCTGAGCGACGAGGGCCTGCATGCCCTGCGCAATCAGGGCCGGCGCACGCTCACCCAAACCCTGCGCCAACACTTGAGCCAGCATTGCGAAGCGCTGGCCCTGCCGCGTCGCTGGCGTTTGCTGAGGCAGTTACCGCTGAACAGCCAAGGCAAGCTGCCCCAGGCCGACGTCGAGTCGCTGCTGTTGGCGCCGCGCCCAAAGGCGCCCGACGTGCTGGAGAAAGTCGAAGCCAACGGCGAATGGACCGCAAAACTGAGCGTCCCGCCGGACCTGGCTTATTTCAGCGGTCACTTCCCGGTCACGCCGGTGCTGCCGGGCGTGGTGCAGGTGGAGTGGGCGTTCAACCTAGGCCAGCAACTGCTCGATTTGCCGCCGACCTTTGCCGGAATGGAAGTGCTCAAGTTCCAGCAACTGGTACGCCCCGGCGACGCGATTGAACTGCACCTGCGCTTCGACCGGGAGCGCGGCAAGCTGTACTTCGCCTACCGCAACGGCGCCGCCGCCTGCTCCAGCGGCCGGATTTTGCTGGAGGCCACGCATGCATAACCCGTGCGCCCTGATCCCGGTCTACAACCACGAAGCCGCCGTGCCGGCCGTGGTCCACAGCCTGTTGAACAGCGGCCTGCCTTGCCTGTTGGTGGACGACGGCAGCAGCCCCACCTGCGCGGCAGTGCTGGCGCAACTTGCCACGCTGGATAACGTCACCCTGCTCACCCTGCCCAACAACCAGGGCAAAGGCGGCGCGGTGATGGCGGGCTTTCGCGAAGCCGCACGCCTGGGCTTCAGCCACACGCTGCAAGTGGACGCCGACGGCCAGCACGACCTGCGCGAAGTCGAGACGTTTATCGACACCTCGCGCAGGCACCCCGATGCGATTATCTGCGGCTACCCCGAATACGACGACAGCGTGCCCAAGGGCCGTTTGTACGCGCGCTACCTGACCCACGTGTGGGTGTGGATCAACACCTTGTCGTTGCAGATTCGCGATTCAATGTGCGGCTTTCGCGTGTACCCACTGGCGCCGGTGCTGGCGCTGATGGACTCGGCCTACATTGGTACGCGCATGGACTTCGACTCGGACATCCTGGTGCGCTTGGCCTGGCGCAACCAGCCGATGCGCTGGCTGCCAACCCAGGTGCACTACCCCGCTGACGGCTTGTCGCACTTTCGTTTGTTCCGCGACAACGTCCGTATCTCGGCCATGCACACCCGACTGTTCTTCGGCATGCTGATCCGTGCGCCGATGATCCTGTGGCGACGGTGGCAGGCATGAGCGACCGCAACAAACACTGGGCTGACCGTGATGAACGCGGCAGCTATTGGCTGATGAAGCTCACTGCCTTCGCCGCCAAGGTACTCGGCCGTCGGGTATTGAGCCCGCTGCTGTACGGGATCGTCCTGTACTTCTTCCTGTTCGGCCGCACGGCGCGCCAGAGCGCCTGGCAATACCAGCAGCGCCTGGCCGACTGGAGCGGGCGTGATGACCTGCGCCCCACCCACAGAAAAGTCTTCGGTCAGTTCATGGCGTTTGCAGACTCAATGCTCGATAAGCTCGACGTGTGGAACGGCAAATTGCGCCTGGAGCAGATCGACATCAACGACCCGGCGCAATTGCGCGGGCACCTGCGCGGTGAACGTGGGCAGATGCTGGTGGGGGCGCACCTGGGCAACCTCGAAGTGTGCCGCGCCCTCGCGGAGATCGGTGAAAAAGTCACCATGAACGTGCTGGTGCACACCAAGCACGCCGAACAATTCAACCGCCTGCTGGGCGAAGCCGGCGCGAGCCACTTGCGCCTGATCCAGGTCAGCGAGCTGGACCCGGCCACCATGCTGCTGCTCAGCCAGCGCCTGGACGAGGGCGAGTGGCTGGCGATTGCCGGCGACCGCGTGCCGCTGCACGGTGGGCGCACGGTGCGCGTGGGTTTCCTCGGCCATGACGCCGCCTTCCCCCAAGGCCCCTGGCTGCTGGCCGGCCTGCTCAAGTGCCCGGTGAACCTGCTGATGTGCCTCAAGCACAACAACCGCTATCGCCTGAGCATTGAACCTTTCGCCGAACGGGTCGAATGGAAACGCAACACCCGCGAGCAAGTCATAGCCTTATGGACCGCGCGCTACGCTGCACGCCTGGGCCAGTTTTGCCTGGAAGCGCCCCAACAATGGTTCAACTTTTACCCTTTCTGGAAGACCGATGACGACGCATCTTGAGCCAGTAACCTTTGGCGAACGCGCTTTGCGCATCGAAGACGTGCTGGCCCTGGCCAATCGTCAGGTGCCCACCCAATTGCAAAACGATGCCGCGTATCGCCAGCGCATTGCCAAGGGCGCGCAGTTCCTCGACTCGCTGCTGGACAAGGAAGGCGTGATCTACGGCGTGACCACCGGCTACGGCGATTCGTGCGTGGTGGCGGTGCCGTTGCAGCACGTCGAGGCGCTGCCGCGTCACCTGTACACCTTTCACGGTTGCGGCCTGGGCAAGTTGCTCGACGCCCAAGCAACCCGCGCCGTGCTGGCCGCGCGTTTGCAGTCGCTGTGCCACGGCGTGTCCGGTGTGCGCGTGGAACTGCTCGAGCGCCTGCATGCCTTCCTTGAACACGACGTGCTGCCGCTGATCCCGGAAGAAGGCTCGGTGGGCGCCAGCGGTGACCTGACGCCGCTGTCCTACGTGGCCGCGACCCTGTCCGGCGAGCGCGAAGTGATGTTCCGTGGCGAACGCCGCCAGGCTGCCGACGTGCACCGCGAGCTGGGCTGGGAACCGCTGGTACTGCGGCCCAAGGAAGCGCTGGCGCTGATGAACGGCACCGCTGTGATGACCGGCCTGGCTTGCCTGGCCTTCGCCCGCGCCGACTACCTGCTGCAACTGGCCACGCGCATCACCGCACTGAACGTGGTGGCGCTGCAAGGCAACCCGGAACACTTCGACGAGCGCCTGTTCGCCGCCAAGCCGCACCCGGGGCAGATGCAAGTCGCCGCCTGGCTGCGCAAAGACCTGGCGATTGACGCACCGACCGCGCCGCTGCATCGCCTGCAAGACCGTTATTCGCTGCGCTGCGCGCCCCACGTGCTCGGGGTGCTGGCCGACAGCCTGAACTGGCTGCGTTCGTTCATCGAGGTCGAGCTGAACAGCGCCAACGACAACCCGATCATCGACGCTGAAGAAGAGCGCGTATTGCACGGCGGGCACTTCTACGGCGGGCATATCGCCTTCGCCATGGACAGCCTCAAGACCCTGGTGGCCAACGTCGCCGACCTGCTTGACCGCCAGCTCGCGCTGCTGGTGGACGTGCGTTACAACCACGGCCTGCCGAGCAACCTGTCCGGCGCCCCGGCTGACCGCGCGATGATCAACCATGGCTTCAAGGCCGTGCAGATCGGCACCAGCGCCTGGACCGCCGAAGCGCTGAAAAACACCATGCCGGCCAGCGTGTTCTCGCGCTCCACCGAGTGCCATAACCAAGACAAGGTGAGCATGGGCACCATCGCCGCACGCGATGCGATCCGCGTGCTGGAGCTGACCGAACAGGTCGCCGCCGCTACCCTGCTCGCCGCCAACCAAGGCGTTTGGCTGCGGGCCCAGGCTGAGGATGCACGCGCGCTGCCACCGGCATTGGCGGCGATGCACGAAGAACTCGCCAAAGATTTCCCGCCGGTCATCGAAGACCGTGCCCTGGAAGGTGAACTGCGCCTGTGCCTGCAACGCATCGCCGAGCAACACTGGAGGCTGCATGCGTAGCCCCGGCGTACTGCATTGCGACACCGAAATCCTGGTGCCGTTTTTTGACGTCGACACCATGAATGTCGTGTGGCACGGGCATTACGTGAAGTACCTGGAAGTGGCGCGCTGCGCGCTGCTGGACCAGATAGGCCATAACTACACGGCGATGCTCGAGTCCGGCTACGCCTGGCCGGTGATCGACATGCAACTGCGCTACGTGCGCGGTGCTGTGTTCGGCCAGACCATTAACGTGCGCGCCAGCCTGGTGGAGTGGGAGAACCGCTTGAAGGTCAATTACCTGATCACCGACCTCGCCAGCGGCGAGCGTTTGACCCGTGCCAGCACCGTGCAAGTGGCCGTGGAAATCACGACCCGCGAGATGCAATTGGCCTCGCCAAAAGTATTCACAGACGCCATAGAAAGGGCCTTGAAATGCTGACCCCTGTGGGAGCGGGCTTGCCCGCGATGGACGTTAACGATAACGCGGGCCGCCTGACACTGCGCGGCGCTCTCAGGCTCTTCGCGAGCAAGCTTGCTCCCACAGGGGTTGCGCTGTTGCTGAGCTTTAATGCCCACGCCTTTGATCTGCAACAACTCAGCGATCAGCTTGCAAAACCCTCAGTGATCCACGGCAGCTTCACCCAGGAAAAACACCTGCGTGCCCTGCCCCAACCCTTGGTCAGCAAAGGCACCTTCGTCCTCGCCAAGGACCACGGCCTGCTGTGGCTGCTGAAAACCCCGCTGCAACAGGACTACCGCATCAGCGCACAAGGCATCGCCCGCCGCGACGCCAATGGCTGGCAACTGCTGCCAAACAAGAGTGCCGGCGCCGAGCAGAACCGCTTGTTCCTCGCCGTGCTCCAGGGCGACAGCAGCGGCTTGCAGCGTGACTTCGACTTGCAGTTGCACGGCGAGGCCAAGCAGTGGCAATTGACCCTGATTCCGCGCTCGCTGCTGCTCAAGCAAGTCTTCAACCGGATCAACATCGACGGTGGCGATCTTGTGCAAAAGATCGAATTGCTCGAAACCCAAGGCGACAGCACCGTGCTGCGCATGCAGGACAGCACTGCCAAACAGCCGTTGAGCGACGCGGAGCAACACGACTTTGCCCAGTGAGCGCCTGCTGCCGCGCCTTTTCCTGATCCTGCTGATGGCGGTGCTTACGCTGGCCGGCTGGCAGTGGCGCCACGGCGCGCCGTTGTCCGCCAACCTGATGGAGCTGGTGCCGGGCAACACGCCGGATGCCCTGGAGCAACAAGCCGAACAGCGCATGCAGGAACCGCTTAACCGCCAAATACTGGTGCTGGTGGGCCATGCCGACCGCCAACAAGCGGTCGCCGTGGCGCAACAATTGGGCGAGCGCTGGCAAGCCAGCGGGTTGTTTGAAAAAGTGCAGTGGAACCTGCAAGCCGACTTGCCGGCGCTACGCGAGCAATTGCTGCGCGGTCGCCTGGCGATGCTCTCGACCACGGACCGCGAGCAACTGATGAACCAGCCCGACGCGTTTATCCAGCAACGCGTGCAAGCCCTGTTCGACCCCTTTACCGGGTTCAGCCTGGTGCCCAGCCAGGATGACTGGCTGGGGCTGACCGGGCGTATCCAGAACAGCCAACCGCAACAGGGCGCAGTGCAATTGGATATCGGCAGCGGCGCGTTGGTCGCCGACGCTGACGGCAAGCGTTGGGTGCTGCTGCGTGCGAGCACCACCGGCAATGCCTTTGACATGAACCTGCCGCTGCAAGTGGCGCAGTTGCTCCAGGCCAGCCGCGAGCAGGCAGGTCAGCAAGGCGCGCAACTGCTCGCCGCCAGCGGCTTGCTGTATGCGGCCAATGGTCAGCAGCAAGCCACGCGGGAAATCACCTGGGTCGGCGGCGGCGCTACCGTCGGCATCCTGTTACTGCTGTTGCTGGCGTTCCGACGCTGGCGCGTGTTGCTGGCTTTTGTGCCGGTGCTGGTGGGCATACTGTTTGGCGCGGTGGCCTGTGTGGCGCTGTTCGGGCACATGCATGTGATGACCTTAGTGCTCGGCTCCAGCCTGATCGGCGTGGCGGTGGATTACCCGCTGCACTACCTGTCGAAAAGCTGGAGCATGCGCCCATGGCGCAGCTGGCCGGCGTTGCGCCTGACCTTGCCCGGCCTGAGCCTGAGCCTGGCGACCAGTTGCATCGGTTACTTGGCGCTGGCGTGGACGCCGTTCCCGGCGTTGACACAGATCGCGGTGTTCTCCGCCGCTGGGCTGGTGGGCGCTTATTTGTCCGCCGTGTGCCTGTTGCCGGCGCTGCTCAAGGGCGTCGAGCTGCGCACGGCGCAATGGCCGCTGTGTATCGCCGAAGGCCTGTGGCGGCTGCGCGCCTCGCTGCTCAAGCGCGTGCCGAGCCCGGTCTTGCTGGCGCTGCTGGTGCTGTTTTGCGCCGGTGGCCTGTGGCAGTTGAACAGCAAAAACGATATCCGCCAGTGGATCGGCGCGCCGCCGCAATTGCTGGAAGAAGCACAGGCCGTCGCGCGGATTACCGGGTTCCAACCCACCAGCCAGTTTTTCCTGGTGCGGGCGCAGGATCAGCAGCAGTTGCTGGAGCGCCAGCGCGCACTCGCGCAGCGCCTGGATCAATTGGTAAACATGGATAAGCTCAAGGGCTATCTGGCGCTCAATCAACTGGTCAGCCTGCCCGCAGAGCAGCAACAAGTGCGCGACGCCTTGAATAAACTGCCGCAGCACTGGCAGCCATTGCTGGACCTTGGCGTACCGGCCAGCGCCCTGCAAGCTGAGGTGAGGCAACTGCAAGCGTTGCCTACGCAAGATATCGACGCCGCACTGGCAGGCCCATTGGCCGAGCCTTGGCGCACCCTGTGGCTGGGCCCGGTGGACGGCGGCGTGGCAGCAATGGTTAGCCTGCAAGGCTTGAACAACCCGGCGCTGCTGCGGGTGCAAGCAGTGGATTTACCCGGCGTGCAATTGGTGGACCGCCTGGGCGAATTGAACCGGGTGTTCGCCGACACGCAAATCAGCGCCGCCGAATTGAAATTGATGTCGTGCGTGCTGATCGTGCTCTTGCTGATCCTGCCCTTCGGGTTTGGCGGTGCCTTGCGCATTGTCGCCCTGCCGCTGCTGGCGGCCCTGTGCAGCCTGGCCAGCCTCGGTTGGCTGGGCCAGCCGCTGACGCTGTTCAGCCTGTTCGGTTTGCTGCTGGTCACGGCGATCAGCGTCGACTACGCGATCCTGATGCGCGAGCAAATCGGCGGTCCGGCGGTCAGCCTGCTAGGCACATTGCTGGCGGCGCTGACAACCTGGTTGTCGTTTGGCCTGCTGGCCGTATCCAGTACACCGGCAGTGAGTAATTTCGGCTTATCGGTCAGCCTGGGCCTGGCCTTCAGCTTTATGCTGGCACCCTGGGCCGGGCAACAGAGGCACGCCTTATGAATGTGATTAATGCCAATGTGGCAAGGAGCCCTCGTGCCCACAGTTGAAATGGAACGTCGCCAGGTGTTGGTGATCGGTGCCGGTCCGTCCGGGGCCATCGCCGCTGCGCTGTTAAAGCGCAAAGGCCATGATGTATTGATCATCGAGCGCCAGCATTTTCCCCGCTTCTCGATTGGCGAAAGCCTGCTGTCCCACTGCATCGACTTTATCGAAGAAGCCGGCATGCTCGACGCCGTACAGGCGGCGGGTTTCCAAGTGAAAACCGGTGCCGCATTCGCCTGGGGCGAGCGCTACAGCGCGTTTGATTTCAGCGATACGTTCAGCAACGGCAAGCCCACCACCTTCCAGGTGCAGCGCGGCGAGTTCGACAAGTTGCTGGCGGATCAGGCAGCCGTTCAGGGTGTAGAGATCCGCTACGGCGAAACCATCGTCGGTGTGGATTTCAGCGGCGAGTGCCGCTACCTGCACGTACGTCGCGAAAACGGCAGCGAGTACCACCTCAAGGCCAAGTTCGTGCTCGACGCCAGTGGCTACGGCCGTGTGTTGCCGCGCCTGCTGGACCTGGACGTACCGTCGACTTTTCCGGTGCGCCAGGCCGTATTCACCCACGTTGAAGACCGCGTCGAACACCCGGGCTTCGACCGTACCAAGATCCTCGTAACCACCCACCCGACCCAGCGCGATATCTGGTTCTGGACCATCCCGTTCAGCGACGGCCGCTGCTCGGTGGGCGTGGTCGCGGCCAAGAGACATTTCGACGGCCGCGACGGCGACCTCGATGCCTGCCTGCGGGGCTTTATCGATGAAACCCCGAGCCTGTCCGGCGTGCTGCAAAACGCTGTGTGGGATACGCCGGCGCGCACCATCGGCGGCTATTCGGCCAACGTCAAAACCCTTCACGGCCCAGGCTTTGCACTGCTGGGCAACGCAGCGGAATTCCTCGACCCGGTGTTTTCCTCCGGGGTAACCATCGCCATGCGTTCGGCGAGCATGGCCGCCGGCGTGCTGCACCGTCAGCTCAAAGGTGAAACCGTCAACTGGCAGACCGAGTTTGCAGAGCCGTTGAAACGAGGTGTCGATACCTTCCGCTGCTACGTCGAAGGCTGGTACGCCGGGACCTTCCAGGATGTGATTTTCCATCCGGACAGCTCGCCGGAGATTCGTCGGATGATCAGCGCGATCCTCGCCGGCTACGCGTGGGATGAACGCAACCCGTTTGTCAGCGAGCCCAAGCGACGGTTGCGCATGTTGTCGGAGATTTGTGCGAGTGAACCGGTATGAGCAGCCAGTATTTAAGTAAGAACTACGTCGAAGAAACCAAATTTGGCCTCTGGTTCCTGCGCAGTCACACCTGGCAGCATCGCGTGTTACGCGTGGCGATCAACGACTTGCGCAGCCTGTTTACGGAGCCATTGCCTGAGGCGCCGGTACTGCTGGACGCCGGTTGCGGTCAGGGCAAATCCTTCACGCTGTTGCAGCAGGTATTTGCGCCTTCACGGTTGATCGGCCTGGACGCAGACCCCCACAGCCTGGAGTTGTGCCAGGTTGAGGCCACGCGCCAAGGGTTGAGCGTCGAGCTGATCGGCAGCGACTGCGCCACCCTCGACGTGCCAGACGCCAGCGTCGACATCCTGTTCTGTCACCAGACCTTCCACCATCTGGTTGAACAGCACCGCGCCCTCAAAGAGTTCTATCGTGTACTCAAGCCCGGCGGCTATCTGCTGTTTGCCGAGTCCACCGAAGCCTATATCGACACCTGGGTCATCCGTTGGCTGTTTCGCCACCCCATGCACGTGCAGAAAAGCGCCGAAGAGTACTTGCAGATGCTCCGCGAGCAGGGCTTCGAGTTTGGCCCGCAGAACGTCTCGTACCCGTATTTGTGGTGGAGCCGCTCCAGCGACTTCGGCCTGCTCGAGCGCTGGGGCCTGCGCCAGGCGCCGCCAGTGGGCCAGCGCGAAGAAACCCTGGTCAACTGCGTGGCACGCAAACCCCTGGCGAGTACTGCCCCATGATGCGCATGCTGTTGATGGGCTGCCTGTTGCTGCTGAGTGCCTGCGCCAGCCAGCCACCGCTGCCCGAGAAAACGCCGGTCCTGGCCCTGCCGCTGCAGCTGCATGTGCAGCGCCTGGCCGACGGCCAGAGCCAGGACTGGCTGCTGGTGATCCAGCGCGAAGGCGCGGCGATTCGGTGGTCGATGATGGACCCGCTGGGCATCCCACAGGCCCGGCAAAAGCTGATCAATGGCGAGTGGCAGGCCGATGGCTTGCTGCCGCCCAATCCGCAGGCCAGGGAGCTGTTTGCCGCATTGCTGTTTGCGCTGACATCGGCAAATGACGTGCGCGCGCTTTACCCCAGCGCGCAGGCGATGGACCTGACGCGCACCCTGCCGGGGCATTGGCAGATCGTGTATCAATCGTCCGAGGTCTTCAGCGTGAACATGACCGGGCAGCCCTTGAGCTACCGCATCACGCCGCTCGGGGCTGCCCGATGACCGCCTACCTCAACGCCCTGGGCATAATCTGCGCCCTCGGCCGTGGCCAGGCCGAGGTCAGCCGCAGCCTGTTTGCCGGTGACTGCTCGGGCATGCGCGCCGAAAGCGGCTGGGTGCCGGAGCGCGTGCTGCCGGTGGCCGGTGTGCACGGCGAACTCGCCACCATCCCGCTAGAACTGGGCCAGCAGAGCAGCCGCAATAACCAGTTGCTGCTGGAAGCAGCGTTGCAGATCGAAGACGAGATCCGACAGGCGATCAATACCCACGGCACATCACGGGTGGGTATTGTGCTCGGCACCAGCACCTCGGGCATCGACGAAGCCAGTCGCGGGATTGCCCATTACCTGCGGGAAAACCAGTTCCCCGGCGACTACGACTACCAGCAACAGGAACTCAGCGCCCCGGCAAACTTCCTCGCGGACTGGCTGCAACTGAGTGGCCCGGCCTACGTGATCTCCACCGCCTGCACCTCCAGCGCCCGCGCGCTGATGAGTGCCCAGCGCCTGCTGGACCTGGGCGTGTGCGATGCAGTGATCTGCGGCGGCGTCGACAGTTTATGCAAATTGACCCTCAATGGCTTTACCGCGCTGGATGCCGTGTCGAACGAGCGCTGCAACCCGTTTTCGGCGAACCGCAACGGCATCAATATCGGCGAAGCAGCGGTGTTGTTCCTGATGAGCAAGGAACCGGCGCCGATCGCCCTATTGGGCAGCGGCGCGAGTTGCGATGCGCACCATATTTCCGCGCCCGAACCCTCCGGCAAAGGTGCTCTGCAATCAATGCGCAAGGCGCTCGCCAGCGCAAAGTTGCAGCCCGAACAGATCGGTTATCTGAACCTGCACGGCACCGCCACCCAGCATAACGACGCCATGGAAAGCCTGGCCGTCGCCAGCCTATTCCCGGAAGGCGTGCCCTGCTCGTCGACCAAACCCATGAGCGGGCATACCCTGGGCGCAGCCGGCGCCCTGGAAGCGGCGTTCTGCTGGTTGAGCCTGGTCCATAAGCGGGTGCCGCCGCATGTATGGGACGGCCAGCCCGACCCGGCACTGCCCGCCCTGCAGTGGGCGCAGGCCGCGCAAGCCCTGGAAAAACGCTGCCTGATGAGCAATTCGTTTGCCTTCGGCGGCAACAATGTCAGCCTGATTATCGGAGAGGCCCCATGATCGATTGGCCACTCGCCGAACTGCTGCCTCATGCCGGCGACATGATCCTGATCGACCAGGTGCTGTCGTTCGATGAAGAGCAGATTCGTACCCGTGCCACTATCAAGCCCGGCGGCCTGTTCAACCGCCCGGACGGCAGCCTCCCGGCCTGGGTCGGTATCGAATTGATGGCACAAAGCGTCGCCGCCTATGCCGGTTGCCGCGCCCGCCAGAAAGGCAAAGCGGTGGAACTGGGCTTCCTGCTCGGCACACGTAAGTTCGAGTGCAACGTGGAGCACT
Organism: Pseudomonas sp. EL_65y_Pfl1_R83; assembly: GCF_963970695.1. NCBI lineage: Bacteria > Pseudomonadati > Pseudomonadota > Gammaproteobacteria > Pseudomonadales > Pseudomonadaceae > Pseudomonas > Pseudomonas sp. EL_65y_Pfl1_R83. Next base: position 295,084 of record NZ_CAXAQI010000005.1, on the reverse strand, counting down.
TCCCGGCAGACGCCGAGCTAACGATCCACGCCCTGCGCTCCCTGGAGGACGAAAACGGCATGGGTGTGTTCGAATGCCACCTTACCGGCAGCGGTATCCAGGCCAGCGCCCGCTTGAATGTATTTCGACCGCCCCAGGCGGCCACCTATTTAGATGAATCGAAGGACGAAACGCCATGACTGAATCCGTACTGGTCACCGGCTCCAGCCGTGGCATCGGCCGCGCCATCGCACTGCGCCTGGCACAGGCCGGGCATGACATCGTGCTGCATTGCCGCAGTGGCCGTGCCTCTGCCTGCGCGGTACAGGCCGAGGTGGAAGCCCTGGGTCGCCAGGCGCGGGTGCTGCAATTCGATGTGGCGGATCGCGCGACGTGCAAGGAAATCCTTGAAGCCGACGTAGAGCAACACGGCGCCTATTACGGCGTGGTGCTCAACGCCGGCCTGACCCGTGACGGTGCGTTTCCGGCGCTGTCGGAAGACGATTGGGACGTGGTGATGCGCACCAATCTCGACGGTTTCTATAACGTGTTGCACCCGGTGATGATGCCGATGATTCGTCGTCGCGCCGCCGGGCGCATTGTGTGCATCACCTCGGTTTCCGGGTTGATCGGCAACCGTGGCCAGGTTAACTACAGTGCCTCCAAAGCCGGGTTGATCGGCGCGGCCAAGGCCCTGGCCATCGAACTGGGCAAGCGTAAGATCACCGTCAACTGCGTCGCACCCGGCTTGATCGACACCGCGATGCTGGATGAAAACGTACCGGTGGAAGAGCTGATGAAGATGATCCCGGCGCAGCGCATGGGCACGCCTGAAGAGGTGGCTGGCGCAGTGAACTTCCTGATGTCGGCCGAAGCCGGCTACATCACGCGCCAGGTCCTGGCGGTGAATGGAGGCTTGTGCTGATGAAACGCGTCGTAGTGACCGGTATGGCCGGCATGACCTCCCTGGGCGGTGATTGGGCGACCATTTCCGCCAACTTCCGCGCCAACCGCAGCGGCATCCGGCGCATGGACGAGTGGGACCGTTTTACTGAATTGAACACGCGCCTGGCCGGGCCAATCGACGATTTTGTCGTGCCCGCGCACTGGACGCGCAAGCAACTGCGCAGTATGGGCCGGGTGTCGCGCCTGGCGGTGTGGGCCGCGGAGCAGGCGTTGCAGGACGCCGGTTTGCTCGGCGATGAGTCGATCAAGGACGGGCGCATGGGCGTGGCCTGCGGCTCCTCCACCGGCAGCACCGACGAGATCAAGGCGTTCGGCAACATGCTGCTGAACTCGGTGGCCGAGGGACTGAATGCCAACTCCTACGTGCGCATGATGCCGCACACCACGGCGGCGAATATCAGCATCTTCTTTGGCCTCACCGGGCGGCTGATTCCTACGTCAAGCGCCTGCACCAGCGGCAGCCAAGGCATCGGCTATGCCTATGAGGCGATCAAGTTCGGCCGCTTGCCATTGATGCTCGCCGGCGGCGCCGAAGAACTGTGCCCCACCGAAGCCATGGTGTTCGACGCGCTCTACGCCACCAGCCTGAAAAACGACGCGCCGCAAACCAGCCCACGCCCCTATGACAGCGGGCGCGATGGCCTGGTGATCGGCGAAGGCGGCGGGATGCTGGTCCTCGAAGAACTGGAACACGCCCTGGCGCGGGGTGCGCATATCCACGCCGAGCTGGTGGGCTTTGGCAGCAACGCCGACGGCCAGCACACCACGCGTCCGGAGCAGAAAACCATGCGCCGCGCGATGGAACTGGCCCTGGAAGATGCCGGGCTTGAGCCTTCCGCGATTGGCTACGTGAACGGTCATGGTACTGCCACCGACCAGGGCGACATCGCCGAGACGCAGGCCACCAGCAGCCTGTTCGGCGCCCGCATGCCCATCAGTTCACAGAAGAGCTTTCTCGGTCACACCCTGGGTGCGTGCGGCGCACTGGAGTCGTGGTTCAGCATCGAGATGATGAACCGCAACCAGTACGTACACACCTTCAACCTGGATTCAGTGGACCCTCAATGCGGCGAGCTGGATTACCTGCAAGGTGAATTCCGCGAGATGCACAACGATTACGTGATGAACAACAACTTTGCCTTTGGCGGCGTCAACACCTCGCTGATCTTCCGCCGCTGGTCCTGACTTTTTAATCGATTGGAGAATACGCAATGTCTTCCTTGCTACGCGCGACCCTGATCACCCTGGCCTTGCTGACCACCGCTGGCTGCACCAGCAAACCAGTGCTCAACACCCAGCACGACCTGCCGGCCACTGCCCAGGTCAGCGAAGAGAAAATGAAAACGGTGATCGTCAACGCCCTGCAAAAGCGCGAATGGACGGTACAACGCCTGAGCCCGCAACTGGTGCAGGCCGAGATCACCGTGCGTAACCAGTACTACGCCGCCATCGACATCCGCTACACCCGCAACAGCTACGCCATCACCTACCGCGACAGCCGCGAACTGGGCTACAAAGACGGCAAGATCCATCGCAACTACAACCGCTGGGTGAGCATGCTGGACCGCGACATCATGGCGGCGTTGCGCAGTAATGGCGTGAGTGAGTCTGGGACTGCGGCGCAGTTGTTTGAGCAGACGGGCACTTCGAAATAAAACTGGCGCTCGCTGCGCGCCAGAAACGACAAAGATCAAAGGTGGGAGTTGGCTTGCCTGTGATGCGGACGACTCGATGGATCAGGTATGCCGAGGGGATGCTATCGCAGGCAAGCCACCACCCACATCGATCCGCTTCGCTTTGAAGTACGCGTTCTTACTGAGCGGATTTACGCGTCAACAACTCCACAAACGCCGCTGCCATCGGCGTCTGCGCGCCTTTTCGCTGCACCAGCCACACCGCCGTCACCGCCTCCGGATCCAGCAGCGTGCGATACACCACCCCGTCGATCCGTATGCGCTGATAGGAGGCCGGCAACACCGACACGCCCAGCCCCGCCGCGACCAGGCCAATGATGGTCATCGCCTCCCCCGCTTCCTGGGCAAAGTGCGGGCTAAACCCGGCGTCACGGCACAGGCTGAGCAACTGCGCGTAGAGCCCACTGCCATAGCTACGCGGGAAAAACACGAACGGTTCTTCCGCCAGCTGCGCCAAGTGCAGGCCATGCTCACTGCCTGCTACCAATGGGTGGCCGGCGTTCATTACGGCCACCAGCGGTTCGCGCATCAACTCGACCACACTCAATGAATCCGGCAACGGCAATGGCCGCATCAGCCCGACCTGAATAGACTCATCCACCAGCGACTCGGCCACCTCGGTGCTGCTCATCTCCTGCAGATTGAGGTGCACCGCCGGGAACGCCTGGCGAAACGCAAAGATCGCTTGGGGAATGCTGGAGTTAAACGGTGCCGATGACGTGAAGCCGATCTTCAATTCGCCCAGCTCACCCAACTGCGCCCGGCGCGCCACGTCCGCCGCTTTGTCGACCTGAGCCAGGACCAATCGCGCCTCATGCAGGAACAACCGTCCCGCCTCGCTCAGCTCGACCCGACGATTGGTACGCTCAAACAAACGTGCACCCACTTCCTGTTCCAGCGCCTGAATCTGCTGGCTCAGCGGCGGCTGCGAGATGCCTAGCACCTGCGCAGCCCGGCCAAAGTGCAGTTCTTCGGCGACGGCAATGAAGTACCGCAAGTGACGCAATTCCATACAGGCCTCATTAGGTCGTAAAAGCTATCAAACAGGTCGAACAATATATTGGAAAGAATCATTAGCCAGCTATATTCTTTTTTGCATGGCCGGTCCTGGCACGCTCTTCCTCCCCGAGGTCCCCGTGAATTCTGCTGTCGCTCCACTCGCTCAAGAAGTCCCGCCCACTGCCCTGGATGAGGTGGTGGCCCAGCTCAATGACGCGTACATCGAAAAAGGCACACCGATGTTCATGCGTACGGTACTCGCGCTGTTCTCCGGGGGTTTCGCCACCTTTGCCCTGCTGTATTGCGTGCAACCGATGATGCCGGCGCTGTCCCACGAGTTTTCCATCAATGCAGCGCAAAGCAGCCTGATCCTGTCCGTGTCCACTGCGATGCTCGCGCTGGGCCTGCTGATTACCGGGCCGATTTCCGACACCCTGGGACGTAAACCGGTGATGGTCGCCGCGCTGTTCTGCGCGGCACTCGCGACGATTGCCAGTGGTTTGATGCCTTCCTGGGAGGGGATTTTATTCATGCGCGCGCTGGTGGGCCTGTCACTGAGCGGCCTGGCCGCCGTGGCCATGACCTACCTGAGCGAGGAGATCCACCCGCAGCACATCGGCCTGGCCATGGGCCTGTACATTGGTGGCAACGCGATTGGCGGCATGAGCGGGCGCCTGATCATCGGCGTGTTGATCGACTTCGTCAGTTGGCACACCGCAATGCTGATCATTGGCGCCCTGGCGCTGATCGCCGCCACGGTGTTCTGGAAAATCCTCCCCGAATCGCGCAACTTCCGCGCCAGCAGCCTCAAGCCGCGCAGCCTGGTGGACGGTTTTGTCATGCACTTCAAGGACGCGGGCCTGCCGTGGCTGTTCCTTGAAGCGTTCCTGCTGATGGGTGCGTTCGTGACGATGTTCAACTACATCGGCTATCGCCTGCTGGCCGATCCCTACGGCCTGAGCCAAGCCGTGGTCGGCCTGCTGTCGCTGGTGTACCTCTCGGGGATCTACAGCTCAGCGAAAATCGGCTCCCTGGCCGACCGCCTCGGCCGCCGTCGCGTATTGTGGGCCACCATCGTGCTGATGCTTGTGGGCATGACGCTGACCTTGTTCACACCGCTATGGCTGATCGTGCCGGGCATGCTGATCTTCACGTTCGGCTTCTTCGGCGCCCACTCGGTGGCCAGCAGCTGGATCGGCCGCCGCGCGGTGAAGGCCAAGGGGCAGGCGTCTTCGTTGTACCTGTTCTGCTACTACGCGGGATCGAGTGTGGCGGGGACGGCGGGTGGGTTCTTCTGGCACTACGCCGAATGGAACGGGATTGGGGCGTTTATCGTGGGGTTGTTGATTGGGGCGTTGCTGGTGGCGTTGAAATTGGCGAAGTTGCCGCCGTTGCAAGGTGCAAAAAGCACGTAACACCTGCGCCTCTAGCGGTTCTGCCGGGCCAAGGTACACTGACGGCATTTGTCAGCCTTGGTAAAGGAAAGCCAGATGCGCCTGGACCAGCTTCATATTCAGAATTTTCGTTGCTACGATGAGGCCACTTTTGACTTCCAACCCGGGTTTAATCTGGTCGTGGGGGTTAATGGGAGCGGCAAGACTTCGTTGTTGCAAGCGGTGGCGTCAAGCCTTTGCAACTTCTCAGGCGCCATGGGCAGACACGAGGCCCATATATCAGATCAAGATGTACGGTTTACCGTTCAGCAATTCAATGACCGTTTCAGGTATGAGCACATCTATCCACTGGTGTTGAGTGCTACAGGTTCTGCATTTGGCCTCACCAATTGGAAGATTTCCAAGGATCGTAAAGACCAGTCACAAAGCCACAACTATGAAATTCATACGACCCTCTCAAAAAAAATCGATCACCTAGATTCAGAGCATATCTTCGATCTTCCACTGTTTACTTTCTACCGAGCTAACCGCCGATGGACATCGGCCCAAGTGTCTCCCGAACTTGCAGCGACACAGAAATCGTCAAGACTCGATGCGTATGTAGATTGGTTTGATGCAGCTGTAAATTTACAGAATTTTGAAAGTTGGTTCATAGGAAAAACGCTAGAACGCTTACAACGTATTTCCCGATCAGACTCTTCACGGGATTTTGACGATGAGCTTCATTGGGTAAATACAGCGCTAAAATTTGCATTACCTGACTCGAAAGGCATTGAGTACGACTTGGGGCTTCGTACGTTGCTAGTGCATGTCGACGAACAGATTAGTTTGCCTTTTGGCAGTTTAAGCGATGGGCAACGCGGCATGATCGCTCTGGTTTCAGATATTGCCAGACGTATGTGTCTCCTAAACCCTCACATGGGAAGTCGAGTTTTAGAAAACACCTATGGCATCGTTATTATTGATGAGCTCGATATCCACCTGCATCCCGGATGGCAGCGCAGTATTGTTTCAGCGCTGAAAAACGCATTCCCGAAGATCCAATTTATTGCTGCCAGTCACTCACCGCAAATAATCGGTGGTTTGAAGCCTGGTGAAATCATGCTCTTGAATAAAAGGGATGCCTCACACCCTCACGTTTCCTACGGACTTGACTCCAGCAGAGTTCTGGAGGAAATCATGGGAGTCTCCGAACGCGAACCAGAAATTGAAACGCTCCTCAGCGAACTCTTCAGTACCCTCGAAGACAATGACTTTAAAAAAGCCAAAGCTCAGCTTCAAGCACTCAAGGAAAAAGCTCCCGGCCTTCCCGAGTTTTTAAGAGCTGAGGCGCTTCTTAAGCGTAAGGAGATGATTGGTCGATGAAGCGAGTTATCAAAGGCACTGAACCTGCATCATTTACCGAGTGGAAGTCGATGGCGAATGAAGCGTGGTCTCCCACCTATTCAGAGCTACGACATCCACAGAAAAAAGAGCTACATGCCAGCCTGCTGACCGAACAAGGTTATGCCTGTTGTTATTGCGGAGACAAAATCACCCTGGACTCGAGCCATATTGAACACTTTCGCCCCCAGAAAAACTTTGAGCATTTGGACTTGGATTACACCAATCTCCACGCATCCTGCCAAGGTGAAACGGAAACGCCCAAGCCGGCACATTGCGGCCATAGCAAGGGGAGTGACTTCTGCGAAGATTCTCATATATCTCCGCTAGAGGATAACTGCGAAAGCCGTTTCAGATTTACATTACTGGGTGAAATCAAAGGCAGTAATGACGATTTTTCTGCCGAAGCTATGATCGAACTGCTCGCACTTGACATTGAGTTCTTGAATAGCCGCCGCAAGGAAAAGCTGGAAGGCGTTTTCGATAACGACTTTCTAGCTGATTTCACGATTGAGGAGCTGGAGAAAATCATCCAGCGATCTCGTCAGCCCCTCAGCGGTCAACATGAAGCTTTCGATCATGTCGTTGCCCGCTACGCGGAGCAGCTACTCGGACATTAACCAACAAAAACGCCCGGCATAAGCTGGGCGTTTTTATCGGGCAACAATCACTCGTGATACTGCGCCGACAACTCGTGCACCGCACGCAGGAAGGCACCGGCATGTTCCGGGTTCACTTCCGGCGTAATGCCATGACCGAGGTTGAATACATGCCCGGTGCCCTTGCCGTAGCTGGCGAGGATACGGCCGACTTCGGTGCGGATCGCTTCCGGCTTGGCGTACAGCACGGTCGGGTCCATGTTGCCTTGCAGCGCCACGCGGTTGCCCACGCGCTGGCGGGCTTCGCCAATGTCGCACGTCCAGTCCAGGCCGAGTGCGTCTGCACCTGCGTCAGCAATGCTTTCCAGCCATAGGCCACCCCCTTTGGTGAACAGGATGACCGGAACCTTGCGGCCTTCGTGTTCGCGGATCAGGCCGCTGACGATTTTGCGCATGTAGGCCAGGGAGAACTCCTGGTAGGCCGCCGCCGACAGGTTGCCGCCCCAGGTGTCGAAGATCTGCACCGCTTGCGCGCCGGCCATGATCTGGCCGTTGAGGTAGGAAGTAACCGACTGAGCGAGCTTGTCCAGCAGCAGGTGCATGGCTTGCGGGTTGTCGTAGAGCATGGCCTTGGTCTTGCGGAAGTCTTTCGACGAACCGCCTTCGACCATGTAGGTGGCCAGGGTCCATGGGCTGCCGGAGAAGCCGATCAGCGGCACGCGGCCGTTGAGTTCACGGCGAATGGTGCTAACGGCGTCCATCACGTAGCCCAGGTCCTTGTGCGGGTCCGGGATCGGCAGGGCTTCGATGTCGGCCAACGTGCTGACGACTTTCTTGAAACGCGGGCCTTCGCCGGTTTCGAAGTACAGGCCTTGGCCCATGGCGTCAGGGATGGTGAGGATGTCGGAGAAGAGGATGGCCGCGTCCAGTTGCGGATAGCGGTCCAGTGGCTGCATGGTGACTTCGCAGGCGAACTCCGGGTTCATGCACAGGCTCATGAAGTCGCCGGCGTGGGCGCGACTGGCGCGGTATTCCGGCAGGTAGCGACCGGCCTGGCGCATCATCCACACGGGGGTGACGTCCACGGGTTGCTTGAGCAGGGCACGAAGGAAACGGTCGTTCTTCAGGGCAGTCATGTCGGCATCCGCAAAAAAAGTGCGGGCATTTTCTCAGAGCCAGAAGGAGAAAGACAGTGACTAGCGACAAGCTACAAGCGGCAAGTTAAAAGCGCATTTGCTTTCACTTGCCGCTTGCAGCTTGAAACTGGCAGCTAACATCGCTAGACGTTCAGGTAATCCAGAATCCCTTCGGCAGCGTTACGGCCTTCGAAGATCGCGGTCACTACTAGGTCTGAACCGCGCACCATATCGCCACCGGCAAAAATCTTCGGGTTGCTGGTCTGGTGCTTGTACTGGCCTTGTTCCGGGGCTACAACGCGACCCTGGCTGTCGGTCTGAATCTCTAACTGCTCGAACCACGGCGCCGGGCTTGGGCGGAAGCCGAAAGCGATGACAACGGCGTCAGCCGGGATGATCTCTTCAGAACCTGGGATCGGCTCAGGGCTGCGGCGGCCACGGGCGTCCGGTTCGCCGAGACGGGTCTCGACCACCTTCACGCCTTCGACGCGGTCTTCACCGACGATAGCGATCGGCTGGCGGTTGTAGAGGAATTTCACGCCTTCTTCCTTGGCGTTCTTCACCTCTTTGCGCGAGCCGGGCATGTTGGCTTCGTCACGACGGTACGCACAGGTCACCGATTTGGCGCCCTGGCGGATCGACGTGCGGTTGCAGTCCATCGCGGTGTCACCACCGCCGAGCACCACAACCTTCTTGCCTTTCATGTCGACGAAATCTTCCGGCGACTTTTCAAAGCCCAGGTTGCGATTCACGTTGGCGATCAGGAAGTCCAAAGCGTCATGCACACCCGGCAGGTCCTCACCGGCAAAGCCGCCCTTCATGTAGGTGTAGGTGCCCATGCCCATGAACACGGCATCGTATTCGGCGAGCAATTGCTCGATGGTCACGTCTTTGCCGATCTCGGTGTTCAGGCGGAATTCAATGCCCATGCCGGTGAACACTTCGCGACGGTTGCTCAGTACGGTTTTTTCCAGCTTGAACTCGGGGATGCCGAAGGTCAGCAGGCCGCCGATTTCCGGGTTCTTGTCGAACACCACCGGGGTCACGCCACCCCGTACCAGCACGTCGGCGCAGCCCAGGCCAGCAGGCCCGGCACCGATGATCGCGACGCGCTTGCCGGTCGGCTTGACCTTGGACATGTCCGGGCGCCAGCCCATGGCGAACGCGGTGTCGGTGATGTACTTCTCGACCGAACCGATGGTTACCGCACCGAAGCCATCGTTGAGGGTGCACGCACCTTCACACAGACGGTCTTGCGGGCACACCCGGCCGCACACTTCCGGCAGGGTATTGGTCTGGTGCGACAGCTCGGCGGCGGCGAGGATGTTGCCCTCGGCCACCAACTTGAGCCAGTTGGGAATGAAGTTGTGCACCGGGCACTTCCATTCGCAATACGGGTTACCGCAACCCAGGCAGCGGTGGGCCTGGTCGGCCGAGTGCTGAGGTTTGAAGGGTTCGTAGATTTCCACGAACTCTTTCTTGCGTTGACGCAACAGTTTCTTCTTCGGATCTTTGCGCCCGACATCGAGGAATTGGAAGTCGTTGCTGAGACGTTCGGCCATCGTTAAAACCTCGTACACGACAGCTTTAAGCTACAAGCTTCAAGCTGCAAGAAATCAAATAAACCGGCACACCGCGCGCTGCTCTTAGCGTGCGGCTTGAAGCTCGATACTTGCCGCTGCGTCGTCATTGCGGACTCGCAAGTGTGCTGGAGAGCAGAGATTTCAAACTCGCTGCCTTCGGTTTGACTAGCCAGAAACGACGCAGGTAATCATCGAGATTTTCGGCGAGGTTACGACCCCATTCGCTGCCGGTCTCCTCAACGTACTCGTCCAGCACGTGCTGCAAGTGGTTCCGATAGGATTCCATGGCTTCGCCGCTGATCCGCTGGATCTCGACCAACTCGTGGTTGACCTTGTCGACGAAGGTGTTGTCCTGGTCGAGCACGTAGGCGAAACCGCCGGTCATGCCTGAACCGAAGTTGTAACCGGTCTTGCCCAATACGGCGACAAAGCCCCCGGTCATGTACTCGCAGCAGTGATCGCCAGTGCCTTCCACCACGGTGTGAGCACCGGAGTTACGCACGGCGAAACGCTCACCGGCGGTACCGGCGGCGAACAGCTTGCCACCGGTGGCGCCGTACAAGCAGGTGTTGCCGATGATGGCACTGTCCTGGCTCTTGTAGACGCTGCCTTTAGGCGCAACGATCACCAGCTTGCCGCCGGTCATGCCCTTGCCCACGTAATCGTTGGCATCGCCTTCCAGGTACATGTGCAGACCACCGGCGTTCCACACGCCAAAGCTCTGGCCCGCAGTGCCGTTGAAGCGGAAGGTGATTGGCGCCTTCGCCATGCCTTGGTTGCCGTGCTTGCGCGCGATTTCTCCGGAGACGCGTGCGCCGATGGAACGGTCGCAGTTGCAGATATCCAGGGCAAATTCGCCACCGCTGGCGTCGTTGATCGAGGCGCCGGCCATTTCGACCATCTTCTCGGCCAACAGGCCTTTGTCGAAGGGTGGGTTGCGGTCCACTTGGCAAAACTGTGGCTTGTCTGCCGGGATGTGGTCGCTGCCCAACAACGGCGTCAGGTCCAGGTGCTGTTGCTTGGCGGTCTGGCCTTCGAGGATGTCCAGCAGATCGGTGCGCCCGATCAACTCTTCCAACGAACGCACGCCCAGCTTGGCCAGCCACTCACGGGTTTCTTCGGCGACGTAGGTGAAGAAATTCACCACCATGTCGACGGTGCCGATGTAGTGATCCTTGCGCAGCTTCTCGTTCTGCGTCGCTACACCGGTGGCGCAGTTGTTCAGGTGGCAGATGCGCAGGTATTTGCAGCCCAGGGCAATCATTGGCGCAGTGCCGAAGCCGAAGCTTTCAGCGCCGAGGATTGCAGCCTTGATCACGTCGAGGCCGGTTTTCAGGCCGCCGTCGGTCTGCACACGGACTTTGCCGCGCAAGTCGTTGCCACGCAGGGTCTGGTGAGTTTCAGCCAGGCCCAGTTCCCATGGCGCGCCGGCGTACTTGATGGAGGTCAGCGGCGATGCGCCGGTGCCGCCGTCGTAGCCGGAGATGGTGATCAGGTCGGCATAGGCCTTCGCCACACCCGCGGCGATGGTGCCCACACCGGCTTCCGCGACCAGTTTCACCGAGACCAGGGCCTGCGGATTGACTTGTTTCAGGTCGAAGATCAGCTGCGACAAATCTTCAATCGAGTAGATGTCGTGGTGCGGTGGTGGCGAGATCAGCGTCACGCCCGGCACTGCGTAACGCAGCTTGGCGATCAAACCGTTGACCTTGCCGCCGGGCAGTTGGCCGCCTTCGCCAGGCTTGGCGCCTTGGGCGACTTTGATCTGCAGCACTTCGGCGTTGACCAGGTACTCCGGGGTTACACCGAAACGGCCAGTCGCCACCTGTTTGATTTTCGAGCTCTTTAGGGTGCCGTAGCGCGCCGGGTCTTCACCGCCTTCGCCGGAGTTGGAACGCGCACCCAGGCGGTTCATGGCTTCGGCCAGGGCTTCGTGGGCCTCAGGCGACAAAGCACCGAGGGAAATACCCGCGGAGTCGAAGCGCTTGAGGATCGATTCCAGCGGCTCGATTTCGCTGATGGCCAGCGGCGTGTCCAGGGTTTTCACTTTGAACAGGTCACGGATCATCGACACCGGGCGGTTATCCACCAACGCAGTGTATTGCTTGAACTTGGCGTAGTCGCCCTGCTGCACGGCGGCTTGCAGGGTGCTGACCACATCCGGGTTGTAGGCATGGTATTCGCCACCGTGCACGAACTTGAGCAGGCCGCCTTGTTGGATCGGCTTGCGCGCGCTCCAGGCTTCCGCGGCCAGGGCTTTCTGTTCGGCTTCGATGTCGACGAAACGCGCACCCTTGATGCGGCTTGGCACGCCACGGAAGCTCAAATCGCAGACTTCTTCGGACAGGCCGATGGCTTCGAACAACTGCGCGCCACGGTACGAAGTGACAGTGGAGATACCCATCTTCGACAGGATCTTCAACAGGCCCTTGGTGATGCCTTTACGGTAGTTCTTGAACACCTCGTAGAGGTCGCCCAGCACCTCACCGGTACGGATCAAATCACCGAGCACTTCGTACGCGAGGAACGGGTACACCGCCGAAGCGCCAAAGCCGATCAACACCGCAAAGTGGTGCGGGTCGCGGGCCGTGGCAGTTTCGACGAGGATGTTGGAGTCGCAACGCAGGCCTTTTTCGGTCAGGCGATGGTGTACCGCACCGGTCGCCAGGGAGGCGTGGATCGGCAGCTTGCCCGGCGCGATGTGACGGTCGGTCAGCACGATCTGGGTACGACCGGCGCGCACGGCTTCTTCGGCCTGGTCGGCGACGTTGCGCACAGCGGCTTCAAGGCCGAGGCTCTCGTCGTAGTTCAGGTCGATGATCTGGCGGTCGAAGCCTGGGCGTTCCAGGGTCATCAGCGAACGCCACTTGGCCGGGGACACGACCGGCGAGCTGAGGATCACGCGGGAGGCGTGCTCAGGCGATTCCTGGAAGATATTGCGCTCGGCACCGAGGCACACTTCCAGGGACATCACGATGGCTTCGCGCAGCGGGTCGATCGGCGGGTTGGTCACCTGGGCGAACTGCTGGCGGAAATAGTCGTACGGCGTACGCACACGCTGGGACAGCACGGCCATGGGCGTGTCATCGCCCATGGAGCCGACCGCCTCGTAGCCTTGCTCACCGAGCGGACGCAGCACCTGGTCGCGCTCTTCAAACGTGACCTGGTACATCTTCATGTACTGCTTGAGCTGGTCGACGTCGTAGAAAGCCGAACCGTGGTCGTTGTCTTCCATGGTCGCCTGGATGCGCAGGGCGTTCTTGCGCAGCCATTGCTTGTACGGGTGACGGGACTTCAAACGGTTGTCGATGGCGTCAGTGTCGAGGATCTGCCCTGTTTCGGTGTCCACGGCGAGGATCTGGCCAGGGCCTACGCGGCCTTTGGCGATGACGTCTTCCGGCTTGTAGTTCCACACGCCGATTTCCGACGCCAGGGTAATGAAACCGTTGGTGGTGGTGACCCAACGCGCCGGGCGAAGACCGTTACGGTCGAGCAGGCACACCGCGTAGCGGCCGTCGGTCATTACCACACCAGCCGGGCCATCCCACGGTTCCATGTGCATCGAGTTGTACTCATAGAACGCCCGCAGATCGGGGTCCATGGTCTCGACGTTCTGCCACGCAGGCGGAATGATCATGCGCACGCCACGGAACAGGTCGATGCCGCCGGTGACCATCAGCTCGAGCATGTTGTCCATGCTGGAGGAGTCGGAACCCACACGGTTGACCAGCGGGCCGAGCTCTTCCAGGTCCATCAGGTCGTTGGCGAACTTGGTGCGACGGGCCACGGCCCAGTTGCGGTTGCCGGTGATGGTGTTGATCTCGCCGTTGTGGGCGAGGAAGCGGAATGGCTGGGCCAGCGGCCATTTCGGCAGGGTGTTGGTGGAGAAGCGCTGGTGGAACACGCAGATTGCGGTTTGCAGGCGCTCATCGCTCAGGTCTGGATAGAAGGCGGTCAGGTCCGCCGGCATCATCAGGCCTTTATAAATGATGGTCTTGTGCGAAAAGCTGCAGATGTAGTGCTCGGTATCGGCGGCGTTGGACACGGACGAACGACGACGCGAGGTGAACAGCTTGATCGCCATGTCCTGGTCGCTCAGACCATCGCCAGCGATGAACACTTGTTCGATCTGCGGCAGGCGCTCAAGGGCCAGGCGGCCGAGCACGCTGGTGTCGATCGGCACTTTGCGCCAGCCAACGAGTTGCAGGCCCGCAGCGAGGATCTCGTGGTTCATGTTCTCGCGAGCGGCCTCGGCTTTAACCGGGTCCTGGTTGAAAAACACCATGCCCACGGCGTACTGCTTGGGCAGGTCGACCGCGAAATGCTGTTTGGCGATGGCACGCAAGAACTGGTCGGGCTTTTGAATGAGCAAGCCACAACCGTCACCGGTCTTGCCGTCGGCGTTGATCCCACCACGGTGGGTCATGCAGGTCAGGGCCTCAATGGCCGTTTGCAGAAGGGTATGACTGGGCTCGCCCTGCATATGGGCTATCAGGCCGAAACCACAGTTATCCTTGAATTCATCGGGTTGATACAGACCTGCTTTCATAGACACTTTCTCACCAGGCTGCCTCTTATACCGAGGCAAATTTCTTTTCAATTCAACCGGTTACCTTCCACGCCGAACGTACGCCGGCTTAGCGGGGGCAAAAGGGAGGTCATTGTACACACCGACACAGACGCTCACAAATTTAGCGACGAAATGTCGCAAATCTATGTCGCATTTATGAAAGGTTTAAAGCGATATGCTGTGCTAGTCAAAACTTTTTTAATTCTGACCGCTACGACTCAAAAGCTACGTGACGCAGACACCACAAAGCGCGCGGCCTTCAGGGCTGCACGCTGTTGTAGTTTTTTGAGGTGCCGGGAGGGCGGCCTGGGTAAAGCCGCCGGACCTTCAGCGAGTTGTTGCGAGTTCTTGTTGAACGCTGGCAACAGTGCGAGGCCAAGGTTTACCAGCCTGAACCTTCGCTGGCAAGGATTTGATCGCGGAATCTGCGGCAGCGCGGCTGGAAAAGTTGCCGTAGGTGATTACGTAGAGAGGCTTGCCGTTAAGCATTTTCTTGAAATAACGGTACTCGCCGCCCTGCTCTTTCACGAACGCCTGGGCATTGGCTTCGGAGCTGGTGCCAAGGATCTGCACCACGAAGTTGCTGGTTGGCTGGCTGGCGTACCAGCTGCTGCCAGCGGCGCCGGCTTTGGCGACAGTGGCGGCTGGTTTTTCAGCAGGCTTGGCGGCCGGAGCTGGCTTGGCGGCAGGTGCTGGCGCGACCGGCTTGGTCACTGGCGCAGGCTTGGCAGTGGCCACCGTAGGCGCAGGTGCCGGCTGGCCCGCTGGCACGCCCGCAGGTGGTGCGGTGGTGGTCACGGTCGGCGGCGTAGCGCTGGAACCTTCCACCGGTACACCGTCGTCACCTTCGGAAATGCCACCCGCTTCTTCAGCGAGCGGGCCGCGCATGACGGGCTGGCCGACCATCGGCAGGTTGGTCGGTTGGCCGGAGTTGGCAAATTCAACGTTTGGCGTGGGCTTACCCAGTGGCAACTGCGCCTGTTCGGTTGGCGCGCCGGCAGTGGTCGGTGCTTTGCTGCGACCCGGGATCAACCAGGCAGCCGCTACAGCGACCACGACAACGGCGGAAATCGCCAATACGTGCTTCTTAGGCATAGTGAACCCCATCTTTGGACGCTTGACCGCAGTGCGGCTGGCGATCATGGCTTCGATCATGGCATCGCGGGCAACCTGATTGATGTTGCCAGGCCAGCCGTCGGAGCTTTCGTGAATATCAGAGATCTGCGCAGCGGAGAAAAGTTCGATACCCGCCCCGGCGCCCTCCAGGCGTTGAGCCAGGTATTCGCGGGTTTCTTCCTCTTCGTACGGCTGCAGCTCGATGACGTGGAACAGCTCCTGATCACCGCTGATCTGCTCGAGGTCGGCGATCAACGACGACTCACCAAACAGGAACACGTGCGGGCGACCTTCCGGCGTGCCCGCCGCCAACGCCAACAGCGCCTCCAGAGCCGATTCGTCGAGCTGCTCGGCGTCATCCACCAGCAGGTAGACTTCCTGGCCGGTCAGACCGAGCTGCACAACCTGCTTGAGGATCGCGTTCGGCTCGGCTGTGGCCACGTCCAGCGCCTGGGCAACCTGGCGCAACACGCCCGCCGCATCACCGGCACCACGGGCTGACACCACCACACTCTGTACCGATTGCTTGTTGGTGCTTGCCACCAGGGCCTGGCGCAGCAGCGTTTTGCCGCTGCCCAACGGGCCGGTCACGACCAGCAGCAGTTGGCTGTAGCGCGCCAGGTGATGCAACTGACCAAGCACCGGTTTGCGCTGGGCCGGGAAAAATTTGAAACCAGGCACCCGTGGAGCAAAGGGGTCGTGGCTTAACTGGTAGTGGCCGAGGAACGCCTCGTCGGCATGCAAACTAGTCATCGGGATCTGATTAACCTTTCAGCTGAGCCAGGGCACGGTAATCCGCTCCCAGCGTGGCTTGTAAAATCTCTTTTGGATAATCGTCGGTCACTACCGCTTCGCCCATGTGGCGCAGCAGCACCAGTCGCAGTCGACCGTCGATCACTTTCTTGTCTATCGCCATATGCTCGAGGAAGTCCGCCTCAGTCATCTCCTCAGGCGGGATGACCGGCAAACCGGCGCGCTGGAACAGGTGGATACCGCGATCACGCTCCTGGGCGCTGATCCAGCCCAAGCGTTGCGACATCTCCAACGCCATCACCGTGCCAGCAGCCACGGCCTCGCCATGTAGCCACACACCATAGCCCATGTGCGTTTCGATCGCATGGCCGAAGGTGTGGCCCAGATTTAACGTGGCCCGCACACCGGACTCCCGTTCGTCGGCATTCACCACCAGCGCCTTGGCGGCGCAGGAACGGGAAATCGCTTCGGTCAGTGCCACCTGGCCGAGGTTGCGCAATGCGTCTACATGCTCTTCCAGCCAGGTCAGGAATGGCTCGTCGCAGATCAACCCATACTTGATGACTTCCGCCAGGCCAGCCGACAATTCGCGCGGTGGCAGGGTGTTGAGTGTCGCGGTGTCGATCAGCACGGCTTGAGGCTGATAGAACGCGCCCACCATGTTCTTGCCCAGCGGGTGGTTGATACCGGTCTTGCCGCCCACCGACGAATCGACTTGGGACAACAGAGTGGTCGGCACCTGGATAAAGTCCACGCCACGCTGGTAACAGGCGGCTGCGAAGCCGGCCATATCACCGATCACGCCGCCGCCCAAAGCAATCACCGTGGTGCGGCGGTCATGGCGTGCGGTCAGCAAGCCATCAAAGATCAGTTGCAGGGTTTCCCAGTTCTTGTGGGCTTCGCCGTCGGGCAAGATCACAGAAATAACCGAGTACGCCGACAGGCTGCGGCTCAAACGCTCAAGATACAGCGGCGCGACCGTTTCGTTGGAGATGATCGCCACTTGCCGCCCGGCAATGTGCGGTGCGAGCAACTCGGGCTGGTCCAGCAGACCTTCGCCAATATGGATCGGGTAGCTGCGCTCGCCTAGATCGACCTTAAGTGTCTGCATGTGTCCCCGCGTTAGAGATGTATTGACGACCGGCAACGTCAAGATCTGACATCACCTGATGGCTCTACGCCACACCCCGCAGGGTGATAGCGCGCCGCCGAGAATAGCGCATTTCGGGCCCAGCTTTAACGGGGTGGCAGCCGTTGCAGACGCTCGAGAATGTCGAGGACCACCATCCGAGGGGGCCGCTCATCGGTTTCCACCACCAGATCGGCGATCTCCCGGTACAGCGGATCGCGCAGCGTGAGCAGGTCCCGCAGGGTTTTTTCCGGGTTGGCCGTACGCAGCAATGGTCGATTGCGATCGCGGGCGGTGCGGCCCACCTGCTGCTCGACTGACGCATGCAGATAGACCACCCGACCACCGGCATGCAGCGCGCGGCGGTTTTCGTCGCGCATCACCGCGCCACCGCCAGTCGCCAATACCACGCCATCGCAGCCACACAGCTCGGCGATCATCGCCTGCTCGCGGTCACGAAAGCCCAGCTCGCCTTCCTTATCGAAGATCCATGGGATATTGGCACCCGTGCGCAATTCAATTTCCTTGTCGGAATCTTTGAATGGCAGGCGCAGCTCTTTGGCCAGCAAACGGCCGATGGTGCTTTTTCCAGCCCCCATCGGTCCTACAAGAATCAAATTTCGCACAGAATCAACGACTCACAGCAATCGCCTGGTTATTCATAATACGCGGAGTCAGGAATACCAGCAGCTCGGATTTTTTCTCCGCCAGCACATCGCGCCGGAAAAGGCGGCCAAGATACGGCACATCGCCCAAAAATGGCACTTTATCTACCACTTTGCTTTGGGTATTGGAGAAGACCCCGCCGATAACAATGGTCTCGCCATCCCTCACTAACACCTTGGCATTGACCTCGTTTTTCTTGATCGGCGGCACGTCGTTGAGTTTGTTCAAGTAATCGGGCTCATCCTTGGTGACCTTGACCTCCATGATTACGCGGTCGTCGGGGGTGATTTGCGGGGTGACCTCCAGCGACAGCGACGCCTCCTTGAACGACACTGAAGTGGCGCCACTGGAACTGGATTCCTGATAAGGAATCTCGGTGCCCTTGAGGATGCGCGCGGTTTCCTTGTCGGAGGTGACCACTTTGGGTTGCGAAACGATTTCTCCGTTGCCGGTTTTCTCCATGGCGGTGAGTTCCAGGTCCAGCAGCAGGTTATCGGTGATAAAGGCGATGCCCAGGCCCGAGGTGCCGGTCAGCGAACCCAAATCGACAAAGGGTGAGCTGGGTGGGTTCTCAGGTGGTTCCGCACCTTCAGACTGAGGCTTGGGGATACCTCCCGCGCCCCAGTTTCCGCGATTCAGCCGGCCACCCCAGCGCGCGCCCAGGCTTTTGTCGTAATCGACATTGGCCTCGACAATCCGCGCTTCAATCATTACCTGGCGCACCGGAATATCCAGCTGAGCCACGATCCGCCGCAGCTCCTCCAGCCGTTCCCCGGTCTGGTAGGCAATGATGTTGTTGGTGCGATCATCGACCGCCACCGAGCCACGCTCATCGGTGACGCCCTCAAGGCCCGTGACCGATTGGAACAGCTTGGCCAGGTCCGCCGCCTTGGCGTAGTTGACTTGCAACAGCTCACGGCGCAACGGCGCCAGTTCGGCCATTTGCTTGCGCGACTCAAGGGTCAGCAGCTCACGCGCGGCCAACTCCTCGGCAGGCGCCACCAGTAATACGCCGGACTTTACCCGCTTATCCAACCCCTTGGCTTGCAGCACCAGGTCCAGCGCCTGGTCCCAGGGCACATCCTTGAGGCGCAGGGTGATCGAGCCCTGCACATCGTCGCTCGCTACCAGGTTGAGGCCCGCCACATCGGCAATTTGCTGCAACGCGGTACGTAACTCGATGCTCTGGAAGTTAAGGTTCAGCTTGTCGCCTGTGTAGGCGCTTGACATGGCGCTGCCGGGAGGCGGCAACTGGATCAGATCCACGCGACTGGGCACAGCACTAGCCATCGGTGCCGTGAACGCTATCCATAGCGCCACACCGACGGACGAAAAAGTCCTTTTCATTGTTTGATTCCGTTATGAGTTGAGGTTTAACACCAGCGTTCGGGGGCGCTCAATCCAGGCGCCCTGACCATCAGGAAACAGCTCGACCAGTTCTATGTAACGTTCGTGGATGGCAGTGATACGCCCATGGTCCGGCCCCAAGTAGTCACCGACCGCCAGGCGGTGCACGTTGGATGCCGCACGCAGCAGGGCGAAAGCTCGCACCCCACGGGACAGCGTGCCGACCATTTCAAACTGTTCCATAGGGAGACTTTCCAGTACACCACGTGGCCGGGCGAGGTCTGGCGCGCGGGCTGGCCGACCAGACACGTGGTCTACCTGAATGGCAAGCAATTGAAAAGGATCGCGCAGCCCCAATGAGTCGTAGACAAACGGCTGCCCTTGCCCGCCTCGCCCACCGCCCTGGGCATGCCAGTAAGTCTTGGCCAGCAGGTCAAGGCGTAAAAGCTTGTCATCACGCCTAAAGGCCACATCGTGCACCGTGGCGATGCGCGACAGGCCACCCAGGCCACTCACGAACATCGCGAGGTCGTGATAAGCGCCCGCGACACCGATCTGCACAGGTTGTTCGTGATAGAACGGCCGAGACAACTCATCCAACGGGGTGACGCTCTCAACCAGCAAACCATTGGCCAGTGCCAGACGCGCAACGTCTTCCAGCAAGCCGGGCATTTCTGACTCGCTCGGCAATGCCTGCAAAAGCTCATCGACCTTCGCCTGCATCAACTGAAGCTGTTGCGTGCGCGCCTCAAGGCTGGCAGCCAGGACAGTTTTTTGTGCGACTTGCTGCTGCAGGGCCACTTCCCGCGCCTCGACTTGATGTAACCGCGCCCGCGAAGGACTCAGGTACGCAAGGTCGCCCACCACAAACACCAGACCCGTCAGCGCACAGCCCAACAGGGCCTTGCCGGGTAAGGGCCATTTTGCAGCGTTGTGAGTGAGTGCAGAAAGATTGAGCCTCAGCAGGCTCAAGGTTGAGCCTCGGTGGACTCTCCCTGACGGACCATCAGCTGGAACTCATTGTTGCCGCGCGCGCCATCCGTCCGCACATGTTGCAGTCGCGTCGAATGGGCGCCTTGCGCGGCCTCCAGGCGGCGCATCAACCGGGCGATGTCCTGGCTGGATTCAGCGCTGCCGCTGATACTCACCGTATCGCCCTTCGCCAGCACTTCATGCAGGTGCACACCGTCAGGCACCGCACGCGCCAACTGATCCAACAGCTGAGCACCATTGGAGCGTGCATCGTGCAGGTCTTGCACGACCTTCATGCGCTGCGCCAGTTGCTGGCTTTGCTCCTGCAGGTCATCGATGGTCTTGATGCGCGAATCCAGGCCGGTGATTTCCTTGCCCAGATGGTCATTGCGAGTCACCTGACGATCAATGGCTTGGTCGATCACCTGATCCGCCAGCCACACAGTCGCCAGCGCCGCACAAGCGAACACCAGCAAACACGCCAGCAAATTCTTGCGACGCCGCTCTGCCAGCGACTGGCGCCAAGGCAGTAGGTTGATTCGTGTCTTCAAGCGAAACTCCTCAGGGCCAACCCGCAAGCAATTCCCATCCCTTGGGCATCCACGGCCCATTGTGCACTATCCACTCGATCGCTCGGCGTGAAGCTTGCGAAATCCTGACTGCAAGCGCGCGCCAATGCAAACGCGTCGACATCGACCACCTTCGGCACCAGCCCCGCCAGGGCCAAAACTGCCTCGCGGGCTTCCACCTGATCCTTGAGGCATGCAGCGAGCAGTACCTCGACACGGCCTGGGTCAAGTGCAGTCGGCCCGCGCACCTGAAAGTCGATGGCCACGTCATCCAATGGATAAGGAATGTACTGGTCTGCCTCCATCTGGATCATCCAGGTCATCTCATCGTCTGTGAGCCCCGCTTCCATTTCGATCATCCGCGTGATCACCGAAGGCCCGGCCACAGAGGCGGCGGCACCACGGGCCGACGTCGATAACCGCGACAACGCACTGCGCAAGGTGCGCCCTACACCGTCGAGATCGAGGAAGGTGCCGTCGACCACCGTGTGCGCAGGCAACGCCTGTGTAACATAGCCTTGAACGTTGAACCCCGAAACTGAGCGACCCAGCTCGATCAGCCGGATGCTCGTGTCATTGATGTCGACACCTAGCAAGGTGTCGGCTTTTCGCGTGAAAAATCCCTTTCTCATAAAACTCCCTAAAATTTTGTCTGTCATACCGCCTGATTGCCGTTGTGCACCCTGCATTCGGTCGACTTGTTGAACCGGCGCGAATGACGCCCCAAGTCGAAAAATGCTTTAATGCCCAGCGCTTTTTCCCGCTATTTATCTGCAGCTCGGGTCGATCCATCGTTTGCCATGCATGCCCCGACGCCTAACTCATTCTTTTCTCTGGAAATCCAAAAGCCTTGATTCGTCTGCTGAAGTTTTTCGGGTACTCCATTGTCGCCATCGTGTGCGGGCTGCTGCTCGTGCTCAGCGGGGCCTACCTCTACCTTAGTCCGGGTTTACCCTCCGTAGAGGCCCTTAGAAGCATCCAGTTGCAGATTCCTTTGCGGGTCTACAGCAGCGATGAAAAACTGATCGCGGAGTTCGGCGAAATGCGCCGCACACCGATTCGTTTTGCCGATATTCCACCCAATTTCATCAACGCCCTGCTGTCGGCCGAAGACGATAACTTTGCCAACCACTATGGCGTCGACCCAAGCAGCCTGCTGCGTGCGGCGACACAATTGGTAAAAAGCGGACACATTCAGTCCGGCGGCAGCACCATCACCATGCAAGTGGCGAAGAACTTCTTCCTCACCAGCGAGCGCAGCTTTTCGCGCAAGGCCACGGAGATCCTCTTGGCACTGCAGATTGAGCGCCAGTTGACCAAGGACGAGATCCTCGAGCTGTACGTAAACAAAATCTACCTGGGCAACCGTGCCTATGGGATCGAGGCGGCTTCGCAGGTCTACTACGGCAAGTCAATTCGTGATGCCAGCCTGGCGCAGATGGCCATGATTGCGGGCCTGCCAAAGGCCCCATCACGCTTCAACCCCTTGGCCAACCCGGCGCGCAGCAAAGAACGCCGCGACTGGATCCTGGGGCGCATGTACAAGCTGGGCAAGATCGACCAAGCCGCTTACGAAAGCGCCATCGCCGAGCCATTGAACGCCAGCTACCACGTGCAGACGCCGGAAGTGAACGCACCCTATATCGCCGAAATGGCGCGCGCCGAGATGGTCGGCCGCTACGGCAGCGAGGCCTACACCGAAGGTTTCCGTGTGACCACCACTGTGCCGAGCAACCTGCAGGACATCGCCAATGAGTCGGTGCATTCCGGCCTGATCACCTACGACCAGCGCCACGGCTACCGCGGCCCTGAATCGCGCCTGCCGGGCAAGACCCTGAGCGCCTGGACCACCGAGCTGGGCAAGCAACGTGCGATCAGCGGCCTGGAGCCGGCGATCGTCACCCAAGTGAACAAGGATGGCGTGCAGGTGCTGACCCGCACGGGTGAAGCCCATGTGGCATGGGACAGCATGAAATGGGCGCGCCCCTTCCTGAACACCAACAGCATGGGCGCAATGCCCAAGCAGCCGTCTGACGTGGCGCAGGTGGGTGACTTGATCCGCGTGCAACGCCAGAAGGACGACACGCTCAAATTCAGCCAGGTGCCATTGGCCCAGGGCGCTCTGGTGTCTCTGGACCCGCAGAACGGTGCAATCCGCGCGCTGGTGGGTGGTTTCTCGTTCGAGCAGAGCAACTATAACCGTGCGACCCAGGCCAAGCGCCAGCCCGGCTCGAGCTTCAAGCCGTTCATCTACAGCGCCGCACTGGACAACGGCTACACCGCCGCCAGCCTGGTCAACGATGCCCCGATCGTGTTTGTCGACGAGTACCTGGACAAAGTCTGGCGCCCGAAGAACGACAACAACACGTTCCTCGGCCCGATCCGCATCCGCGAGGCGCTGTACAAGTCACGTAACCTGGTGTCGATCCGCCTGCTGCAGGCGATGGGCGTGGGCAAGACCATCGATTACATGACGCGCTTTGGCTTTGCCAAATCCGACATGCCGCCAAACCTGTCCCTGGCGCTGGGCACCGCGACCCTTACGCCGATGGAAATCGCCACCGGCTGGAGTACCTTTGCCAACGGCGGCTACAAGATCGCGCCGTACCTGATCGACAAGATCGAAAGCCGCAACGGCGACACCCTGTTTACCGCCAACCCGCCGCGAGTGCCGGGGGATGTGGTCAACGGCGTAGCCGCGAATGATGGCCTGGCGGCCCCGAGTAATGGCGGCATCACCATTGAGCCAACCCCAGGTGCTGCGCCAACTGCCAACGCCGCTGCAACCGAACCGCAGGCGCCAGCCGTGGCCGAGCGCATCGTCGATGGCCGTACCACTTATATCCTCAACAGCATCCTTGAAGACGTGATCAAGAAGGGCACCGGCCGCCGCGCCCTGGCCCTTGGCCGCGCCGATATCGCGGGCAAGACCGGCACCACCAACGAGTCCAAGGATGCGTGGTTCTCCGGCTACAACGCCGACTACGTCACCACCGTGTGGACCGGCTACGACCAACCGGAAAGCCTTGGACGTCGAGAGTACGGTGGCACCGTCGCGCTACCGATCTGGATGAGCTACATGGGCGCAGCCTTGAAGGACAAGCCACTGCACACCCAGCCGGAGCCGGAAGGCATCCTCAGCCTGCGGATCGACCCGATCAGTGGCCGTGCGGCATCGCCAAGCACGCCGAATGCGTACTTCGAACTGTTCAAGAGCGAAGACACGCCACCGTCAATTAATGAGCTGGGCAATGGCGTCGCGCCGGGCAGCCCGCTGCCAGCAGACGAGGCGGCGCCGATCGATCTCTTTTAGAGAGCTACAAGCGGTAAGAAAGAGCTGTGATGTGCCACCCTTAAACTTGCAGCTTGCAGCTTGAAACTTCCCCATAAAAAAACCCGGCGTTCCGAGCCGGGTTTTTTTATGGGTCTACAGCTTAGCCGTTGAACACATCATCCACGCTTTGCAGCGGGTAGTTCTTCGGATACGCCAGGGTAGCCACACCGGTCTCGATGGCGGCTTTGGCCACGGCATCGGAGATCAGGGTGATCAGGCGCTTATCCATTGGTTTCGGGATGATGTACTCACGACCGAATTCCAGCTTGGCGCCACCGTAGGCATCGCACACGTCTTGAGGCACCGGCAGTTTGGCCAGTTCACGCAGGGCGTTGGCAGCAGCCACTTTCATCTCTTCGTTGATGCGCCTGGCGCGAACGTCGAGGGCGCCACGGAAGATGAACGGGAAGCCCAGAACGTTGTTGACCTGGTTCGGGTAGTCCGAACGGCCAGTGGCCATGATCACGTCGTTGCGAGTGGCATGCGCCAGTTCCGGCGAGATCTCCGGGTCCGGGTTGGAGCAGGCGAACACGATCGGGTTGGCCGCCATGGACTTCAGGCCTTCGGCGCTCAGCAGGTTCGGGCCAGACAGGCCAACGAACACGTCTGCACCGTCGAGCGCGTCAGCCAGGGTGCGCTTGGACGAAGGATGGGCAAACATCGCCTTGTACTGGTTCAGGTCGGTACGCTCGGACTGGATCACGCCCTTGCTGTCGACCATGTAGATGTTTTCCAGCTTGGCGCCCATGCTCACGATCAACTTCATGCACGAGATGGCTGCGGCGCCAGCGCCCAGGCAGACGATCTTGGCATCAGCCAGGGTTTTGCCAGCGATTTCCAGGGCGTTGATCATGCCGGCAGCGGTAACGATCGCGGTGCCGTGCTGGTCATCGTGGAATACCGGAATGTCGCACTGTTCGATCAGGGCCTTTTCGATCTCGAAGCACTCAGGTGCCTTGATGTCTTCCAGGTTGATGCCACCAAAGGTGATGGAAATGCGCTTGACCGTGTCGATGAACGCCTGCGGGCTTTCGGAGTCGACTTCGATGTCGAAAACGTCGATGCCGGCGAAGCGCTTGAACAGCACGCCTTTGCCTTCCATGACTGGCTTGGACGCCAATGGGCCAAGGTTGCCCAGGCCGAGAATCGCGGTGCCATCGGAAATCACTGCAACCAGGTTGCCTTTGCCGGTGTACTTGTACGCCAGTTCAGGGTCGCGGGCGATTTCACGTACGGGCTCGGCAACACCAGGACTGTAGGCCAGCGACAAGTCGCGGGCGGTGGCAGTGGCTTTGGTGAGCTCTACACTCAGCTTCCCTGGACGAGGATGGGCATGGTATTCGAGAGCGGCAGTTTTCAAATCAGACATATCGGCATTCCGCTTTTGCTGTTGGTCGACGGACCGCCGAGGATACGCGTGTCGCAAAGTCCCTACAAGACTGGGCAGTCACAGGTGTCAAGGCCCCAAAGTGCCGTACTTTGGTCTAAGGCCACGGGACACAAGGGCTCAAGTGTTCACAATTACCTAAAAAAATGTCTACAATTTTTTATTAATAAATCGATTTGAGCATACCGGGGTCGGTCACTGGCAGCAGCCAACGTGCCTGGCCGTTTTTCAGGGCGCCCCGCTTGGCGCGATCCTGCACCCAGCCGCGCGCCTCGATTGCCTTGCCTTGCAGACCACTTAGCCATGCGGCGTCGAATTGTTGGATGAGGTCGGGTGCAATGCGTAATACCAGTGAACCTCGTAATTCGATCCAGATTCCACCACGATTGCGTTCGATCTTGCGCACTTTACCGCTGACAAGCACGAAGCCGGATTGCTTGAGCTGCGCCACCTGTTGCACTGGCGACTGGCGCCAAAGACCCAGTCGCGCCTTGCGGGCAGTGTTTTCGGCCGCCTGCTGGCAAGTGACGAGATCGACATTGGGCGCGACGCCCACTTGGAACCCCAGGCCCTCGGCCAGCAACTGCGCTTCCAGATTCTCGCCATTGGCACCGTAGAGGTGAGCCAGCGTGCGTCCGTAGTGGTCTTTGCTCTCGCGCCCAGGCACCAGGCCGAGGCGACTGTCGCTGGCGTCAACCAATGCCTGCAAGCGCTGACGGGCAGCGACGGCGTAGGGCTCGTCGGAACGGCCTCGCCTGCCGGTCTCCGGCGCATTGAGGCCAATCATCCGTACGCTGCGACCATCCTTGAGGCGCACCGTGTCGCCATCCACCACGCGCTGCACCTCCACCCGGGCCAGGCCTGACGGCGCGGGACAGAACACCTGCGCCTGGGCAGCTGACTGCCAAATCCCAGGCACAAAAAAGGCGCCCACAAGGGACGCCTTTTTCAACAGCTGGCAAAAGCCCATAAGGCTTTTGAGCCTTACTCTGCTGGAGTAGCAGGCTTCTTGCCGAAAGCACCAAAGCGATCTGCGAAGCGCTGTACACGGCCGCCGGTGTCCAGAGTTTTCTGCTTACCGGTGTAGAACGGGTGGCACTCGTTGCATACGTCAGTACCCAGTGGCTTGCACAGGTTCGAACGCGTTTCGAACTTGTTGCCGCAGCTGCAGGTTACTTCGATGGTTTCGTACGCTGGATGGATATCGGCTTTCATGGCACTTCCTCGGGCTAGCGTGCCGCCACTCGACACTATTGTCGAATACCGCACGTAATTAGGCCGCGGATTCTACCAGACCTTTTTAATCGCGCAAGCGGCGCATCTGGCTGAATCCGCGCCTTTCATCAGAAAGTGCGGCATACCCAAGCCTGCGCCTGTCTGCTAGGCTCCCGCCCCTGCGCCACCGCCTGCCTTTATATGAGACCCCCGCGTGCCCGACGCCATTTTGCGCCTAGCCCTGCCCTCGCCCCTGCGCCGCCTGTTCGATTACCGGGCTCCGGCTGGCGTGCTGCGGGCGCAGTTACAGCCGGGCATGCGCGTACGTGTACCCTTTGGCCGGCGGGAAATGATCGGCATCCTGGTGGAAGTGGCCGACCATAGCGAAGTGCCTGCGGAAAAGCTCAAGCCCGCGCTGGCGATACTCGACGCCACCCCACCGCTGCCACCTGCGCTGTTCAAGCTGTGCCTGTGGACGGCCCAGTATTACCAGCACAGCCTGGGCGACACCTTAAGCTGGGCATTGCCGGTACTGTTGCGCCAAGGCGAACTGGCCGAAGCACGCCAGGAACGCTTCTGGTCGACGGTGCCCGGCGCGAGCCTCGACGACCCGCGTATCGCCCGCGCCCCGCGCCAACGTGAAGCCTTGGCGACACTGGCACAGCATCCCCACGGCGTGGCCCATCAACTGTTAAGCAAGCTGATGCTGAGCAAGGACAGCCTCAACCTGCTGCTGGCTAAAGGCTTGGTGCAGGTGGAGATCCGCAAGCAAGCCCCCAACGCCCGCCACGAACACTGGCTGGCCCAACCGGAATTGCCGCTGAACCCAGAGCAACGCGCTGCGTATGAAGCCATTCGTGCAGGCTTCGACAGTTTCCATGCCTTCCTGCTGGCCGGGGTCACCGGCAGCGGCAAGACCGAAGTCTATTTGCAGTTGATCCGCGAAACCCTGCAAGCCGGTAAACAGGCACTGGTGTTGATCCCCGAGATCAACCTGGGCCCGCAAACCCTGGCGCGCTTCGAACAACGCTTCAACGCACGTATCGCCCTGGTGCACTCGGCGGTCAACGACCGTGAGCGCCTGGAGTCGTGGCTGGCCGCGCGCGATGGCGAAGCCGACATTATTATCGGCACCCGTTCGGCGCTGTTCACCCCGATGAAGAACCCCGGGCTGATCATCATCGACGAGGAGCACGACGGCTCCTATAAACAGCAGGAAGGCTTGCGCTACCACGCCCGCGACCTGGCGTTGGTGCGCGCACGCCAGGAAGACATCCCGATTGTGCTGGGCTCGGCCACGCCGTCCTTGGAAAGCCTGCACAACGCCTACACCGGCCGTTACGGCCTCCTGCGCCTCAACGAGCGGGCGGGCGGCGCCAAGCAGCCACGTTTCCTACGCCTCGACGTTAAAAGTCGCCCATTGGACAGCGGTATTTCCGGGCCCATGCAACAAGCCATAGGCCAGACCCTCGCCGCCGGCCAACAGGTATTGGTGTTTCTCAATCGTCGGGGCTTTGCGCCGACCCTGCTGTGCCACGACTGTGGCTGGATGTCCGAGTGCGAGCGCTGCGATGCGCGCATGACCGTGCACCAGCGCCACGGCGAGTTGCGCTGCCATCACTGCGGTCATGTGGAGCGGCTGCCCCGCCACTGCCCGCAATGCGGCAAAGTCGACCTGCGACCTGTAGGCGCAGGCACCGAACGCGCGGAAGAGCGCCTGGGCATTCTGTTCCCCGATTACCCGGTGCTGCGCGTCGATCGCGACAGCACCTCGCGCAAAGACGCGATGAACCAACTGTTCGCGACCATCCAGAAGGGCCAGCCGTGCATCTTGATCGGCACGCAGATGCTTGCCAAAGGGCACCATTTTCCAAGGGTGACCCTGGTGTCGATCCTGGACGCGGACGGCGGGCTGTTCTCCGGGGATTTCCGCGCCAGCGAACGCATGGCGCAGTTGATCGTGCAGGTCGCCGGCCGCGCAGGCCGCGCCGAAGAGCCAGGCAGGGTGATTATCCAGACACACCTGGCCGAACATCCGCTGCTGATCCAACTGACTGAACAAGGTTACTTTGCGTTCGCCGAACAGGCGCTGAGCGAACGCCGCGCCGCCGGCCTGCCACCTTTTTCGCATTTAGCGTTATTACGCGCCGAAGCCCACAAACCAGGGCAGGCCGAAAGCTTTCTGGATGAAGCGTGCAGCGCCGCCGAACGTTTGCTCGGCGAGCTGAGCCTGAGCGGCATCGAGCTGCTCGGCCCGGTGCCTGCGCCCATGGAACGCCGCGCCGGGCGTTATCGTGCTCAGCTACTCTTGCAAGCAACCTCCCGTGCGCCCCTGCATCGGCTATTAAGTAGCTGGTTGCTTGCCCTGGAGCAAATGCCCAGCGGCCGACAAGTGCGATGGTCGCTGGATGTGGACCCGGTGGATTTGTACTGATCGTTACATTGCAATCGCATGTCAGCCCCCACATTTTGAAATGTGAACAGCCTTAAATATGGAAGCGAACTTGCCCGCGATGAGGCCCGCAGGTCGCCAACCCGTCTGAATGGTTGGCAAGCCCGCCCTCGCCACGGATAATGCCCAGTTTTTCCACCTGCGCATCGCGCGCCGCCGCTTGCGGTCGAAAGAGAACACCATGAAAGACACCATTCGCCAGCTGCTCCAACAAGCCCTCACCCAACTCGTCAACGAAGGTGTGTTGCCTGAAGGCCTGACGCCGGCGATCCAGGTGGAAAACACCCGCGACAAGACCCACGGCGACTTCGCCAGCAACATTGCGATGATGCTGTCCAAGCCTGCCGGCATGAAACCACGCGACCTGGCTGAAAAAATCATTGCCGCGCTGCCGGCCGATGAAAGCGTCACCAAGGCCGAAATCGCCGGCCCTGGCTTCATCAACTTCTTCCAGAACACCCAGGCCTTGGCCAACCGCCTCGACGCGGCCTTGGTCGATGCCCATGTGGGCGCGCGCAAAGACGGCCCGGCCCAGCGCACCGTGGTCGACCTGTCGGCCCCCAACCTGGCCAAAGAGATGCACGTCGGCCACTTGCGCTCGACCATCATCGGCGACGGCGTAGCACGGGTCCTGGAGTTCCTCGGTGACGAAGTCATCCGTCAGAACCACGTCGGCGACTGGGGCACCCAGTTCGGCATGCTGATGGCCTACCTGCAGGAAAACCCGATCACCAGCGACGAATTGTCAGACCTGGAAAATTTTTATCGCGCGGCCAAGAAGCGCTTTGATGAGTCAGAAGAGTTCGCCGACCGCGCCCGTGGCTTGGTAGTGAAGCTGCAGGCCGGCGATGCCGAATGCCTGGCGTTGTGGACCAAATTCAAGGGTATCTCGCTGTCCCACTGCCAGAAGATCTACGAACTGCTCAACGTCAAGTTGACCATGGCCGATGTAATGGGCGAAAGCGCCTACAACGACGACTTGATCAATGTGGTCAACGACTTGAAGGCTGCTGGCATGCTGGTCGAGAGCAACGGTGCCCAGTGCGTGTTCCTCGACGAATTCAAGAACGCCGACGGCGAGCCGCTGCCGGTGATCATCGTCAAGGCCGATGGCGGCTACCTCTACGCCACCACTGACCTGGCGGCTGTACGCTACCGCAGCGGCACGCTCAAGGCTGACCGCGCGCTGTACTTCGTCGACCAGCGCCAGGCCCTGCACTTCCAGCAAGTGTTCGCCGTAGCGCGCAAAGCCGGTTTCGTCACCCACCCGATGCACATGGAACACATGGGCTTTGGCACCATGAACGGCGCCGATGGCCGCCCGTTCAAGACCCGCGATGGCGGCACGGTAAAGCTGATCGACCTGCTGACCGAAGCCCAGGAACGCGCCTACACCCTGGTGAAGGAAAAGAACCCGGAGCTGGCCGAAGCCGACCTGCGCAACATCGCCCGCGTGGTGGGCATTGGCGCGGTCAAATACGCCGACCTGTCCAAGCACCGCACCAGCGACTACAGCTTCAACTTCGACCTGATGCTCAATTTCGAAGGCAACACGGCGCCTTACCTGCTGTACGCCTACACCCGTGTGGCTGGCGTGTTCCGCAAGCTGGGCAAGGACTTCAGCGAAGTTGACGGCCAGATCGTGCTGGAGGCTCCGCACGAACAAGAACTGGCCGCCAAGCTCGCCCAATTCGGCGAAGTGCTGAACAGCGTCGGCGAGAAAGGCACCCCGCACATTCTGTGCACCTACCTGTACGAAGTCGCGGGCCTGTTCTCCAGCTTCTACGAGAACTGCCCGATCCTGACCGCCGACGACGAAGCCCAAAAGCAAAGCCGTCTGCGCATCGCCGCACTGGCTGGACGGACCCTCAAGCAAGGCCTGGAACTGTTGGGCCTGGAAACTCTGGAGCGTATGTAAGTTGGCTGCCAAGAAAAAACCTGCACCCAAGCGCGGCGCCAGCCGTTACCAGGCCCCGGCAAAGAAGCCTATTCCAGGCTGGCTGTGGATGGCCATCGGCCTCACCGTTGGCGCGTTTATCGTGTTCCTGATGAAACTGGAGCCAGGCCAGGGCGACGACGTCAAACGGGTCAAACAGGAGCAGCAGAAAGCCACCAAAATGGCCGAAGCCAACAAGACCGCGCCAAGCCCAACAGCACCGGTGAAGCCAAAGTACGACTTCTACACGCTGCTGCCGGAATCGGAAGTGATCGTGCCGCCTGACGCCGTACCGGAGAAAACCCTGCCGACGCCGCAAGTGCCGACCACGCCGGTCACGCCGGTCACCCCGGCAGAAGCCGCGAAAATCGACACCGCGCGCGCCCAGGCCGCATTGGCCGGGATCACTCCGCCGCCAGCACCACCGGTCGCCGAGACCAAGGCAGCGCCGGTGACCAAGTTCTTCCTGCAAGCGGGCTCGTTCCCGAAACAGGCGGATGCGGATCGCGTGCGCGCGCAGATCATCCTGCTGGGCCAAGCGGTGACGGTAGAGTCCGGTACGGTGAAGGATGCGACCTGGTACCGCGTGCTGGTGGGGCCGTTCAGCAACCGTGAACAGCTGACCGTCGCGCAGAAACAACTGGCGGGCGCAGGGTTTAGCAACCTGTTGTTACAACAACGCCAGAGCCGCTAACTCCCAGCCAACCCAGTACAAATGTGGGAGCTGGCTTGCCTGCGATGGCGGTGTAACAGTCAATATTTTCAGTAACTGACACACCGCCATCGCAGGCAAGCCAGCTCCCACATTTATTTTCAGCGGTCTCAGGACCGAGTCCGACACATAAACACAACTCGTCCGCCCTCCCGTCCTACAGTTGAAATCCCCCTCGCCACCCCCATATCAGTTTCCATCAGGGCATTTTCGCCCCGCTGCGTGGAGACTCTCCCCTTGACCACCATCGTTTCAGTACGTCGCCACGGCAAAGTCGTCATGGGCGGCGACGGCCAGGTTTCCCTTGGCAATACCGTGATGAAAGGTAACGCCAAGAAAGTGCGTCGCCTTTACCACGGCCAGGTTCTCGCGGGCTTTGCCGGCGCTACCGCCGACGCCTTCACCCTCTTCGAGCGCTTCGAAGGCCAGCTGGAAAAACACCAGGGCCACCTCGTGCGCGCCGCCGTCGAGCTCGCCAAAGAATGGCGCACCGACCGCACGCTCAGCCGCCTGGAAGCCATGTTGGCCGTCGCCAACAAAGATGCCTCCCTGATCATCACCGGTAACGGCGATGTGGTTGAGCCCGAACATGGCCTGATCGCTATGGGTTCCGGCGGTGGCTACGCCCAAGCGGCAGCCAGCGCACTGTTGAAGAAAACCGACCTGTCGGCCCGCGAAATCGTCGAGACGGCCTTGGGCATTGCCGGCGATATCTGCGTGTTCACCAACCACAATCAGACCATTGAGGAGCAGGACCTCGCCGAATAAGCCGTAGGCTTATTCTCGCTTGAGGCCGCCAAACACTATGTCCATGACTCCCCGCGAAATCGTCCATGAACTCAACCGCCATATCATCGGCCAGGACGATGCCAAGCGCGCCGTTGCCATCGCGCTGCGTAACCGCTGGCGCCGCATGCAACTGCCCGAAGAGCTGCGTGTTGAAGTAACGCCGAAAAACATCCTGATGATCGGCCCTACCGGCGTCGGTAAAACCGAAATAGCCCGTCGCTTGGCCAAACTGGCCAATGCACCGTTCATCAAGGTCGAAGCCACCAAGTTCACCGAAGTGGGCTACGTGGGCCGCGACGTCGAGTCGATCATTCGTGACTTGGCCGATGCCGCGCTGAAACTGCTGCGCGAGCAGGAAATGACCAAGGTCAGCCATCGCGCCGAAGACGCCGCGGAAGAACGCATCCTTGATGCCCTGCTGCCACCGGCACGCGCGGGTTTCAACGAAGACGCCGCACCGGCCTCGGATTCCAACACCCGCCAGCTGTTCCGCAAGCGCCTGCGTGAAGGCCAGCTGGACGACAAGGAAATCGAGATCGAAGTCGCCGAAGTCTCCGGTGTCGACATCTCCGCCCCGCCTGGCATGGAAGAAATGACCAGCCAGTTGCAGAACCTGTTCGCCAACATGGGCAAGGGCAAAAAGAAAAGCCGCAAGCTCAAGGTGAAGGAAGCGCTGAAACTGGTGCGCGACGAAGAAGCCGGGCGCCTGGTGAATGAGGAAGAGCTCAAGGCCAAGGCCCTGGAAGCGGTCGAGCAACACGGCATTGTGTTCATCGATGAAATCGACAAGGTCGCCAAGCGCGGTAACTCCGGCGGTGTGGATGTGTCCCGTGAAGGCGTGCAGCGCGACCTGCTGCCGCTGATCGAAGGCTGCACCGTGAACACCAAGCTGGGCATGGTCAAGACCGACCACATCCTGTTTATCGCCTCCGGTGCCTTCCACCTGAGCAAGCCAAGCGACCTGGTGCCGGAGCTGCAAGGCCGCCTGCCGATTCGCGTCGAGCTCAAGGCACTGACCCCGGGCGACTTCGAACGCATCCTCAGCGAACCGCATGCTTCTCTCACCGAGCAATACCGTGAGTTGCTGAAAACCGAAGGCTTGGGTATCGAGTTCCAAGCGGACGGCATCAAGCGTCTGGCGGAGATCGCCTGGCAGGTCAACGAGAAGACCGAGAACATTGGTGCGCGTCGACTGCATACCCTGCTTGAGCGTTTGCTGGAGGAAGTGTCCTTCAGCGCGGGCGACCTGGCCGGTGCGCAGAATGGCGAAGTGATCAAAATTGATGCGGATTACGTCAATAGCCACTTGGGCGAATTGGCGCAGAACGAAGATCTGTCGCGCTACATTCTGTGAGCTCAAGCTGTAAGCTACAAGCTTCAAGTTGAGCCCATTCAACTTGCCGCTTGTAGCTTAAGGCTGGCCGCTGGAGGCTCCCATGTCCAAATTCCCTACAGCTGTAAACCTGCACAAAACCTCCAACACTCTCGGCCTTACCTACGGGCCCGACGAGGTGTACCAACTCCCCGCCGAACTGCTGCGCACCCACTCGCCTTCCGCAGAAGTCCAGGGTCACGGCAAACCCATCCTGCAATTCGGCAAACTCAACGTGCGTTTGGTCAAAATAGAACCGGCCGGTCAGTACGCACTGAAATTGACCTTCGACGACGGTCATGACAGCGGACTGTTCACCTGGGACTACCTCTACCAATTGGCCGTGCGCCAGGACGCGCTGTGGGCCGACTACCTTGCCGAACTCAAAGCGGCCGGCAAAACCCGCGATCCAAGTCAGTCGGTCGTGCGGCTGATGCTCTAGCCCAGGCGTCTTGCTCTTTAGAGGGCATTTTCTAATTTCATCTGCTTGAATGCCCTGTCGCGTGACCAACGATTGGTCCGCTTGCGAAAAAAATCAAACTCGGGTAACCAATGGAGCTGGCAAGTTCCCTGCATTTGACGATGCGGTATCAACGGTCACCCGAGTCGCAGTACCTGGCTTGTGTTGTGTATCGAAACTGGGTGCACAGCGGCAGTAACGGGTACTCGTCTTTCGGACAATGGAGCGTCGTAGATGAGTAACAAGAATAACGATGACTTGAAACGCCAGGCCTCGGAAAACACCCTGGGGCTGAACCCGATCATCGCGTTACGTAAAAAGGATTTACTCGCCTCGGCGAAGATGGTGCTGACCCAAGCCATCAAGCAACCGTTGCACAGCGTCAAACACGTCGCGCATTTTGGCGTGGAATTGAAGAATGTGATGTTCGGCAAATCGCAGCTGGTACCCGAAAGCGACGACCGTCGTTTCCATGACCCTGCCTGGAGCCAGAACCCGCTCTACAAACGTTATTTGCAGACCTACCTGGCGTGGCGCAAGGAACTGCACGACTGGATCGGCGACAGCAACCTGTCGGAACAGGACGTCAGCCGCGGCCACTTCGTGATCAACCTGATGACCGAAGCCATGGCCCCGACCAACAGCGCGGCCAACCCGGCGGCGGTCAAACGCTTTTTTGAAACCGGCGGCAAAAGCCTGCTTGATGGCCTTTCCCACCTGGCCAAGGACATGGTGCACAACGGCGGCATGCCGAGCCAGGTCAACATGGGCGCCTTTGAAGTGGGCAAGAGCCTGGGCACCACCGAAGGTGCCGTAGTGTTTCGCAACGACGTGCTGGAGTTGATCCAGTACAAGCCGATCACCGAACAGGTGCACGAGCGCCCGCTGTTGGTGGTGCCGCCGCAGATCAACAAATTCTATGTGTTCGACTTGAGCCCGGATAAGAGCTTGGCGCGCTTTTGCCTGCGCAATGGCCAGCAGACGTTTATCGTCAGCTGGCGCAACCCGACCAAGGCCCAGCGTGAATGGGGCCTGTCGACCTATATCGAAGCGCTCAAGGAAGCGGTCGACGTGGTCACCGCGATCACGGGCAGCAAAGACATCAACATGCTCGGCGCCTGCTCCGGTGGCATTACCTGCACCGCGCTGCTGGGCCACTACGCGGCGCTGGGCGAGAAGAAGGTCAACGCACTGACCCTGCTGGTGAGCGTGCTGGACACCACGCTGGACACCCAGGTGGCGCTGTTTGTCGACGAACAGACCCTGGAAGCGGCCAAGCGCCATTCCTATCAAGCCGGCGTGCTGGAAGGCCGCGACATGGCCAAGGTGTTCGCCTGGATGCGCCCCAACGACCTGATCTGGAACTACTGGGTCAACAACTACCTGCTCGGCAATGAGCCGCCGGTGTTCGATATCTTGTTCTGGAACAACGACACCACGCGCTTGCCGGCCGCCTTCCACGGCGACCTCATCGAACTGTTCAAAAATAATCCACTGGTCCGCGCCAACGCCCTGGAAGTGTGCGGTACGCCGATTGACCTCAAGCAGGTCACCGCCGATATCTATTCACTGGCCGGCACCAACGACCACATCACGCCGTGGCAGTCTTGCTACAAGTCGGCGCAGCTGTTTGGTGGGAAGGTTGAATTCGTGTTGTCCAGCAGCGGTCACATCCAGAGCATTCTTAATCCACCGGGCAATCCCAAGGCGCGTTACCAGACCAGTGACAGCCTCACGGCGAAACCGCTGGAATGGCAGGAGAATGCAACCAAGCACACCGATTCCTGGTGGCTGCATTGGCAGGTATGGCAGGCGGAGCGGGCGGGGAAGTTGAAGAAAGCACCGACGGCATTAGGTAATAAAACGTACGCCGCAGCCGAAGCGGCGCCGGGAACATATGTGCATGAACGATAGCTGCAAGCTACAAGCCTCAAGCTGATTGAGTTCAGCTTGTAGCTTGAAGCTCGCAACTGCCCCCCTAACCCGAAGGGTTCCCCCATGCCTCAACCGTTCATCTTCCGTACCATCGACCTGGATGGCCAGACCATCCGCACGGCGGTGCGCCCGGGCAAGCCTCACTTGACGCCTTTGCTGATCTTCAATGGCATCGGCGCCAACCTTGAGCTGGTGTTTCCGTTCGTCCAGGCGCTGGACCCGGACCTGGAAGTGATCGCCTTCGATGTGCCCGGCGTGGGCGGTTCGTCGACGCCCAACCGGCCCTACCGTTTTCCCGGCCTGGCCAAACTTACCGCGCGCATGCTCGATTACCTGGACTACGGCCAGGTCAACGCAGTGGGTGTGTCGTGGGGTGGCGCGCTAGCGCAGCAATTCGCCTACGACTACCCGGAGCGTTGTAAAAAGCTGATCCTCGCGGCCACGGCAGCGGGTGCGGTGATGGTGCCGGGCAAGCCCAAAGTGCTGTGGCTGATGGCCAGCCCACGCCGCTACATCCAACCGTCCCACGTGGTGCGCATTGCGCCGATGATTTACGGCGGCTCGTTCCGCCGCGATTCGAAACTGGCCGCCGAACACGCGAGCAAAGTGCGCTCGGCCGGCAAGCTGGGTTACTACTGGCAGCTGTTTGCCGGGCTGGGTTGGACCAGCATCCATTGGCTGCACAAAATCCGCCAACCCACCCTGGTGCTGGCCGGGGACGACGACCCACTGATCCCCCTGATCAACATGCGCATGCTCGCCTGGCGCATTCCCAATGCGCAGTTGCACGTCATCGATGATGGCCACCTATTCCTGATCACCCGGGCCGAAGCCGTGGCGCCGATCATCATGAAATTTCTCGAAGAGGAGCGCATGCGCGCGGTGATTCATCCGCGACCGGCGGTGTAAGGACCACACCGCCGCGCAACTTGCCAGGAACCGACTATGGTTCTGAATTGGCGTGCCTGTTGATGGCTTGACGAAGGAGTGTTGGCTCATGCGAGAAAGACCCGTGACGAACCCGGCGCCCACCCCTGCCGCGTTCATCAATGCGCAAAATGCGATCACCGGCCTGCGAGGCCGGGATTTACTGTCAACCCTGCGCAGCGTCGCCGCCCACGGCTTGCGCAACCCGGTGCATACCGCGCGCCACGCCGTGGCGCTGGGCGGGCAATTGGGCCGTGTATTGCTGGGCGAAACCGTGCATGCGCCCAACCCCAATGACAGCCGCTTCACCGACCCCACCTGGAAACTCAACCCCCTGTACCGGCGCAGCCTGCAAGCCTATTTGAGCTGGCAGAAGCAATCACGCCAGTGGATTGACGACAGCACCCTGAGCGACGATGACCGGGCACGGGCGCATTTTGCGTTCGCCCTGTTCAACGATGCCGTCTCGCCTTCCAACAGCCTGCTCAACCCGCTGGCCATCAAGGAACTGCTCAACTCCGGTGGCAACAGTGTGGTGCGCGGCGTGAGTAACCTGTTCGAGGACCTGCTGCACAACAATGGCCTACCACGCCAGGTGAGCAAGCACGCGTTCGAAGTGGGCAAGACGGTCGCCACTACACCCGGCTCAGTGGTGTTTCGCAATGAGCTGCTGGAGCTGATCCAGTACAAGCCCATGAGCGAAAAACAATATGCCAAGCCCCTGCTGGTGGTGCCGCCGCAAATCAACAAGTACTACATTTTCGACCTGAGCCCGGCCAACAGCTTTGTGCAATACGCCCTGAAAAACGGCCTGCAGACCTTCATGATCAGTTGGCGAAACCCGGACGTGCGGCACCGCGAATGGGGCCTTTCGACCTACGTCGCCGCCGCAGAAGAAGCGCTCAACGTGTGCCGGACGATCACCGGCGCGCGCGAGGTCAACCTGATGGGCGCCTGCGCCGGCGGCCTGACCATCGCCGCGCTGCAAGGCCACCTGCAAGCCAAGCGTCAGTTGCGGCGCGTCTCCAGCGCCAGCTACCTGGTCAGCCTGCTGGACAGCCAGATCGACAGCCCCGCCACACTCTTCGCCGACGAGCAAACCCTGGAAGCCGCCAAGCGCCGCTCTTACCAGCAAGGCGTGCTGGATGGCCGCGACATGGCCAAAGTCTTTGCCTGGATGCGCCCCAATGACCTGATCTGGAACTATTGGATCAACAACTACCTGCTGGGCAAGGAGCCGCCGGCCTTCGACATCCTGTACTGGAACAACGACAACACGCGCCTGCCCGCCGCGCTGCACGGCGACCTGCTGGACTTCTTCAAGCACAACCCACTCAGCCATCCCGGCGGCCTGGAGGTGTGCGGCACGCCTATCGATCTGCAAAAGGTCACGGTGGACAGTTTCAGTGTGGCCGGGATCAACGACCACATCACGCCGTGGGACGCGGTGTACCGCTCGACCCAACTGCTGGGCGGTGAGCGACGCTTCGTGCTCTCCAACAGCGGGCACATCCAGAGCATCCTCAACCCGCCGGGCAACCCAAAGGCCAATTACGTCGAAAACCCTAAGATGAGCAGCGACCCGCGCGCCTGGTACTACGACGCCCACCACATCGAGGGTAGCTGGTGGCCGCAATGGCTGGAGTGGATCCAGCAACGCTCAGGCGTGCAACGCGAAACCCTCACCGCCCTGGGCAACCAGAATTACCCACCGATGGAAGCAGCGCCTGGCACCTATGTTCGGGTGCGTTGAGCTCAACGATCACATTAAGAAGACTGGATGAAGACGCGCGACCGTATCCTTGAATGTGCCCTGCAGTTGTTCAACCAGAAGGGCGAGCCGAACGTGTCGACCATGGAGGTGGCCAATGAAATTGGGATCAGCCCCGGCAACCTTTACTACCACTTCCATGGCAAGGAGCCGCTGGTCCTCGGCCTGTTCGAGCGCTTTCAGAATGAGCTGGCGCCGCTGCTCAACCCACCCGCCGACGCACAGCTGGAAGCCGAGGATTACTGGCTGTTCCTGCACCTGATCGTCGAGCGTATGGCCCATTACCGGTTCCTGTTCCAGGACCTGTCGAACCTGGCCGGGCGCCTGCCAAAGCTGGCCAAAGGTATTCGCAACCTGCTCACGGCGCTCAAGCGCACCCTGGCTTCGTTGCTGGCGAGGCTGAAGGCGGCGGGGCAGTTGGTGAGTGGCACTCAAGCCTTGGGGCAACTGGTGGAGCAGATCACCATGACCTTGTTGTTTTCCCTGGATTACCAGCGGATTCTCGACCGTGAAGGCGAGGTGCGGGTGGTGGTGTACCAAATCATGATGTTGGTGGCGCCGCATCTGTTATTGCCGGCGCGACTCGCAACCGAGACGTTCGCGCTGAAATACCTGGATGACCCCATCTGAAAATGTGAGAGCTGGCTTGCCTGCGAGAGCACTTGACCCGTCAGCTCACGTGGGGCCTGACACCCCGCAATCGCAGGCAAGCCAGCTCCCACCCATAAAAAATACCCGACCTTTGCAGGCCGGGCATTTTTTGTGTCCTGGGGAAAATCAGGACTGACTGGATGGCGTCGGGGTTGCCGGCGTTGCAGTCGGGGTCACAGCAGCAGGCGTCGGTGCGGACACCGAGTTGGCTGTGGAAGCGGTTGGTGCCGGAGCAGCAGGCTTGGGTGCGGCTGGTTTTTTCGCTACTGCTGGCTTCTTCGCGGCGGCTGGTTTTGCAGCAGGTTTGGCTGCAACAGGTTTCGCGACCGGCTTCGCGGCGGCGGGCTTGGATGCTGGTTTGGCAGCAGGCTTTGCAGCTGCGGTTTTAGCCGCAGGCTTGGCGGCTGGTTTTGCTGCTGCCTTGGCTGCGGGCTTAGCAGCAGCTTTAGCGGCTACCGGTTTAGCAGCAGGCTTTGCGGCGGGCTTGGCAGCTGCCGTTTTTGCCGCAGGCTTGGCGGCTGGTTTAGCAGCAACTTTGGCTGGTGCCTTGGTCGCAGCTTTGGCAGCCGGTTTGGCGGCAGCTTTCACGGCAGGTTTGGCAGCAGCGGTTTTAGCAGCCGGCTTGGCAGCGGGTTTAGCGGCGGCAGTTTTCGCCGGAGCTACTTTGGCACCCGTCAGCTTTTCAATTTGCTTGGTCAGGGTATCGACCTTACTGTGCAGCGTCTTCAGTTCTGCTTTGCTAGGCACGCCCAGTCGCGAAATGGCACTGTTAAGGCGCTTGTCGAAAGTTTCTTCCAACTTGCCCCAAGTGTCAGAAATGCTCGATTTGGCGGAACCGGCAGTTGCCTTGGCCGCATCAACTTTTTTACCAACCGTGGTTTTGGTCAACTTCTCGGCCTTCTCGCCGTCCTTGACCAAAGTCTCGAAGTACTTGCCACCGTCACTGCTAACCTTCGAGTACACGCCTAAACCAGCAAGCCAGATCTTACGGGAATATTTTTCAACTTCCCCGACCCACGAGCTGCCTTCTTTCTGAGTAGTCTTTTTAACAGCCATCCCGATGTCTCCTTAGTGTTTACGCGCGACACGTTCTAGCAATGTCGTCAGCTCTTCGAGCTTAGCAGAGAGTGTCTCAACGTCATGTTTAGACGCAATGCCGATTCGATTCAAGGCACTTGCAACACGAGTATCAAAAGCTTTTTCAACTTTATCCAGCTGAACTTCTACCAGGCCTTTGACGGAGGAGACATTACTCTTGACTTGATCAATCTGACTGTTGGCGGCCTCAAGTTGTTCAACTGCAACTTTTTTACCTTTACTTTCAACATGTTGACCAGTTTTAACCAGCTCTTTGAAATACTCGCCGCCCTCACTTCCAACCTTGGCATAGGCACCAAGTCCTGCCAGCCAGATCTTGCGGGCGTAGGATTTAACGTCGCTCAGCGTAGTGGTCTCGACGTCGATTTTTTTCTTCAGGATAACTTTGGCCATGGTGCACCTCACGCAGAATAGGGTGGAGGAACGGCCCGCAGGAGTTGAGGGCTTGGGCACAAAGTAGGGTGAAAAATTAGAATCGGCACCCTAAGAACGAGCGGATCACGCCAGCGCCTTATCCAGCGCCTTTTCAATTTCAGACTTGATGGAGCCGCTCATGGCCGACATCAACAGGCCCAGTTCCACATCAATGCGTAAAGAATCGTCGGCCACTACTACCGTGCCTTTCACCCCTGAACGCTTGAGGTTCAAGGTGTCCCCGGACCACGACGGCTCGAGGCCATATTGCTCCTTGAGTTTTTGCGCCAACTTGTCGGCCTTTGCCCGTGCGCCTTCTTTACCCAGGGAATGTGCACGCTCAACGGTTATACGGGCCATTGCAATGACTCCTCTTTATAGCGACGTTGTAAACCTTCCATGCGGCAAAAGGTCTCTGTGATGACCTATCTTACCTGCAGCCTTGCCAAGACAAAGCAGGCCTTGGGGATTATCATGTGCCGCATTCTCTTTTGGTGACAGCGATATGACTGATCAGCGCAAAGGCAGCGATGCCGAACCCACCACTCACTTCGGCTTCAAGAACGTCCCGGAAAGCCAAAAAGCGGAAAAAGTCGCTGAGGTGTTCCACTCTGTAGCCGCCAAGTACGACCTGATGAACGACGTGCTGTCGGGCGGTATGCACCGCCTGTGGAAGCGCTTCACCATCGAGCTGTCGGGTGTACGCACCGGCAACCGCGTGTTGGATATCGCCGGCGGCACGGGCGACCTGGCAGCGAAGTTCTCCAAGCTCGTTGGCCCGACCGGCCAGGTGGTGTTGGCGGACATCAACGGGTCGATGCTCAAGGTCGGTCGCGACCGCCTGCTCGACAAAGGCGTGGCCGGCAATATCGAATTCGTCCAGGCCGACGCTGAAAAGCTGCCGTTCCCCGACAACCATTTCGACTGCGTGACCATCGCTTTCGGCCTGCGCAACGTGACCCACAAGGAAGACGCGATCCGCTCGATGCTGCGCGTGCTCAAGCCGGGCGGCCGCCTGTTGGTGCTGGAATTCTCCAAGCCGACCAACGCGCTGATGTCCAAGGTCTACGACACCTACTCGTTCGCCTTCATGCCGTTGATGGGCAAGCTGATCACCAATGACGCCGAGAGCTACCGCTACCTGGCCGAATCGATCCGCATGCACCCTGACCAGGAAACCCTCAAGTCGATGATGGTAGAGGCCGGTTTCGACCGCGTGACTTACCACAACATGACCTCGGGCGTCGTCGCGCTGCACCGCGGCATCAAGCCCTGATGTTGTTCGCCGGACTTCTCGCCAGCGTCGA
The DNA here is from genome assembly GCF_963970695.1 of Pseudomonas sp. EL_65y_Pfl1_R83. Lineage (NCBI taxonomy): Bacteria > Pseudomonadati > Pseudomonadota > Gammaproteobacteria > Pseudomonadales > Pseudomonadaceae > Pseudomonas > Pseudomonas sp. EL_65y_Pfl1_R83. Next base: position 252,469 of record NZ_CAXAQI010000005.1, on the reverse strand, counting down.
ACACGGCCTCAATCGTGTACTGCGCCTGGACAGCACCGCCCTGGCGCGGCTTGCGCACCTCAACGGCAAAGTCATTGCCGTCGATTGCCGCAGCCCCGCCTTGCAGCTGTTTATCCTGCCCAGCGATGAAGGCCTGATGCTTGCGAGCCAGTGGGCCGCCGAGGCCGATTGCACCTTGCGTGCGCCGGCATCGAGCCTGTTGCACCTGGCCCTGAGTCGCAACAAGACCGCCATCCTGCACAGTGCCGAAGTGGAGCTGGAAGGCGACAGCGCGGCGCTGATGGACCTCGCCGCCGTGTTGCAAGACCTGGAACTGGACTGGGAATACGAGCTGTCCCGCTGGATCGGCCCCGTGGCTACCCAGTTGATCAGCGGACACCTGCGCAGCAGGTCGCGTTGGTACCAGCAAGGGTTCGCCAGCCTCAACCAGAACCTTGCCGAATACCTGAGCGAAGAATCGCGCACCCTGGTCGGAGAACGGGAAGCGCAAGCGCGCTTTCGTGAACTAGACAAGGCCAAAATCGACCTGGAACGCCTTGAGGCACGCTTCGAGCGCCTGAGCCGTTCCCTTGATCCAAGCGATAACGCATGAAGCTGCTTGCCGTCCGCCGTTTGTTTCGTATCCAGCGCGTCGTAATCCGCTACCGCCTTGATGACCTGCTGTTCGCCCTGCCCCTGCCGTGGTTCCTGCTTGCCGTGCGCTATGTGCTGCCATGGCGTTGGTTCCCGCGTAAACAGCTGGAGCTGAGCAGGGGCGCACGCCTGCGCCTGGCCTTGCAGGACCTGGGGCCGATCTTTATCAAGTTCGGGCAGATCCTCTCGACCCGTCGCGATTTGTTGCCGGAAGACATCGCCGACGAGCTGATGCTGCTGCAGGACCGCGTGCCACCCTTCGATTCCCAGCAATCGATGAAGCTGATCGAAGAGCAGCTTGGCAAGAAGATCAGCGAAGTCTTCAGCCGCTTCGACGTCGAGCCACTGGCCTCGGCCTCGGTCGCGCAAGTGCACGCAGCGCGGCTCAAGACCGGCGAAGAAGTGGTGGTGAAGGTGATCCGTCCAGGCCTCAAGCCAATCATCGGACAGGACCTGGCGTGGTTGTTCATCCTCGCCCGCGCCGCCGAGCGCTTCAGCGCCGATGCGCGCCTGTTGCACCCAGTGGACGTGGTCGCCGACTACGAAAAAACCATCTACGACGAACTCGACCTGCTGCGCGAAGCGGCCAACGCCAGCCAGCTCAAGCGCAACTTCGAAGGCTCGCCGTTGCTGTACGTGCCGCAAGTGTATTGGGACTGGTGCCGACCCAAAGTGCTGGTGATGGAGCGCATCTACGGCGTGCAGGTCACCGACCTTGCGACCCTGGCCGACCAGCGTACCGACATGAAGATGCTCGCCGAGCGTGGTGTGGAGATTTTCTTCACCCAGGTGTTCCGTGACAGTTTCTTCCACGCCGACATGCACCCGGGCAACATCTTCGTCAGCACCGTCAACCCGTGGAGCCCGCAATACATTGCGATCGACTGCGGTATCGTCGGCAGCCTGACCCCGGAGGACCAGGACTACCTGGCGCGTAACCTGTTTGCCTTCTTCAAGCGTGACTATCGCCGCGTGGCGCAGTTGCACATCGACTCGGGCTGGGTACCGGCAGAAACCAAACTCAACGAATTCGAAGCGGCGATCCGCACCGTGTGCGAGCCGATCTTTGAAAAACCGTTAAAAGATATTTCATTCGGCCAGGTGCTGATGCGCCTGTTCCAGACCGCGCGGCGCTTCAATATGGAAGTGCAGCCGCAGCTGGTGCTGTTGCAAAAGACCCTGCTGAACATCGAAGGCCTGGGCCGTCAGCTGTACCCGGACCTCGACCTGTGGAACACCGCCCAACCGTTCCTGGAGCGCTGGATGCGCGAGCGGATGAGCCCGAAGACCATGCTGGGCAACCTGCACAGTCAGATGGAACAACTGCCGCATCTGGCCAACATGACCCGCGACTTGTTGGAGCGCATGTCCCAGCCCCACGCCAAGGACCCGGCGCCGCTGTGGCAGAAACGCAAGGACGACTGGTTCCTGCGCCTGCTGGGTGCAGCCCATCTGGTCGGCGGCGTAATGCTGGCGATTGGGGGCCCGCTGAACCCTCTGGGGCACTGGCCGGCTGGCATCATGGTCGCCGTGGGTGTTTATCTGATCGTGCGTCGATAGCCAATCCGGTTATACACTGTCGCAAATTGCCGGAGCCGAACATGAAAGACTGGCTGGACGAGATCAAGTGGGACAGTGACGGCCTGGTGCCGGCCATTGCCCAGGACTACAAGACCGGGCGCGTGCTGATGATGGCCTGGATGAACCGCGAGGCCCTGAGCCTCACTGCCGCTGAGCAGCGCGCCATCTACTGGTCACGCTCGCGTGGCAAACTGTGGCGCAAGGGCGAAGAGTCCGGGCACGTGCAAACCTTGCACGAGCTACGCCTGGACTGCGACGCCGACGTGGTGATCCTCAAGGTCGAGCAGATCGGCGGCATCGCTTGCCATACCGGCCGTCACAGCTGCTTCTATCGCGTGTTCGAGAATGGCGAATGGAAGATCGTCGAGCCGGTACTCAAAGACCCGCACGCCATCTACCCGGCAGGACACTAGACATGAGCGATACCCTGAACCGTGTGGCCCAGGTGCTGGAGGACCGCAAAGGTGCGGATGCCGACAGCTCCTATGTCGCCAGCCTGTATCACAAGGGCCTGAACAAGATTCTGGAAAAACTCGGCGAAGAATCCGTCGAGACCATCATCGCGGCCAAAGACGCGCAAATCAGCGGCGACTGCAGCGATGTGATCTACGAAACCGCCGACCTTTGGTTCCACAGCCTGGTCATGCTCGCCCAACTGGGGCAGCATCCGCAGGCTGTACTGGATGAACTGGACCGTCGCTTTGGCTTGTCCGGGCATGCCGAAAAGGCTTCGCGTCCGTCCACTTGAATAACGTTGACTGAGGATTTGCAGCATGGGCATTTTTGACTGGAAACACTGGATCGTCATTCTGGTGGTCGTGGTACTGGTGTTCGGCACCAAGAAACTCAAAAACCTCGGTACCGACGTGGGCGAGTCGATCAAGGGCTTTCGCAAAGCCATGAACGATGATGAAAAACCGGCCGACCCGGTCGCCAATCCGGTACCGCCGGCCCAGCCTGTGCACCCGCAGGCCGCCCAGCCGATCACCGAGCGTCGTACCTTCGACGTGCAGGCTGAGAAAGTCGAAGAGCCGACCCGCAAAGACTCGTGAGCACTGACTAATGTTTGGTATCAGCTTCTCTGAACTGCTGCTCGTCGGCCTCGTGGCCTTGCTGGTATTGGGGCCGGAACGCCTGCCCGGTGCAGCGCGCACGGCCGGCCTGTGGATCGGGCGCCTGAAACGCAGTTTCAACGCCATCAAACAGGAAGTTGAACGGGAAATCGGCGCCGACGAGATTCGTCGGCAACTGCACAACGAGCACATTCTGTCGTTGGAACAGGAAACGCGAAAGATTCTGTCGCCCGTGCAGGAGCCCGCCAAACCGGCGCAGCCTGTGGCCGAACACAGCATCGCGCCCGTCGCTGAAACCGCCCCCGTGGCACCGACCGCGCCAACCGAGCCTGCGCCGACGCCCATTGCGTCGCCCGCGCCCCATGACCCTACATTGCCGCCGCGAGCCCCATGAGCGCTGATAAACCGGAAAACGACCAGCATATGCCGCTGGTCTCGCACCTCACTGAGCTGCGTACCCGCCTGCTGCGTTGCGTAGCGGCCATCTTCATCATTTTTGCCGGGTTGTTCGCCTTTACCCAGCAGATCTACACCTTTGTTTCGACGCCACTGCGCCAGTACCTGCCGGCCGGCGCGACGATGATCGCCACCGATGTTTCGTCGCCGTTCCTCACGCCGTTGAAGCTGACCATGATGGTTTCGCTGTTCCTGGCGATCCCGGTGATCCTGCACCAGATCTGGGGCTTTATCGCGCCGGGCCTGTACAAGCATGAGAAGCGCATCGCGGTGCCGTTGCTGGTGTCGAGCATCCTGCTGTTCTACACCGGCATGGCGTTCGCGTACTTCCTGGTGTTCCCGTTGATCTTCAAGTTCTTCGCCGCAGCCACTCCGGCCGGCGTGGAGATGATGACCGACATCACCAGCTACCTCGACTTCGTGATGACGTTGTTCTTCGCCTTTGGCGTGGCCTTCGAAATCCCGGTGGCCGTGGTGCTGCTGGTGTGGATCGGCGTGGTCAACGTGTCGTACCTGAAAAAGATCCGCCCCTACGTGATCATCGGCTGCTTCGTGGTCGGCATGATCCTCACGCCGCCGGATATCTTCTCCCAGACGCTGCTGGCCGTGCCGATGTGGATGCTGTTCGAAATTGGCATCCTGTTCAGTGCCTTGATCAGCAAGCGCGGCGAACACCGGGATGATCAACCCGCCGACGACGACCAGCCGCCAGCGACCCAGCCGTGAACCTGCTGCTGCTGGAAGAGGCCGATTTTATTACGGCCGAGCGAGTGGTGCTGCGCGATCGGCGCCTGGTGCATATGCAGGAAGTCCACCGCGCCGCCGTCGGCGACAGCCTGCGCGTCGGCCGTATCGGCGGGCTGATGGGCAATGCGCAGTTGCTGCGCCTGGACGCCGGTGAAGCCGAGCTGCAAGTGAGCGTCGACCAGCCGCCACCGGCCAAACTGCCGCTGACCCTGCTGCTGGCCCTGCCGCGCCCGAAAATGCTGCGCCGGGTGCTGCAGGCCGTGGCCGCCATGGGCGTGCCCAAGGTAGTGCTGCTGAACAGCTACCGGGTCGAAAAGAGCTTCTGGCAAACCCCATTCCTGGAGCCCGAGGCGATTCGCGAGCAACTGATCCTAGGCCTGGAGCAGGCGCGGGATACGGTGCTGCCCGAGATCGTTATCGAAAAGCGCTTCAAACCGTTCGTCGAAGACCGCCTGCCGGCCATGACTGAAGGCACCCTGGGCCTGATCGGTCACCCCGGCGATTACCCGGCCTGCCCGCGTGGGCTGGATGAGCCGGTGACCCTGGCGATTGGTCCGGAAGGCGGCTGGATCCCCTACGAAGTGGACTTGCTGGCCAAGGCCGGCATGCAGCCCGTGCAGCTCGGGGCGCGCATCCTGCGCGTCGAAACCGCCGTCACCGCCCTCCTCGCCCGACTTTTCTAACTACTCGGTCCAACAGACGCTCCCACATTGGAGCTGTGTCGCTACAGAATCCTGCGTGCGTGCCGATAGCCTTCGAATAAGTCCAAACCTTGTTCCAGGGGAGTTTGCAGCATGCATCGATGGTTAGCCGAAAAGCTGGGGAATGTCAGTGTCAAAACCAAGCTGGGCGTGGGCTTCGGGCTGGTATTGCTGCTGACGCTGATGATCACGTTCACCGGCTGGACCGGGCTCTCCAGCGTGATCAGTCGCGGCGACAAACTGGGGTATATCGCCAGCCTCAACGACCTGAGCAAGGACTTGCGCTTAGCGCGCCTGGACTTTGAAATGCGCCGTGGCGAGCAGGGTCCGACGACGGTCAATGGTTTTCTCGGCCAACTGGATAGCGGCCTGAAAACCGCACGTGCACTCATTGAGCAGCCCGCTGACATTGCCTTGATCGATGATCAACTCGCGGCGGTCGACCAGTACAAGCGCGCATTCGAGGCCATGGTGCAGGCCGGCGCCAACCGGGAAAACGCCCGCAGCAAACTGGGCGACACGGCCGACAACGCAGTGGCCAACGTGAGTGAGATCGAAAAAGCCCTGCTGCAAGGCGACAACGTGAGCCAGTTCAACAGCGTTGTCGATTTGAGCAAGCTGATCCAGCAAGCCCGCTTCCAGGTGCGTGGCTACACCTATAGCGGCAAGGTCGAGGCCGAGCAACCAGCGCTGGACGCCATCGACAACGCCTTGAAGAAAATCACCGCCCTCGATAGCCAGCTACCCGAGCAATATACAAAAAACCTGCAACAGGCCGGCGTTTCGCTGCAAGCCTACCGTGCAGCGGTGAGCCAATACCGTGACTCTCAAGTCTCCAGCGCCGGGGCCTTGAAAATCATGGTCAGCCAGGGCTCCCTAATGCTGGACCGCAGCAACAAACTGACCGCCTCGCAAACGGTTGTGCGCGATACGGACGCCGCACGCGCCAAACAATTGTTGCTGTTGGCCGCGACACTCGCGCTGATCTTTGGCCTGGCCGCCGCGTGGGCCATCACCCGTCAGATCATCCTCCCGCTGAACGAGACCCTCCAGGTGGCCGAGCGCGTGGCCTTGGGTGACCTGAGCCACAACCTGAACTCCCTGCGCCAGGACGAACTGGGCCAACTGCAACGCGCCATGCAAAGCATGACCGTCGGCCTGCGTGAGCTGATTGGCGGGATCAGCGACGGCGTCACCCAGATCGCCAGCGCCGCCGAGCAACTGTCTGCCGTTACCGAGCAGACCAGCGCCGGGGTCAACAGCCAGAAAATCGAGACCGACCAGGTCGCCACTGCCATGAACGAAATGGCCGCCACCGTGCAGGAAGTCGCACGCAACGCCGAGGAAGCGTCCGAAGCCGCCGTAGCCGCAGACCAGCAAGCCCGTGAGGGCGATAAAGTGGTCGGTGAAGCCATCGCTCAGATCGAACGCCTGGCCACCGAAGTCGGCAACTCCACCGCTGCCATGGGCGACTTGAAGCGCGAAAGCGACAAGATCGGCAGCGTGCTCGACGTGATCAAGTCCGTGGCCCAGCAAACCAACCTGCTGGCCCTCAACGCCGCGATTGAAGCCGCGCGTGCCGGTGAAGCCGGGCGCGGCTTTGCGGTGGTGGCCGATGAAGTGCGCAGCCTGGCCCAACGTACGCAGAAGTCCACCGAAGAGATCGAAGAGCTGATTGTCGGCCTGCAAAACGGCACCCAACAGGTGGCGACCATCATGGATAACAGCCGTGGCCTGACCGACAGCAGCGTTGAACTGACCCGCCGTGCCGGCAGCGCCTTGGCGAACATCACCCGCACGGTCTCGACCATCCAGGCAATGAACTCGCAGATCGCCACCGCCGCCGAGCAACAAAGCGCCGTGGCTGAAGAGATCAATCGCAGCGTACTGAACGTGCGCGATGTGTCGGAACAAACCTCCTCGGCCAGTGAAGAAACCGCCGCGTCCAGTGCTGAACTGGCACGTCTGGGCATCTACTTGCAGACGCTGGTCGGACGTTTCCGTATCTGATCGGTCCTACGCGGCGGCCAGTCGAGGCCGCCGCAACTTGTGAAACTTCCTACGTAGTTATCAGCCCGCCATCACCCCGAATCGATTTAGCGTTGGTCTAGGCGCTTTTTCAGATTTGGAGGTTCACCATGTTTCCTCGGCTGACCCGCTTGCTGGTCAACGCCAGCGTCCGTATCAAACTCGCCCTGGGCTTTGGCCAGGTGCTGGTCCTCAGCCTCGTCATCGCCGTGACCGGCTGGCAGGCCCTGAATGACGTACTTCTACGCTCAAGCAACTTGTCGACACTGTGCCAACTGGCGGCTGTCGCGGAGGCGATGCGCGCCGACCGTATCGTTTACCGCACCCTCACTGACACCGCCAGCCTGGGCAAGATGGCGCAACAGATTGAAACCATCGACCAGCATCTGCGCGACCTTGCAAACCACCTTGAGGACCCGGCGGAACTGCGGCGCATCCAGGAAGCGGAACGCCTGGTGGCCAGTTTCAAAGCCACGCTCGTAGAACTGCCGCCCTTGATCGAACGGCGCGACAATACTCGCCCCCCGCTCCACGCGATAGCGCTGCAGGCCAGCGACACCCTCGCGCAACTGGCCAGCGAACTGCCTGACCAGCAAGACCAGCAAGCACTGGATGCGATTGAAAACCTGCGCCAAGTCATGGAGCAGGCCGAGGATCGCGCCCAGAGTCCCGCCTGGGCGGCCGAAACGTTGCAAGCCTACGCCGACGACGTCAGCAACACCCTCGACGCGCTGGACGTTGCTCAGGCCGCCGTGACTCGCCTGCCTGTCGATTCGGCCCTGCTCAAAACAGACCTGGCGAACTACCGTGCGCAGCTCCTCACGCTCAAGGAAGCCCAGCTCACCACTGAGACCGTACAGAACCGCTTTGAACAACAACTCAACCAGTTACTGGAACACAATGAACTGCTGAGCCAAAGCCAGACCATCCAGCGCGACAGTGAGGCTGACCATACCCGCACCCTGCTCTCGGGTGTCACGGTGGCCGCCTTGTTGCTGGGTTCATTTGCCGCCTGGTGGATCGCCCGGCAGATTGCCGTGCCGCTGCGAGAAATCCTCACTGCCGCCCACCGTGTCGCCGACGGCGACTTGAGCCACGACATCCAGGTGGAACGTCGCGACGAACTGGGCCAGTTGCAGCAAAGCATCGGGCAAATGACCCGCAACCTGCGCAGCCTGATCAGCAGCATTGGCAACAGCGCCCAGCAGATCGCCAGCGCCGCCACGCAGCTCTCAGCCGTCACCGAGCAGACCCGCGCCGGGATCAATGATCAGAAAGACGAAACAGACCAGATGGCCACAGCGATGAATGAAATGCTCGCCACCGCCCAAGAAGTCGCACGACATGCCGAACAAGCATCGGCGGCGGCCAATGAGGCCGATCAACAAGCCAGCACCGGGGACAAGGTCGTCGGGCTGGCGGTGGAGCAGATAGGCCATCTGGCCCATGAAATGGAGCGCTCCAGCCAGGCGATGATTGCATTGCAACGCGAAAGCCAAAAAATCGGAGGTGTGCTGGACGTCATCAAATCAGTGTCTCAACAAACCAACCTGCTGGCCCTGAACGCGGCCATTGAAGCGGCGCGTGCGGGCACGGCAGGCGAAGGGTTTGCCGTGGTCGCCGATGAAGTCCGCAGCCTGGCCTTGCGCACGCAGGCATCCGCTGAAGAAATCGAAGGACTGATCTGCGGCCTGCACACCGGCACCCAACAGGTGGCAGACATTATGGACGGCAGCCGCGCGCTGACCGACAACAGTGTCGACCGGAGCCGCGACGCAGGCGATGCATTGGCAGCCATTATCCGGACAGTCTCGATCATCCAGGAAATGAACCCGCAGATTGCCGCTGCCGCCGAGCAACAAAGTGCCGTGGCCGAGGAAATAAATCGCAGCGTGATGAAAGTGCGTGACGTGTCGGAGCAAACAGCGGCCGCCAGCGAGGAGACGGCGGCGGCCAGTGTTCAGTTGACGCGGCTGAGCCTGGATCTGCAGACACTGGTCGACACGTTCCGGCTCTGACCTGTGGCTCGCGACATCAGAGGACTTGGCGCAGGAATGCCTGGGCCCTAGGGTCTTTGGGCGCAGCGAAGAACTCGGCCGGGGCCGCGTCTTCCAGCAACTTGCCATGGTCGAAAAACAGCACGCGGTCGGCCACTTCACGGGCAAAGCCCATTTCGTGGGTGACGCAGACCATGGTCATGCCTTCCAGGGCCAGGGTCTTCATCACGTCCAGCACCTCGCCGACCATTTCCGGGTCGAGCGCCGAGGTGGGCTCATCAAAGAGCATCACCTTGGGCTCCATCGCCAGGGCTCGGGCAATCGCGACCCGTTGTTGCTGGCCGCCGGACAATCGGGATGGAAACTCATTGGCCTTTTGCGCGATACCGACCTTCTCCAGCAGCGCCAGGGCCTTGGCCTCACGCTCCGCCTTCCCGCGCTTGCGCACGACTTTCTGCGCCAGGCACAGGTTTTCCAGCACAGTCATGTGAGGGAACAGATTGAAGTGCTGGAACACCATGCCAACTTCACGGCGGTAGGCGTTGACGTCGGTTTTCGGATCAGCCAGTTGCAGGCCGTCGATGCTCACCGAGCCGGAGTCGAACGCCTCAAGGCCATTAAGACAACGCAGGAAGGTCGACTTGCCGGAGCCCGACGGGCCGATCACCACCAGCACTTCGCCCTTGGCCACCTGGGTGGTGACGTGGTCCACCGCGCGCACCACTTGGCCACGGGTGTCGAAGACTTTTACCAGATCGCGGACTTCAATCACTTTGCGCGAGCCTCCGCTCAAGCCGACTGGCGATTTTCGACAGCGGCAGGTTGATCAGCAGGTACAGGCCTGCGACGCAGAACAGGATTTCAAACGGCGAGAACGAAGTGGTGATCACCTCGCGGCCGCTCTTGAGCAGTTCGGTAATCGCGATCACCGACACCAGGGAAGTGTCCTTTACCAGGCTGATAAATTGCCCGGCCAACGGCGGCAGCACGCGCTTGAACGCCTGCGGCAATACCACATGGCGCATCGACTGGCTCGCGCTCAGGCCCAGGGAGCGAGCGGCTTCGTTCTGGCCACGGGTGATGGACTGCACGCCAGCGCGCACGATTTCCGCCACATACGCGCCAGTGAACAGCGACAGCGCGGCGATCCCGGCGAATTCCCGGGACAGGTTAAGTACCGTGCCGATAAAGAAATAGAAAATGAAGATTTGCACCAACAGCGGCGTGCCGCGCACCAGCTCGACGTAGATCGTCGACAGATCGCGTAGGGTCGGGTTATTGGACAGTCGGCACAAGCCGGTCGCCAGCCCGATCGCCAGCCCGAGGATGCCGGATACCACCGACAGCCACAGCGTGGTCCACAACCCCCACATCAAAGGGCCCAACGCCCAATGCCGGGTCACGCCCACCACGTCGCCTTCGGCCACATCGTCGCCACGCGCCACTTGCAGGCTGTTGTCGGCAACGGTCAGCCTTTGCTCGGCACCCGCGTCGTTGCGCAGGGTCACTTCAGCCACATCGCCTTTGCGCACCAGTTCGACAACCGTGGAGATGTCGGCGGCACGCTGGGACGTCTCAGCCTGGTAGACGAAGTATTGCGGCACGCGGTTCCAACGCCACTCGTAGGACATCAGCGAGGTGGCGTAGTACAAGGCGCCAGCCAGGCCGACCAGCACGACCACGGTCAGCAGGTGCCAGGGCCATTGGGCTTTTTTCTGTTTCATTTTACTTTCCGGGTTTTGTGTCGCCTGTGAGGCCGCCTTCGCGAGCAAGCCCGCTCCCAAATTTGACCGAGTTCCAACATGAGAATGCGGTCGAATCTGGGAGCGGGCTTGCTCGCGAAGGACGCGACTCGGTATTCAGCCTGGCTTATTCCATATCCTTGAGCCACTCGGAGCGCTTGAACCACTTGTCATGGATACGATCGTAGGTGCCGTCGTTGCGGATCTGGTGCAGGAAGTTGTTGATGAAGTTGATGCTGTCGTAGTCGCCTTTTTTCAGGCCAAACGCCAGGGGTTCGAAGGTGAACGGTTCTTCGAGGAACACCAGCTTGCCGCTACCGACTTTCTTCTGGGCAACCACGTTGTACGGTGCGTCATACACAAAGGCATCGGCCTTGCCGTTGACCACGTCCAGCACGCCTTCCTGCTCGTTATCGTAGCCGTGGTACTTGGCCTTGGAGATCAGCTTCTTGGCGACCATCTCGCCCGTGGTACCCAGCTTGGAGGTCAGGCGGTATTTCTCGTCGTTCAGGTCTTTGTAGGACTTGATGGTGCCTTCCAGCTCCTTGCGAATCAGCAGGGTCTGGCCGACCACGATGAAGGGCTCGCTGAAGTTCAGGCGCAGGTTGCGTTCCTGGGTCAGGGTCATGCCGCTGCCGATCATGTCGAACTTGCCGGTCAGGAAGGCCGGGATGATGCCGTCATAGCCAGTGGATACCAGCTCCAGCTTGACGCCCATGGACTTGGCCATGGCCTTGAGGATGTCGACTTCGAAGCCGATGATTTCACCGCGCTTGTCGGTCATTTCAAACGGCATGTAGGTCGGGTCCATGCCGACTTTCAGCGTGCCGCGCTTGACCGCATCATCGATTGCGCCGGCCTGGGCCGCGTTGGCCGCGACCAGCGCGGTGACGCCAAGCAGCAGCATCGAAAGATACTTCTTCATCATCAAGTCCCCTGAACGATTCTTGTAAGGTCGGCGCGCAAAAGGGCTGCACCATTTCGGGGTGCGATCCTAACCCACTCGCCTCCCGCCACAAAGGTTTCACGGCTATTTGTTATCGGCGTATCTCGGAAAAGCCCAGCAACGCTACGGCAAAGCGCACGCATAGCTACTTGGGCAGAGCGCAGCAGTAACGGACTGATGTGTAAAGAGTTATAACTTTCAGTCGATTTCCGCCATCCAGGCCGTTTCCTTAAACCACTTGTCGTGCAAGCGATCGTAGGTCCCATCCAGGGCAACCTGGTTGAGGAAGTGGTTGATCCAGTTGAGGCTGTCGAAATCGCCTTTCTTCAAGCCAAACGCCAGGGGTTCAAAGGTGAAGGGTTGCTCAAGCGCCAGCAGCGCGCTGTTTTCCGGGCGACTCAAGGCGATGAGGTTGTAGGGGGCGTCATGAATAAAGGCATCGGCCTCGCCTTGCACCACTTGGCGCACGCCCTCTTCCGGCGTTGCAAAACTGCTGAGCCGGGCCGCCCCCAGAAACCGTCGCGCCGCTGACTCGCCGGTGGTGCCTTCGGCGGTAGCGATTCGATAGCTGGCGTCGTCCAGGTCTTCGACACTGGCGACCTTGCCCATGAGACGTGGATGCAACAACACTGACTGACCGACCACGATGAACGAATCGCTGAAGTTCAGCTTAATGTTGCGTTCCTGGGTGACGGTCATACCGCTGCCGATCAGGTCGAAATTTTTCGCCTGCAACCCCTCCACCAACTCGTTGTAAGGCACTGCAACCAATTCAAGATCAACCCCCAAGGCTTGGCTCATGACCTTGAGCAGGTCGATTTCAAAGCCGACGATGCGCCCTTGTTTATCGGTCATTTCAAAGGGCATGTAAGTGGGCGTGGTGCCGACTTTCAGCACACCGCGTCGAACCGCGTCGTCAATCGCGCCTGCCTGTGCCAGGCCTATGTGAATCAATGCGACAGCGCCTATCAACAGCGCCGAACAATAGCCTTTGCTCATGAATACCCCAGTGGCCGAGTCAAATCCGGGGGCGATGCTAACTCAGCCACGGGCACGGCAATACGCCTTGGACGAGGGTCTTTTGTTTCGAAATAACAGGAGGTTAACGAGAGAAGGAAAAGCTTGGAAACGCTGTAGGATCAGCGCTTCGAACGCCCCCGAGGTGAGCCCTCGGGGGCGGCTGAATCAGGCCGGTTGGGCCTGGGACGACAGCGGTTGCAGGGGTAGCAACGGCGCGTGCGGATCGGCCTTGAGCGAGTCCCGCCAGGCGGCGAGCCACTCGGCATGGCCTTCGCTCCACACCTGCTCGTGCAGGCGAGCCAGGGCTACCGGGTCGCTGAGCAATGCCACGCGTTCGCCGTTGTTAAGGCCGGATGGGCCGACTTTCAACGCATGACGCACACGCTCGGTACGCAGGTACTCGATCGGCTCGGACTCGCGGTGACGTGAGGTCGCCAGGGCACACGCCAGGGCGTTTTGCTGTGGATCAACCACCGAGCGCACAAAGCCGTCGTTCAGCGCGTGCCAACGGTTTTCGTGAGTGTACTGTTCGGTCGACAGCAACGCCTGCGGTGGATTGTATTCCTCAGGGATCAGGAACAAGCTCTCGTCGCGGGACTTGAGGCCCAGGTTGACCCGACTGGAAATCACCGACACCGGAATCGACAGCATCAACGAGCCGACGATCGGCACCAGCCACCACAGGAAGCTTGGATTCAACCACACCACCAGCAAGGCCCAGAGGAAGCCGAGCAAGGTTTGCGTACCGTGGCGTTTGAAGGCTTCACCCCAGGTAGTCGAGTCATCATCACGCTTGGGCGAGTTCCATGTCGCGGCCCAGCCGAGGAACGCGGCAAGCACGAAACGCGTGTGAAAAATCATCCGCACCGGCGCCAGCAGCATAGAGAACAGCATCTCCAGCAGCATCGACATCGTCACCTTGAACTTGCCACCGAACTCTTTCGCGCCCTTGGCCCAGATCAAAATGATGCTCAGCAGCTTGGGCAGGAACAGCAGCACGATGGTGGTGGAGAACAGCGCCACCGCCTTGTCCGGATGCCATTGCGGCCACAGCGGGTACAACTGGCGTGGCGCCATGAAGTACTGCGGCTCCATCAGCGTGTTCACCGCCAGCAGCGCCGTGGACAACACCAGGAACAGGAACCACAACGGCGCCGACAGGTAGGACATCACGCCGGTCAGGAACACCGCGCGGTGCACCGGGTGCATGCCTTTAACCAGGAACAGGCGGAAGTTCATCAGGTTACCGTGGCACCAGCGACGGTCACGCTTGAGTTCGTCCAGTAGGTTCGGCGGCAGTTCTTCGTAACTGCCCGGCAGGTCGTAGGCAATCCACACGCCCCAGCCGGCACGGCGCATCAGCGCTGCTTCAACGAAGTCATGGGACAGAATCGAACCGGCGAACGCGCCCTTACCTGGCAATGGCGCCAAGGCGCAGTGTTCGATAAACGGCTTCATGCGGATGATCGCGTTGTGACCCCAATAGTGGGATTCACCCAGCTGCCAGAAGTGCAGGCCGGCGGTGAACAGCGGACCATAAACACGCGTGGCGAACTGCTGCATGCGTGCATACAGGGTGTCCATGCCCGACGCACGTGGCGCGGTCTGGATAATCCCCGCATCCGGCGTGGCTTCCATCAGGCGCACCAGGCTGGTCAGGCATTCGCCGCTCATCACGCTGTCAGCGTCAAGCACGACCATGTATTTGTAGTCACCGCCCCAACGACGGCAGAAGTCGTCGAGGTTGCCGCTCTTGCGCTTTACGCGACGGCGACGACGGCGATAGAAGAGCTTGCCGAAACCACCGGCTTCGCGGCACACGTCGAGCCAGGCTTGCTGTTCGGCGATGCAGATGTCGGCGTCATTGCTGTCGCTGAGCACGAAGAAGTCGAAGCGATCCAGGTCACCGGTGGCGGCGACCGACTCGAACGTAGCGCGCAGGCCGGCAAATACCCGGGGCACATCTTCGTTGCAGATCGGCATCACCAGCGCGGTGCGGGCGTCTTTAGGGATCGGCTCATCACCGGCACTTTTACCGGAGATGCGGTATTTATCGTGGCCAGTGAGCAGTTCCAGGAAGCCCATCAACGCGGTCCAGAAACCGGCCGACACCCAGCAGAACAAGATCCCGAACATGATCAGGATGCTGGTTTGCAGGGCGTAAGGGAGTACCTGGGTAGCGGTTTGCAGCAGGGTCTGGTTGCGGATCTCGTCGAAGTCAACGAGCGACCAGCCCTGGTACGGCATGATGCCTTTCATGTACCAGCCGGCCACGATGGTCTGGCCGAGCATCAACACCAGTAGGATGTAACGGCGGATCGAGCCGACGGTACGCCAGCGGGCGGCTGGCAGTACGCGTTCATCCTTCGGCGGTGCCGGCGGATTGCTGCGGCCGGTGATACGGCGCCAGCCGCGCACCAGGATATTGGTGCGCCACGGCTCCGGAACCACACGGGTACGACGAATCGGCGGCGTGGCCTTGAGGCACACGCGACCGCTGGCGTCGAGCACCAGCATTTCGGCGTCTTGCAGCTCTTCGGCAGTGTTGAGGGTCAACCGGCGGCCAACCGACGCCTGGGCGGCTTCGATGGGCGCGTCGAACGTCGACGATGACAAGCGCTCGTGCAACTCGGTGAAGGATGTGCAGCCCGCCAGTTCGGCGCGCTGCTCAGCGGTCATCGGTAGATGCGCCAGGTACTCGGACAGAGTCTCGGGCATGGCTTGAGAATTACTCATCGGCAGGCAACTGATAGCTCCAGGTTTCGGTCAGGACTTGCTCGGTCTTGATCGGCTCCGGTGTGGCTGGGGCAGCTTCTGGCTGCTTGGCGTCCTTGTTTTTTGCGTCTTTCTTGGCCTGTTTCTCGTGTTGCTTGGCCAGAACCTTGTCGGCCTTGAGCACGTGGCTCGAGTCCTGCTCTGGGGCAGGCGGGGCAACGTCCTGCACCAGTGCCGCACGCATTTCGGTCGGCTTGCCTGCGTCCTTGATCTTCATGCGCAAGGTCAGGCGCCAGCCTTTGGTGTGCTCGTTGTAGCGCACGCTGTTTTCAACCAGTTCGGCGTTGTCGCTGACACTGACCTGGCTGCGAACCGCGGCGTCCGACGGCAGAGCCTTGAGGGACGGGCCCTCGAAGTCGACCAGGTAGGCCACGCTGCCATCCGGCTGGCGGATCAGGTTGGACTGCTTCACGTCACCGGTGGAACGCAGGGTCTGCTTGACCCAGGCGCTGTCGGCCGGGTGCAAGGATTTCTCGTCCATGGTCCAGTGCATGCGGTAGGAAACGTCCAGCGGCTGGCCCACTTCCGGCAGTTTTTCCGGGCTCCAGAAAGCAACGATGTTGTCGTTGGTTTCATCGGCAGTCGGAATCTCTACCAGGTTGACGGTGCCTTTGCCCCAGTCGCCGTCAGGCTCGATCCAGGCGCTCGGGCGCTTGTCGTAGTTATCGTCCAGGTCTTCGTAGTGGCTGAAGTCGCGACCACGTTGCAGCAGGCCGAAACCTTTCGGGTTCTCGACGGTGAAGTTGCTGACCGACAGGTGTTTAGGGTTGTTCAGCGGGCGCCAGATCCACTCGCCGTTGCCGGCATGGATCGACAGGCCGCTGGAATCGTGGAGCTCACGACGGTAGTTGAGCACTTTGGACGGCTGGTTCGCGCCGAACAGGTACATGCTGGTCAACGGGGCAACGCCCAGTTTGGTGACCTTGTCGCGCAGGAACATCTGGGATTTCACATCGACAATGGTGTCGGTGCCCGGACGCAGGATCAGGCGGTAAGCGCCGGTTGCGCGTGGCGAGTCCAGCAAGGCAAAGATGACCAGCTGTTTTTCACCCGGCTTAGGACGCTCGATCCAGAACTCGGTGAAACGCGGGAATTCTTCGCCGGAAGGCAATGCAGTGTCGATCGCCATGCCGCGGGCAGACAGGCCATAGACCTGACCTTTGCCGACCACGCGGAAGTAGCTGGCGCCCAGCATGGTCATGATTTCGTCTTGCTTGTCGTTCTTGTTGATCGGGTAAAGCACACGGAAACCGGCATAACCCAGCTGATCGGTGGCTTTAGGATCAAATTTCACGTCACCGAAATCGAAACGCGTCGGGTCGTACTTGATTTCATTGACGCTGTCGGCGGTGACTTCGTTGATTTTCACCGGTGTATCGAAGTGCATACCCTGGTGATAGAAGGACAGCTTGAACGGGGTGTTCTGATCGGCCCACTCGGCCTTTTCGTTACGGAAACGAATCTTCTGATAGTCGGCGAATTTCATTTCGCGGAATTCGTTCGGCAGATTGCTGCGCGGAGCTTCGTATTTCTGCCCGGCCAGCTCTTTTGCCTTGGCCGACACATCATCCAGACTGAATGCCCACAGTTGACCCGCGCCGAACAGGCAAAACAGGGCGGAGCCCGTCACCAGTGCGTTTCGTAACCGTTTGGCAGACAATTTTGGTGCATTACAGGGACTAACAATCACGAGCAACCCTCGCCGAAAACAGATCAAAAAACCAACGGCCAGCTATCTATATGCCAGGTTGGCGAGCATTGTTCCGACTCCCCTGGGACAAAATGATTCCCCATGGGTTGTCGGACAAGTCTCTACCTAAATCAAAAATGGACCAAACAACGCTGATCCCCGTAGCGCGCGATTATCTAGTAGCCCGCGAGACAACGCATCAGGGACAACGAAGTATTTGTAGCGAAACCCTGCGTTTTTAGGCATTAAAAGTCGTTTTTAATACATTCACGTCTGCAAGAGGAAGGTGACAGGCCCGTCATTGACCAAATGCACCTGCATATCGGCGCCAAAACGCCCCGACGCCACCCTGCCATGCAATTGTTTCGCTTGTAACAGCAAGTGATCAAAAAGCGCCGCTCCCAGTGCCGGTGGGGCCGCTGTGGAGAAGCTCGGTCGCAGCCCGCTCTTGGTATCCGCCGCCAGCGTGAACTGCGACACCAGCAACAACCCACCGCCGATGTCCTTCAACGACAGGTTCATCTTGCCCTCGTCATCGCTGAACACCCGGTAGTTCAACAGCTTGTGCAGCAATTTGTCGGCGCTCTCGGGGGTATCTGAAGGTTCGACGGCGACCAGCACCAGCAAACCCTGATCGATTGCGCCGACGACTTCGCCCGCCACCTCTACGCGGGCGCTACGCACCCGTTGCAACAGGCCCTTCATGCTTCTTCTGGCGGCAGGTCGAGCAAGCGCCGTGCCATTTCGCTGGTCGCACGCACCAACGCATCGGTGATCCCGGGTTCGGACGCCGCATGACCGGCCTCGCGAATCACCTGCAGTTCACTGTTGGGCCAAGACTGGTGCAGCTCCCAGGCGTTATCCAATGGGCAGATCATATCGTAGCGTCCATGAATGATGACGCCAGGCAGATGAGCGATCTTGTGCATATCACGGATCAGCTGATTGGGCTCCAGGAAGGAGTTGTTGGTGAAGTAGTGGCACTCGATCCGCGCGATGGACAGGGCGCGTTGCGGTTCGGAAAACCGCTCCACGTGCTGCGGGCTCGGGCACAGGCCCAGCATGCGCCCTTCCCAGCCGGACCAGGCCTTGGCCGCGTGCATCTGGGCGATCTGGTCGTTGCCGGTGAGGCGCTTGTGGTAAGCGGCGATCATGTCGTGGCGCTCTTCCGGTGGGATCGGCGCGATGTAATCCTGCCAGTAATCCGGGAACAGCCGGCTCGCACCGGCCTGGTAGAACCATTCGATATCCTGCGGACGGGCCAGGAATATGCCACGCACGATCAGACCAAGCACGCGCTCCGGGTAGGTTTGCGCGTAGGCCAGGGCCAGGGTAGAGCCCCAGGAACCGCCGAACAGCACCCATTTGTCGATCCCCAAATGTTCGCGGATACGCTCGAGGTCGGCGACTAGATCCCAGGTGGTGTTGTTTTCCAGACTGGCGCGAGGCGTGGAGCGACCGCAGCCACGCTGGTCGAAGGTCACAATATGGTAAAGGTTCGGATCGAAATAACAGCGGCTCTGGGCGTCGCAACCGGAACCTGGGCCACCATGGATGAAGACGACGGGCAAGCCTTCGGGGGAGCCACTTTCATCGACGTACAGCGTGTGGGTGTCATCGACTGCCAGATCGTGCCGGGCGTAGGGTTTGATCTGCGGGTACCAAGTCTGCATTGCGCGCTCCGTAAGGGGTCGGGTTCATCCCTGGGGGGACGTCTTTTATTCTGCCGTCTGGCACTATAAACCCGAATTGTGCAATGAGCATGTCCTTGCGCGCTTAGACCTGTGTCAGCCCTTCTCTCCCCAGGTACTGCAACAGGCAATCGTAGAGCTGATCCACCTCCGGCGCCTGCCGCCGCGCCCGCAGGCAGCCGTGGACCAGGCCCTTTCCTGGATAAAGTACGCTGACCACGCCCGCCGCTTGCAGGCGTTCGGCGTAGAGCAGGCCGTCGTCACGCAGTGGGTCGAACTGGGCCACAGCAATGAATGCCTTGGGCAAACCGCTGAGATCTTCGGCCAACAGCGGCATGGCGTAGGGCGACGGCTTGCCACTGCCCCGCAGGTACAGCGCCAGATAGCTCTCGGTGTCGGCGCTGCTGAGCAGCGGCGCGTCCATGCAGTCGCGGCGCGACGGCAGGTCGGATGGGCCACCCAGGCCCGGATAGATCAACACTTGGGCGCGCGGCAGCGGTTGCCGATCATCACGCAGCCCCAGGCATAACGCCGCTGCCAGATTGCCGCCCGCGCTGTCACCGATCACCACCAGTTGTTGCAGATTGATAACGTGCGGCCCTTGCCCCGCCTGGATCGCCTGCCACACCGCACGACAATCTTCGTACGCGGCCGGGAACGGATGCTCAGGCGCCAGCCGGTAATCGATGGCGATCACCAGCACCTGCAGAGCGCTGGCGAGTTCGAAACAGATGAAGTCATGGGAATCCAGGCCGCCGACGACCCAGCCGCCACCGTGTATATAGAGAAGACATGACCAACCACCCGCTGGGGCCGGCGTGAAGGGCATGTAACTGCGCACGCCCACGCCGGCCAGGGAAAAGTCCGTGATGGATAAGTTGTCGGGCGCCGGCGGGGTGAATGCCTGGCACATACGGTCGTAGGCCTGGCGCAATCCAGCAAGCGATGAGTCATCGCTGGCGAAGGACTCGGTTTTTGCGACGAACGCGGCAAGCTGTGGAGAAATCGGATACATGCGCCAATATCCCTGACACAGTTGATCGGTGCAGGTTCTCAGAGCTCCAGGCTGGCGTGTACAGCTGCCACTGCGTCCGTGCCATCAAACGCCGTGACCCCGACCAGCCAGCGCTGCAGGTCCTCGGGATGATCGCGCAACCATTGCCGGGCCACGTCCTGGGGCGATTCGCGCGCCATGATCGGCACCATCAACTGGCTTTCCTGGGCGGCAGTGAAGGTGAGGTTTGCCAACAAACGGTTGGCGTTGGGGCAACGTTCGGCAAAGTCTGGCGAAGTAACGGTAGAGACGGTGGCGCGACCTTCGCTGGGGCCGAACACATCTTCACTGCCAGTGAGGTAAGCCATTTTCATGTTGATGTTCATCGGGTGCGGCGTCCAACCGACAAAGACCACGAACTCCTTGCGATTCACCGCGCGCTGCACCGCCGCCAGCATCCCCGCTTCGCCAGAGGCAATCAGCTTGAAGCCGCCCAGGCCGAAGCGGTTGGTGTCGATCATTTTCTGGATATCGGTATTCGCGCCACTGCCGGGCTCGATGCCATAGAGCTTGCCGCCCAGTTTGTCCTTGAAGCGAGCAATGTCGGCAAAGGTTTTCAGGCCGGCATCCGCTACGTATTGCGGCACGGCCAGGGTGGCCTGGGCGTCGGTGAGGCTGGGTTTGTCGAAGACTTTGACCTGCTTGGCCGCCAGGAACGGCGCGATGTTGTTGTCCATCGCCGGCTTCCAGTAGCCGAGGAAGATATCCAGGCGCTTGTCGCGGATGCCGGCAAAGATGATCTGCTGCACGGCGCTGGTTTGTTTGCTGTCGTAGCCCAGACCGTTGAGCAGCACGTCAGCCATGCCGGAAGTGGCGACCACGTCGGTCCAACTGACCACGCCCATGCGGATGTTTTTGCAGGAGGCCGGTTCGGCGGCCATGGCGTTGGCACCAATCAATAGGGCGCTGGTGAGGGTCAACAACAGTCTTTTCATGGATAAGGGCTCACTCGGCTGTTTTTAATGCACAACCCTACCCAGTGAAGCCTTGGTTGACACGACCTGTGGCGACCGGCAATTGCACTGCGGCGACTGTAAGGCCGCCTTCGCGAGCAGGCCCGCAGGTTGACCGAGTTGCAGCATAAAAATGCGGTCAAAATGTGTGTGGGCTTGCTCGCGAAGGCTATTGCTGCAGCACCGAAAATTTACCGGTAATGCGCTTGCCCCCAAGCCAGGAACCCTTCCAGCAATTGCTTCAGTACAACGTGCGTCGGCTCGGCCAGATCCGGGCGATAGCGGAACGGTTCGAACTCCTCCATATAGGTGCTCTGGCACAACTCCAACTGCACCGCATGAATATCCTGCGCCGGATCCCCGTAATGCCGAGTGATATGCCCGCCCTTGAAACGCCCATTGAGTACATGGGTGTATTGCGGATGTTGGGCGCAGATGGCTTCCAACTGGCTAGCCAGCTCGGGATCACAGGCAGCACCGTTGAACGTGCCGAGGTTGAAGTCCGGCAGCTTGCCTTCGAACAGGTGCGGGATGACCGAGCGAATCGAGTGCGCATCAAACAGCAAGGCGTAGCCGAACTTGGCCTTGAGTCGCGCCAGCTCCTTTTGCAGCGTGCGGTGGTACGGGCCCCAGACCTTTTGCAGGTAACTGGCGCGCTCCGCCTCGCTCGGTTCCAACCCTTCGCGGAACAATGGCACGCCATCAAACAGCGTCGCCGGGTACAGGCCGGTGGTGGCGCCCACGTACAACGGCTTGTCGTCGGACGGCCGGTTCAAATCGATGACAAACCGCGAGTACTCCGCCGCCAGGGTGCTGGCGCCCAGCTCTTCGGCAAAGTCATAAAGCGTGGGGATGTGCCAATCGGTATCCGGCAGGCTTTGCGCCTCGGGGATCAATCCGGCCTCCACGGCGGGCGTCAGGCGCAGGCCGGCGTGGGGCATGCTGATCAGCAGCGGCACGCGGCCTTGTTTGAAGTTCAGAACCTTATCCACAGCAGCAGTGCTCCTTATACGGTGACATCGACGCCGTGGCGCACGACGCGTTTATCCAGCTCGCCGCCCAGCCAGTAAGCCAGGTCGGCGGGACGATCAATCTGCCAGGCAACAAAATCCGCGACCTTGCCCGCTTCCAGGGAACCATGGGTGTCGCCCATGCCCAATGCGGTGGCCGCGTGTTGCGTGGCGCCGGCCAACGCTTCTTCAGGGGTCATGCGAAACAGGGTGCAGGCCATATTCAGCATCAAGCGCACCGACAGCGCCGGCGAGGTGCCGGGGTTGAGGTCGCTGGCGATGGCCATTTTCACACCGTGCTTGCGCAGGGCCTCCATGGGCGGCAATTGGGTTTCACGCAGGAAGTAGAACGCGCCTGGCAGCAATACCGCGACGGTGCCGGAGGCGGCCATGGCGATAGCGTCTTCTTCGGTCATGAACTCCAGGTGGTCCGCCGACAACGCGTGGTAACGCGCAGCCAGGCTGGAGCCGTGCAGCGACGAGAGTTGCTCGGCGTGCAGCTTCACCGGCAGGCCAAGTTGCTGGGCGACTTTGAACACGCGCTCCACCTGCTCGGTGGAAAACGCCAGGTATTCGCAGAACGCATCCACCGCATCCACCAGCCCTTCTGCCGCCAAGGCCGGCAGCATCTCGGCGCAGATGTGGTCGATGTAGTCGTCGGCGCGGTCCTTGTACTCCGGCGGCAACGCATGAGCCGCCAGGCACGTGGCACGCACGCTGACCGGCAGCGCTTCGCCAAGGCGACGGGCGACCCGCAGCATTTTGCGCTCGTTGACCAAGTCCAGGCCATAGCCGGACTTGATCTCTACCGTAGTGACGCCGTCGCGCAGCAAACTGCGCAAGCGCTTGTGGGCGCTGGCAAACAGTTCATCCTCGGTCGCGGCACGGGTAGCGCGCACGGTGCTGGCAATGCCACCGCCCTTGGCCGCGATTTCAGCGTAGCTCACGCCTTCGAGGCGCTGCTCGAATTCGCCGCTACGGTTACCGCCAAACACCGTGTGGGTATGGCAGTCGATCAGCCCGGGGGTGACCCACGCGCCTTGCAGGTCATGCACCTGGGCGTAATCCGCCGTGGGTACCTGGCTGCGGGGGCCGATCCACTGGATGAGCGAACCCGCGGTCACCATGGCGGCATCCTCGATGATCGAGTACTTGCCCTGGGCCATGGTTGCGACGTGGCAGTGTTGCCATAGCGTTTTCATCAACGCCTCCCTAAGTTATCGATGAGACAAAGCCGCGTCGTAATGGACCTTGGCCGCTTGCCTGCCGAAGGTTTGACCCACAGCAGGTACGCGACGACCAGCAGCACGGTCATCCACGGCACGCCGTGCTTGGACAATTGTGCAAAGCCCTTGGGCGCCTGCCCTTGCTGGCGGTGTATCAGTCACACATGTATCAACTGACAGATTGCTATCGCAGGCAAGCCAGCGCCCACAAGGGTCCGGTGTCGCGCTTAAAGGCTCGGCAGCAGGTTTGCCGGTACCAACTCATTCAGGCAACGGCTGGCGAGCAGTTCGCTGGCGGCATTGATGTCCGGCGCAAAGAAGCGGTCTTTTTCATAAAACGCCACTTTGTCGCGCAGAATGCCGCGCGCCTTTTCTAACTTCGGCGAGGTTTTCAGGCCTTCGCGCAGGTCCAGCCCCTGGCACGCCGCCAGCCACTCAACCGCCAGAACGCCACGGGTGTTCTCGGCCATTTCCCACAGACGCTTGCCGGCAGCAGGCGCCATTGACACATGGTCTTCCTGGTTGGCAGAAGTCGGCAGGCTGTCGACACTGTGCGGGTGAGCCAGCGCCTTGTTCTCGCTGGCGAGTGCGGCGGCAGTGACTTGAGCGATCATGAAGCCCGAGTTGACCCCACCATTGCCCACCAGGAACGGCGGCAATTGCGACATGTGCTTGTCCATCATCAGCGAGATACGGCGCTCGCTCAGGGAACCGATTTCAGCGATCGCCAGCGCCATGTTGTCAGCGGCCATGGCCACGGGTTCGGCGTGGAAGTTACCGCCGGAAATCACATCGCCTTCAGCGGCAAACACCAGCGGGTTATCCGACACCGCGTTGGCTTCCACCACCAGCACTTCGGCGGCCTGGCGGAACTGGGTCAGGCAGGCGCCCATGACTTGTGGCTGGCAGCGCAGGGAGTACGGGTCCTGCACCTTGTCGCAGTTCTGGTGCGACTGAGAGACCTGGCTGCTTTCACCCAGCAGGTCAAGGTAGGCCGCTGCTGAATCGATCTGCCCACGCTGGCCACGTGCGGCATGAATACGTGCGTCGAACGGCGAGCGCGAACCGAGTACCGCCTCCACGGTGAGGGCGCCGCACGCGAGGGCGCCGGCGAACAGGTCTTCGCCTTCGAACAGACCACGCAAGGCATAGGCGGTGGACACCTGGGTGCCATTGAGCAACGCCAGGCCTTCTTTGGCGGCGAGGGTCAACGGCGTGAGGCCGGCGACTTTCAGCGCGTCGGTGGCTTCCAGCCATTCACCTTTGTAGCGCGCCTTGCCTTCGCCCAGCAGCACCAGGGACATGTGCGCCAATGGCGCCAGGTCACCGGAAGCACCGACCGAACCTTTCAACGGAATATGCGGGTACACCTCGGCGTTGATCAGCGCGATCAGCGCGTCGATCACCTGGCGACGAATGCCAGAGAACCCACGGCTCAGGCTGTTGACCTTGAGCACCATGACCAGCCGCACCAGCGCATCGCTGATCGGCTCACCCACACCGGCGGCGTGGGACAGCACCAGGGAGCGCTGGAGGTTTTCCAAGTCTTCGCTGGCGATGCGGGTCGAGGCGAGCAGGCCGAAGCCGGTGTTGATGCCATAGGCGGTGCGGTTCTCGGCGAGAATCTGCTCCACGCAGGCAACGCTGGCTTCGATCTTGGCCGAGGCGCTGTCATCCAGGCTGAGGGTTACCGGCTGCTGGTAGATGGCCCGCAGTTGGGCAAGGCTCAGTTGGCCTGGAATCAGATTTAGCGCAGTCACATTCATACTCCTTGTGAATTGTTCTTTTGAATAACGTGTTCAGTGCAAATTAGGGAAAGCGGTGTCTTTGATCAGCTGGGCAGCGCTCGCAATATCCGGCGCCAGCCAACGGTCCTGCTCATAAGCAGGTACAACGTCACGCAGCAGTCGCCAGGCGCGGTCAGTGCCTGCACCGAAACGCTGGTCTTTGAGGAACTCAAACGCCTGGGCCGCCAGCAAGTACTCGATGGCGAGGATCTGCGTCACGTTGGCCAACACTTGGTACAGCTTGAGCGCGGCGTTGGTGCCCATGCTCAGGTGGTCTTCCTGCAGGCCCGAGGTGACGAAGTTGTCGAGCACCGCCGGTTGCGCCAGTTGGCGGTTTTGCCCGCACAGCGAGGCGGCGACGTACTGCACGATCATCATCCCGGAGTTGACTCCGGGGTTGCTGACCAGGAACGCCGGCAAGCCACTGACGTGCGGGTTAATAAGGCGGTCCAGGCGGCGTTCGGCCACCGAACCGATTTCGGCCATGGCGATGGCGAGCATGTCTGCCGCCAATGCGACGGATTGGCCGTGGGGATTGGCCTGGGACACCACGCGGTAGTGGTCCGGCGTGCCGAGCAGCAGCGGGTTGTCGGTGGCGCTGTTGAGTTCAGTCTCAATCTGCCGCGTGGCGTGCTCCACCTGGTCGCGCGCCGCGCCGTGGATTTGCGGGATTGAGCGGATGCTCAGTGCGTCCTGGGTGCGAATGCCTTTGCTGCTGGCAATCACTTCACTGCCATCGAGCAAGGCGCGCAGGTTGATACCCACGTGTTGCATGCCAGGGTGCGGCTTGAGCGCGATGATTTCTTCATCGAAGGCATCGATCTGACCGCGCTGGGCTTCGAAGCTCATGGCACCGATCACGTCGGCCCATTGCAGCAAGTGATGCGCGTCGGCCAGGGCCAGGCAGCTCAGCCCGGTCATGCATGGCGTGCCGTTGACCAGGCACAGGCCGTCCTTGGCGCCAAGCACCACCGGCTGCAAACCTTCAGCCGCCAGGGCTTCTTGCGCCGAGACGATCTGGCCGCGATAGCTCACCGTGCCAACACCCAGCAAGGCCACACCGACGTGGGCCATATGGGTCAGGTAACCCACCGAACCCTGGGACGGCACTTGCGGTGTGATGCCGTGGTTGAGCAACGCCAGCAGCGAATGCACCACCTGCGGATGCAGGCCGGACTTGCCGTGGCTGTAGTTTATGAGGGCGGCACAGATGATCGCGCGCGTCTGTTCATCGCTGAGCACCGGGCCGACGCCACAGGCATGGCTGAGCAGGGTATTGCGCGACAGTTGGCTGAGTTGTTCGCCCTTGAGCGACACATTGCACAGTGCGCCCAGGCCGGTGCTCACCCCATAGGCGCGCTCGCCGCTGGTAACGATGCGCTGCACGATGGCCTGGGCATTGTCGATGCGCGCCCAGGCTTGGCCCGACAGTTCAAGCATCGCGCCGTGGCGGGCAACGGCGACTATGTCTTGCCAGCGCAATGGCGTATCGGCGATGGTGATTTGTGTTGCCTGGGACATCTTCATACCTTCTTCATTCTTGTGCAGCTTTGCCGGCCTCTTCGCGGGCAAGCCCGCTCCCACATTTGGAATGCGTTCCCCCTGTGGGAGCGGGCTTGCTCGCGAAGAGGCCTGCCAACTCACCACAAAACCCGGGTCAGACCACCGCCGCCCGCCGCTGAACAAACCGATCCACATACTCATCCGCCGGCGAATGCAAAATCTCGCGTGGCGTGCCGACCTGGATCAGCTTGCCGTCCTTGAGGATCGCAATGCGGTTGCCTATGCGTACGGCTTCGTCGAGGTCGTGGGTGATGAACACGATGGTCTTGTGCAAGGTCTTTTGCAGTTCCAGCAACTGGTCTTGCATCTCGGCGCGGATAAGTGGGTCGAGGGCGCTGAAGGCTTCATCCATCAGGATGATGTCGGTGTCAGCCGCCAATGCACGGGCCAGGCCGACGCGCTGGCGCATGCCGCCGGAAAGCTGGTGCGGGTATTTATTTTCGTAGCCTTTGAGGCCCACGGTTTCGATCCAGTGCAAGGCGCGCTCGGCGTACACCTGCTTGGTTTCGCCACGCACTTTCAGGCCGTAGGCAACGTTGTCGAGCACGCTCTTGTGCGGCAGCAGGCCGAAGCTTTGGAACACCATGCTGATCTTGTGCCGACGGAATTGGCGCAGGGCCTCCATGTCCAGTTTCAGAATGTCTTCGCCGTCCACCAGGATCGCGCCGCTGGTAGGGTCGATCAGGCGGTTGAAGTGGCGCACCAACGTGGATTTGCCGGAACCCGACAGGCCCATGATCACGAAGATCTCGCCAGTGCCGATACTCAGCGACAGGTCATTCACGCCGACCACGCAGCCGGTCTCAGCCAGGACCTGATCCTTGGTCTTGCCCTGGCCAACCATCGCCAAGGCCTCCTTGGATCGGTTGCCGAAGATCTTGAAGACGTTTTTAACTTCGATTTTGCTGACAGTAGTCATTTGCTCGCCTCATGCCGTGGACGACCATAGGCCTGGGTAATGCGGTCGATGACCACTGCGAGAATCACGATCGCCAGCCCGGCTTCAAGGCCACGACCAACGTTGAGGGTCTGGATGCCGACGAGCACGTCTTCACCCAAGCCACGGGCGCCGATCATCGAGGCGATGACCACCATCGACAACGCCATCATCGTGGTCTGGTTGATCCCGGCCATGATGCTGGGCAATGCCAGCGGCAGTTGCACGCCGAACAGTTGCTGCCAGCGGTTGGCACCAAAGGCGTTGATGGCTTCCATGACTTCGCCGTCGACCTGGCGAATGCCTAAGTCGGTCAGGCGGATCAACGGCGGCGCGGCGTAGATCACCGTGGCGAAAATCGCTGGGACCTTGCCCAGGCCGAACAGCATTAGCACCGGGATCAAGTACACGAAACTCGGCATGGTTTGCATGATGTCGAGCAGCGGCATCAGCACCGAACGCAGGCGGTTGCTGCGCGCCGACAGAATGCCCAGCGGAATGCCGATCAACACCGAGATCACGGTGGCGACCATCATCAACGCGAGGGTTTGCATCAGCTTGTCCCACAGGCCAACCGCGCCCACCAGGAACAGCAAACCGACGATCACCGCCGTGGTCACCACCTTGCGCGTGGCGTGCCAGGCCACCGCACCGACGATCGCCAGCATCAACCACCAGGGCGCCGCACGCAGCATCCCTTCCAGGTTGACGATGGCCCACAGCAGGGTATCGGAAATGTGCCGGAACACATCACCGTAGTTGGTGACCAATGAATCCACCCAACCGTTGACCCAGTCGGCGATGGAAAACGTAAAACTCTCAGGAAACATAACGTGCTCTCGATCCAGTGGGTTGTGCCCGGCTGTCCGACCAGCCCCTTAGGGTAGCCGGACAGGCTTGACCTACAAGGCCGCGTCGATTTTCTTGGCTGCGTCTTCGCTCACCCACGCATGCCAGACTTCAGGATGTTCCTTGAGGAATATTTTCGCCAGTTTCGGCGACTCAATTCGCTCCTTGGCCATACGACCCAGGTTCTGATTCAGCAGGTCGATCGGCAGGTTGACCTTTTCCAGCACGGCCACCAGTTCCGGCGCTTGCTCGTGGAAAGCCTTGGACAGGCCGACCTTGATGCTCACGCTCTTATCCACGCCGGGTTTTTCTTCCAGCTTGACCAGGTCGACCTGGCCCATCAGCGGCGTCGGCGACCAGTAGTAAAACAGGATCGGTTCGCCGCGCTTGTAGCTCGACAGCACCGCCGCATCCAGCGCCGGGCCGGTGCCTGGGCGGAAGTTGGTGTAGGTGCTTTCCAGGCCATAGCTCTTGAGCATTTCGCTGTTGTCCAGCTCGCAGGTCCAGCCAGCCGGGCAGTTGTAGAAGCGACCCTTGGACGGTTCTTCCTGGTCCTTGAACACCGAGGCGTACTTGGTCAGGTCGGCGATGGTTTTCAGGCCTGGGGCCTTGGCTTCCAGCTTGCGCTTGGCGTCGCCTTCGATCACATAGCGCGGCACGTACCAGCCTTCGATAGCACCGACAACAGGCGCACCGACACCGACGACTTTGCCGGCCTTCTCGGCCTTGTTCCAGACCTCGCTGCGGCCGACCCACTCTTCGGCAAACACTTGGATATCGTTGCTGCTCAGGGCGCTTTCCATGGTGATGGAGTTGCCTGGCAGGCTGTCGGTTTTGCAGTCGTAGCCTTTTTCCAGCACGGTTTGCAGGATGTCAGTAAGCAACATGCCGCTTTCCCAGTTCAGGCCGGCGAATTTGACCGGTTTGCCGGATTCGCACCAGCCCGCCGCCTGGGCGCCAACGCTCGCCAGCACGCCCGCAGAGAACAGTGTGGCCAACAGGGTCTTATGCATTTTCATTGTTGTGACGCTCCCAATCTTGAAATGGATTACGGCAGTCAGTAGGCGTCCTGCCCTGTCCACGTCCCATCAGGCTTGTGCAGCCAGCCCGTTTGTTGTTGGTATAGCGCCCTGCTCTGCTGGCAGGATCAATTGATCGGGCACCGTGCCGTGCCATTTTTTCGCACACACGTAGTACAAGGCTGCGGGAAGCACCAGCCCGATGATCCAAGAGATATCCACATCACCCAGCGCAGCCACCAGCGGACCGGTGTAGAACTGGGTGGAGATAAATGGCAACTGCACCAGCACGCCGAAGACATACACGCTGATACCGAGCAGGTTCCAACGGCCGTAGCGACCGTTAGGGTCGGCCAGCGCCGGCACGTCATAGCGCTCGCGGGTAATGCAGTAGTAGTCGACCAGGTTGATCGCGCTCCATGGCGTAAAGAACGCCAGCAGGAACAGGATGAAAGACTTGAACGCGCCGAGGAATGAGTGCTGACCGAGCAACGCGATCAGGGTCGCCGTACCGACAATCACCAGCACAAACACCAGACGCTGCAGGCGCGTGACCTCCAGGCGGCCACGCAAGCCGCTGATGATGGTCGCGATGCACATGAAGCTGCCGTAGGAGTTCAGCGTGGAGATGGTGACCTTGCCGAACGCGATGCTGAAATACAGCAGCGCAGCGGTGGCGCCGGTACCGCTCAACCCCACGATGTAGGCCACTTCGTGACCGGCAAATTGCCCATTGGACATGGCCGCGGCAAACACGCCAAGGGTCATCGCCACCTGCGCCCCAATCACCGACCCCGCGCCAGCCGCGAAAAACGTCTTCACCGAAGACGTCTTGCTCGGCAGATAGCGTGAATAGTCAGCCACATAAGGGCCGAAGGCGATCTGCCAGGAGGCCGCGAGCGACACCGCCAGCAGGAAGCTACTCCAGCTGAAGTGGCGGATTTGCAAGAGCGCGCCAACGTCGGTCTGGCCTATCAGACGGCTGAACAGGTAGATAAAGGCAATCACCCCAATGACGCTGGCGACACGCCCAATGAAATGGATCACCCGGTAACCCAGCACCGTCACCAGCACGATGACACTGGCGAAGATCAGGATCCCGACGCTGTCGCTGACACCGAACAACTGGCCCAGCGCCTGACCGGACAGCACGGTGCCGGTGGCGGTAAAACCGAGGTACATCAAACAGACCAGCACAATCGGAATAGCCGCGCCATACACACCGAACTGCACCCGGCTGGAGATCATCTGTGGCAGGCCCAGCTTGGGCCCTTGCGCCGCATGCAGCGCCATCACGCCGCCGCCAATCAGTTGGCCGATCAGCAAACCGATCAACGACCAGAACACATCACCGCCCAGCACCACGGCCAGGGCCCCGGTGACAATGGCGGTGATTTGCAGGTTGGCACCCATCCACAGGGTGAACTGGCTCAATAGACGACCGTGTCTTTCCGCTTCCGGGATGTAGTCGATCGAACGCCTTTCGATCAACGGCGTGGTGCTTGCACGTGCGTCATTTGCAACCATGGATGTTCAACCTCTGATGGATTGTTCATAAAGCCTGTGTAAAACCGCTTTTCTGTGGGAGCTGGCTTGCCCGCTCCCACATGGGTTATTTGATCATCGGGAGATTGAGGCCCTGCTCCTTGGCGCAGTCGATCGCGATCTGGTAACCCGCATCCGCATGACGCATCACCCCGGTGGCCGGGTCGTTATGCAGCACGCGGGCGATCCGCTCAGCCGCTTCGTCGGTACCGTCGCAGACGATGACCATGCCGGAGTGCTGGGAGAAGCCCATGCCCACGCCGCCGCCGTGGTGCAGCGAAACCCAGGTCGCGCCACTGGCAGTGTTGAGCAAGGCGTTGAGCAGCGGCCAGTCGGACACGGCGTCGGAACCGTCCTGCATGGCTTCAGTTTCGCGGTTCGGGCTGGCGACCGAGCCGGAATCGAGGTGGTCACGACCAATCACCACCGGTGCAGACAGCTCGCCGCTGCGTACCATTTCGTTGAACGCCAGGCCGAGCTTGGCGCGCTGGCCCAGCCCAACCCAGCAGATACGCGCCGGCAGGCCCTGGAAGCTGATGCGCTCGCGGGCCATGTCCAGCCAGTTGTGCAGGTGCGCGTCGTCGGGGATCAGTTCTTTGACTTTGGCGTCGGTCTTGTAGATGTCTTGCGGGTCGCCGGACAGTGCAGCCCAACGGAACGGGCCGATGCCACGGCAGAACAGTGGGCGGATGTACGCCGGTACAAAACCTGGGAAATCGAAGGCATTTTCTACACCTTCTTCCTGGGCCATCTGGCGGATGTTGTTGCCGTAGTCGAAGGTAGGGATGCCTTGTTTCTGGAATTCCAGCATGGCTTTGACGTGCACGGCCATCGACTGCTTGGCGGCCTTGATTACGGCAGCCGGTTCGGTCTTGGCGCGGGCGCGGTATTCGTCCCAGGTCCAGCCGGCCGGCAGGTAGCCGTTGAGTGGGTCGTGGGCGCTGGTCTGGTCGGTGACCATGTCCGGGCGCACGCCGCGCTTGACCAGTTCAGGCAGGATCTCTGCGGCGTTACCCAACAGGGCGATGGAGATGGCCTTGCCTTCCTGGGTGTATTTGGCGATGCGCGCCAGGGCGTCGTCGAGGTCCGTGGCTTGCTCGTCGACATAGCGGCTGCTGAGGCGGAAATCGATGCTGACCTGCTGGCACTCGATGTTCAGCGAGCACGCGCCGGCCAGGGTTGCAGCCAGTGGTTGGGCGCCGCCCATGCCGCCGAGGCCGGCGGTGAGGACCCAACGGCCGGTCAGGTCGCTGTTGTAATGCTGGCGACCGGCTTCGACGAAGGTTTCGTAGGTGCCTTGGACGATGCCCTGGCTACCGATGTAGATCCAGCTGCCGGCGGTCATCTGGCCGTACATGGCCAGGCCCTTGGCATCCAACTCGTTGAAGTGCTCCCAACTGGCCCAGTGCGGCACCAGGTTGGAGTTGGCGATCAGTACGCGCGGGGCGTTGCTGTGGGTCTTGAACACGCCAACCGGCTTGCCGGATTGCACCAGCAGGGTTTCGTCATCATTCAGGTTGGTGAGGCTCTCGACGATCTGGTCATAGCACTCCCAGTTACGCGCCGCACGGCCGATACCGCCGTATACCACCAGTTCTTTAGGGTTCTCGGCCACTTGTGGGTCGAGGTTGTTCATCAGCATGCGCAGCGGCGCTTCAGTCAGCCAGCTTTTGGCGGTGAGCTTGTTACCGTGGGCGGCGCGGATTTCTACGTCACGGTACTTGGTTGGCTTAGTCACAAAAAACTCCTCGGCGATTGATGCGCATACTTTGTTGGTGCGAAGTTGACTCTTACGCACACATCTTTACTTGTACATACAAGCATATGCAATCAAGCGGCCAACTTTCTAAGAGAGCTGTCGAGAATTTTTGGTGATGCGTGCGCGAGCCTTTGAAATTAAGCCTTAGAGGCTTGATGAAATTTCTTACGGAAGGCTTTTGCTGCGAGGGAGGTTTGTCACGACAATGTAGTTTTGCGCCACACTGGGGCATTCAGTAACAAACTGGTGCAGAGACTGGAAACAGATTTAATGTTCCCCACAAAACAATTGTGGGAGCTGGCTTGCCAGCCCCCACATTTTTTAACCGCGTGCGGTCAGTTCGATGATGCAGCTACGGCCGGCGACGGAAATATCCAATAGGCCAGTGTTACCGTCGATTTGCAGGCAATCGTGATGCCCCAATTTCTCGTCCAGCACCTTCACCTCATCGGCAACGCTGAACACCAACACCGTCTGCACGGTACTGAAGAAACGCTGCACACCGTCGGTCCATTGCAGCCGCGCGTGGTAACGCTGCGGCGAATAGATCAGGTTGAAATCGCGGATGGGCCCTGTGATCAATCGGCACTCCACCTGGCTGTCACCCTTGAACGCAAAAGGTTGCAGCGGTAACAACCCGCGCTGTTCTTCGCCATCCACGGTCAGCACCATGCCGGCGCCTTTGATCACGGTGATCACCCGATGGTAGCCGGCGAAGATGGAAAAACCGCCCGATTCCGCAATATCCGCAATCGACAGGCGCCAGCCAAAGCCATCCAGGTCTGCGCCGGCATCACGGGCAATTTCTTCGGTACTGCCGCCGCCGTTTTTCCAGGGCATGCGTACATAATCGGCAGCGCGCCAGACTTTTACGGAACTCATTTACTGAAACGTCCTTCCAGGCTGTGACGGGAACCGGGGTGGATCAAACGTGCGGCCGTCACCGGCTGGCGGCCCGACCAGGTGCGTCGACGGATCAACAGGCACGGTTCGCTGGGCTCGATCTGCAGCAGCTTGCATTCGGCGGCGTCAGCGAGGATCGCTTCGACCACGTGCTCGCCTTCGGTCAACGGTGCAACCTGGTTCAAGTAGGCGTAGGGCGTTTGCTGGGTGAAATCCTGTTGCAGGTATTCCGGGGCGACCAGTGCATTGACGAAACGGTCTTCGATTTGCACGGGAATATCATTCTCGAAGTGCACGATCAACGAGTGGAACACCCGCCCGCCTTCGCGCATTTCCAGCGCGACGGCGCGCTCGGAACCGGCAGCTTCTTCGCCCAAGGTGATGACTTGGCAGGTGTGTCGATGACCGCGAGAAGCGATCTCATCGGCAATGTTGTGCACTTCAAACAGCGCGGACTGGCTCTTGGGCTCAGCGACGAAGGTACCGACGCCCTGCATGCGCACCAACAAGCCTTCGGCGGTGAGCTCGCGCAGGGCGCGGTTGATAGTCATGCGGCTGAAACCCAACTGGCTGACCAGTTCGCTCTCCGACGGCACACGGTAGTGAGGCGGCCAGTTGCCGTTGAGGATCTGCTGGCTGATCATTTGTTTGACGCGGGCATACAAGGGCGCCGGACTTTCGTCCATGTGGGCAGCCAGCGAAGACTTGGCAGGCGGAGTCGGCACAGGGAATCCTTGCAGGGGAAAAAGATGCATAGATTGCCGGAGTTTACCGAGCAGGCAAACGTCTGTATATGTATATACAAATAAACACACGACCGGGGTGCCTTGATCATGTCCGCTTTCTTTGCCGAACGCGCGCTGCTGCCTAATGGATGGGCCAACGATGTACGCCTTGAAATCAGCGCAGATGGGGTGGTGACAAGAGTTGAGGCCAATGCCAGCGCAGACGCTGCAGAACGGCTGAGAGGCCCGGTGTTGGCGGGCATGCCGAACCTGCACTCCCACGCTTTCCAGCGCGCAATGGCAGGTTTGGCAGAAGTGGCCGGAAACCCGAATGACAGTTTCTGGACCTGGCGCGATTTGATGTACCGCATGGTCGGCAAGATCAGTCCGGAGCAATTGCACGTCATCGCGCGCCAGCTGTACATCGAGATGCTCAAGGCCGGTTACACCTCGGTGGCCGAATTTCACTATGTGCACCACGATGTCAACGGCCAGCCGTATGCCGACCGCACGGAGCTGTCGCGACAGATCAGCCAGGCAGCGACCAGCAGTGGCATTGGCCTGACATTGGTGCCTGTGCTTTACACCCACTCCGGGTTTGGCGGCCAGGCACCGAATGAAGGCCAGCGGCGGTTTATCAACAGCACTGAAAACTATCTGGACCTGCAGGCGCGGCTGAAACCGATCCTGGCGGCACAGCCGGCGCAGCAGTTGGGGTTGTGTTTCCACTCCCTGCGCGCCGTCACGCCCGAGCAAATCCATGCAGTGCTGGCCGCCAGCGACAAGGCGTGCCCGGTGCACATCCACATTGCCGAACAGCAGAAAGAAGTCGACGACTGCCTGGCCTGGAGCGGAAAGCGCCCGCTGCAATGGCTGTATGACAATGTCGAGGTGGATGAACGTTGGTGCCTGGTGCATGCCACGCATGCAGATCCTGAAGAGGTCACGCGCATGGCCAAGAGCCGCGCAATTGCCGGTTTGTGCCTGACTACCGAGGCTAACCTGGGTGACGGGATTTTCCCGGCCGTGGATTTTCTCGCCCAAGGCGGACGCATGGGCATCGGTTCCGATAGCCATGTGTCACTGAGCGTGGTGGAGGAATTGCGCTGGCTCGAATATGGCCAGCGCCTGCGCGATCAAAGGCGTAACCGCCTGTATCGCAGTGATCAACCGATGGTGGGTCGCACGCTGTTTGACGCGGCGCTGGACGGTGGCGCCCAGGCATTGGGGCAGCCGATTGGCCGATTGGAAGTGGGTAAACGTGCGGATTGGCTGGTACTGGATGGCAATGATCCGTACCTGGCGACGGCAAGCGAAGACGGGATTTTGAATCGCTGGTTGTTTGCCGGTGGGGATCGGCAGGTGCGTGATGTGCTGGTGAACGGGAAGTGGGTGGTGCGGGATGGGCGGCATGCCGGCGAGGAAGAAAGTAGCCGGGCGTTCACCCAAGTCTTGAGAGATTTGCTGAGTTAATAACCCCCTAAAACACATGTGGGAGCTGGCTTGCCTGCGATGCAGACACCGCGGCGTGCCTGTCAAACCAGGTTGATGCTATCGCAGGCGAGCCAGCTCCCACATTTGAAAAACGGTGTTTTCGGGTTACTGCGAAGTCTTCGCCATCTGCTTGTCCGACGTGCGCCAGATCAACCGCGTGGTGTCATACCCCTGCTGCCGCGCCCTGCTCAACAGGTCTTCGCGAGTGTCGGCGCTCACCGTAGGCGTGCGCGACAAAATCCACATGTACCGCCGGCTCGGGCTGCCAACAATCGCGGTCTTGTAGTCATCGCTGACATACAGCACCCAGTAATCGCCCTTGGCAACGCCCGGCAACAGTGCGGTAAACCAGTTATTGAATTCCACCCAAAGCTTGTCAGTCTTGCCCGGCACTTGCGGCGTAGCCGTGCCCTTGGCTTCTTCCCACTTCCACTCGGTCGTCAGGCAGCGGTTGAACACCGACATGTCGCCATCAGGCAGCAATGTGTAGCGGGCTTCGGACTGCGCGCAGTTGCGCTGGAAGTACATCGGCAATCGGGCCAACTCATACCAAGTGCCCTGATAACGCTTGAGGTTGACGTTGTTCGCAGTCTTGGGTTGCAGATCATCGCCAGAATGGCTGGCGCAGCCCGCCAAAAACAGGCTGGCGCAAAGGAACAAAACAAAACGGATCATTCTTCTTCTCCCGCAGGCTCTCGCCCCGGTTTACTTCAGGCCTTGCCCGGAAAACATCAGAACCTTGTCACCGGCATATTGCACGCTGATAAAGCTGTTTTTATCACCCCAGGTGCAGCTGGACATGCCCAGTGCGCCGGAACAGTCAGTCGGCTGACCCAGCAGTGATTCCACTTCAGCCTTAGGCATGCCAGCGGAAAGCTTCGCGTAATTTTCTTGGTTGACCTTGCTGCAAGCGGCCAACAGCACGCAAAAGGTCAGCAAGGCGAGACGACGTAACGACATGGAAAAACTCCTGGAGGGACTAAGCAGAATGGGGGTCTGCCAGAAGCTTAGAAGGGAAAAGGGGTTTCTGGTTCCCGACGAACGAAAACAAAAAAGCCCCGAAAACGCTGAAACGTTTCGGGGCTTCTTTAAGGGTGAACCGGCGCCCAAAAACGCCGATCACTTATCGCCGCAACTTACTGCTTGTGGTAAGCCGTCACACGCTCAACTTCTTCTTTCGAACCCAGGAACACCGCCACACGCTGGTGCAGGCCTTCAGGCTGAATGTCGAGGATACGCTGGTGGCCGTCGGTGGACGCGCCGCCTGCCTGCTCAACCAGGAAGGACATCGGGTTGGCTTCGTACATCAGGCGCAGTTTGCCTGGCTTGGACGGCTCGCGGCTGTCGCGTGGGTACATGAACAAGCCACCACGGGTCAGGATGCGGTGCACGTCGGCCACCATCGCGGCGACCCAACGCATGTTGAAGTTTTTCTTCAACGGGCCTTCTTCGCCGGCCATCAACTCGCCCACGTAGCGGGTCACAGGTTCTTCCCAGTGGCGCTGGTTGGACATGTTGATCGCGAATTCCTGGGTGGACGCAGGAATGGTGATGTCTTCGTGGGTCAGTACGAAACTGCCCATTTCTCGGTCCAGGGTGAAGCCTTTGACGCCGTCGCCCAGGGTCAGTACCAGCATGGTCTGCGGGCCATAGATCGCGTAACCCGCCGCGACCTGTTCGGTGCCTGGCTGCAGGAAGGCCTTTTCGTTCAGGGCCTCGTTCTGGCTCAAGTACTCGTTAGGGCAACGCAGTACCGAGAAGATGGTGCCGACGGGAGCGTTGATGTCGATGTTGGACGAGCCGTCAAGTGGGTCGAACACCAGCAGGTACGCGCCTTTCGGGTATTTGCCCGGGATCTGGTAGGCATTGTCCATTTCTTCGGACGCCATGCCGGCCAGGTGACCGCCCCATTCGTTGGCTTCGAGCAGGATCTCGTTGGAGATGACGTCGAGCTTCTTCTGCACTTCGCCCTGCACGTTTTCAGTGCCCATGCTGCCCAGGACACCACCCAGTGCGCCTTTGGACACGGCGTGGCTGATTTCCTTGCAAGCACGCGCCACCACTTCGATAAGGAAGCGCAGATCGGCAGGCGTGTTGTTGCTGCG
Source organism: Pseudomonas sp. EL_65y_Pfl1_R83 (assembly GCF_963970695.1). Taxonomy (NCBI): domain Bacteria; kingdom Pseudomonadati; phylum Pseudomonadota; class Gammaproteobacteria; order Pseudomonadales; family Pseudomonadaceae; genus Pseudomonas; species Pseudomonas sp. EL_65y_Pfl1_R83. The sequence goes on along the minus strand of NZ_CAXAQI010000005.1, from coordinate 214,460 downwards.
GGTCTGCTCGATCAAATAGCGACTCAAGGTAACGCGGGACATGTAAGGCTCCGGAGAATGGGGGGCTTGAAAACCCGCGCAGTTTAGCGCGAGTCGGGGCGTATTTCCTCCTATCAGAGGATTTAAACCCAATAGAGTTCATGGACTTTATTTAACGTGCCACCGGCGGCTTGCGCAGCAAACTGTAGGCCATGGCGCCCAGTGCCGCCACGCCGAGCAGTAACACGGCCCAAAGCCCGAGTTTTCTCCAGTTCGTGCCGGCATCGGCAGCCGCTACGATCGGCGGCGATGTCACGGCGACTTCCCCGGCGACTTTCGCTTGTCCCAATGTCTTGAGACGCTCGGCGCTGTAGTCAGGGATCAGGGTCGAAAGCGCAAGGTTCGCCGCCTTGACCGACGCATTCCCCAGCGCCAGTGTAAACGGCGGCTCGCCCCGGGCCAGGAACACCAACTGCGTGGCGCGCACCGCAAAACGCAGCGCTGGCGCTTCAATGCCCAGGCCGCCGCCGCGTTCATCCACTGCCAACTTGAGTTCGGCGACCGTTTGGCCCGGCAGCTGCAATTCATCCTGCACCACGTCCTGGCCATTCTGGGTCAGGCGATACAGCACGCCATTGCTCAGGGGCTGCCACGCCTGTTTGCTGTCCCTACGCCCCGCCAGCGTAACGGGCGCCAGCGTGTTGGCTTGCTTCAATTCGATGCGCAGCCGCTCGATGCTCAGCCCCACGGGCAACTGCCAGCTGTATTCCCCAGCCTTTAACCGTGTACCCGCCAAGGGTTGCGACCACACCAACGGCATCGGCAGGCTGCTGCTGGTCGCGCTCACCAGCTTTGCCGAGGTCAGCAGCGGCGCCGCCTGGCCTTGCCAGACAAGGCGCAGGTAACGCGCCGATTGCCCAGGCAAGTTCACGTCATGCTGCTCGACCCGCTCGTCGGCGAATGACAAGCGCGCCACCTGCCCATCGCCCCAGGCTTGCCAGTGCTGCAAGTCATCACTGGCCTCAATGCTGAAACGCTGGAAGCCCTCTTGCTCGCGGCTCCAGTCCAGACTCAATTGCTGCAACGGCGCCTTGATCGCACTGGCGTCCAATACCCAGCCGCGCAGCACTTGCTTGCCGGGTTTTGGCGCAGCGGACGGTTTTATTTCCACCAGGGTGCCTGTGGTGGAGGCTTTCATCACCACGTCGGGCAGGGCTTGCTGGGTGTCGGCGGCGTACAGCGGGAACCACTTAACGTCGGTGACGTTGCGGCTTTCGGTGCGCTGCGAAGATTGGCGCGACAACGCATAGGCCTGCGGCTCGCCGGCGGCGTTGAACACCCGCATATCGCTGAGATCAGCCTGGCGCGCGCTCAATTGCACGGCCAGTGGCAGTTCCAGGCGATACCAGGGCCCGCTGCCGCTCACGGCCAGCGGCACATGGGTGGTGAAGTCGGACGGACCTTCCTGTGCAAAGGCTGCCGAACACGCCATCCATACCGCCAAACCACTCAGTTTCAGCTTGCCCATCAAGAAGACGCTCCCTCGGTTTCAGTCACAGGTTCAACGCGTTTTGGCGGCAGCGGCGCAAAGTAGCCCACCACCAGCAACAACCCGCCCACACCGATAAACGACACAATCCGCGCCAGGCCGCCACGGTTGCTCAGTTCGACAAAGAACAGTTTGGCCACCACCACCGCAATCAGCGCCGCGCCGATCAGCCACACTTCGCGACGATGGCGCAGGTGACCGCCGATCATCAGGCCAAGGGCGATCAAGGTCCAGACGATCGATAGGCCGGCCTGCACCAGCATCGACGCCAGCAACGCATCCAATTGAAACGGCACGCCGCCCCAATGATGAGCGGTGCGCATCACCAACGCCGTAAAGAAGGCGAACAGCGAGACACCCGCCACGCCCTGGGCGATCAATTCAATACGCGGCCCACGCTCAGGCGCCGCACTGCGCGACCACAGGTAAATGCCCAGCAGCGCGAACAACAAGCCCAGATCCAACGGGTTGAGCAGCGGAACATAAGGCAACGGCTCGGCCGTGCCGTCGCTGAAGCTGTTCGCCAGCCAGAACCACCCCAACATCAGCACTGCCAGCGGTAGCGCGGCCAGCACACGGTATTCCCTTGGGTACGCCGACACCGGCCATGGCCAACGGCGTGGCGCGGCGGCCAGCACCAGGTACAGGCTTGGCAGAATCGCCCAGCCCAGCCAGCGCCAGGCGTTGTACTCGCTCGACAGCACCAGCAGGCCGTAACGCACCTCCAGCGCCATCACGCCGATCAGCATCCAGCAGCCCACTACGTGCGCCGCGCTCAGTACCTTGGCTGGAACCACCGCCGCCAAACGCCGCAGCGAGATGAAATGCACCACGAACACCGCTAACCAAGCCAGCCAACCGTACTGCGCCGCCGGGTGGTAATAGGTATGCGCAGACACCAGCAACACCGCACCGGCCGCCGGCATCAACAAAGTGCAGAGCATGCCCAACGACGCCCAGCGCAGTCGCTCGGACAGAAACGCCCAGATCGCCACGCTTACCGCTGCGATGCCCAACAAAAACGAGCCCTGCAGTGCTTGCGGGATAAACCGCAACACTTCACCGACCAATGCCAGCGTCCACCAGGCCGCGCCCCACACCAGCAGCACGTCGGACAGGCGCTGCAGTTTCAACACGGCAAACACCGGCGCGTGGGGTTTGCGCTGCAAGCGCCAAGCACCGACCAGTGCCGCCAGGCCCAGCACCATCGGCGTCCAGAAACCGCTGTGGGCCAACGGACGCAGGCCCTCACGGGTCAACGGGCCAAGCAACTCCGGCACCGCCAACAGGAACGAGCCGCCGCCGATCAGTTGCAGCAGCAAGCCGAACACAAAGCTGACGCGCTGTTGCAGGTGCAGGCTCAGCCAGATGATCAACAAACCGCTGGCCGCCCATACGCCGCTCGCGCGCTCCCAAGGCAAGACGAACAGCACCGCGAGATTAATCAGGACAAGACCCGCCAGCAGAACCACCGACAAACCACGTAACAGCCGTACATCGGCGCGCACCCTCTCATCGCGCGCCGCCAGGAGCATGCCGCCAATCAACGCCAGGCCGATCAGCGAGGCCGTGAGCAAGCCACTCCACCCCGCATTAAATACCGCCGCCCCGTCACCGCCCTGCAAGCGCAGCAGGAACAACGCGCCGCCCAGCAACTGCACGGCGAATGCGCTGAACAGGAAGGTCCGCGAACCAATGCGCAGGCCGACGAACAGGGTCACCAGGCCGGCGATTGCCCAACTGACAGCCGTGCCTTGAGTATTCAGCAGCAAGGGTGCGAGCAGGTACAAAAAGCTCAAGCCAAGGCTCGCCAGCACGGGCAGACCTTTGCGCTCCAAATCAGTCGCCTGTTCGGAGGGTGTCTTGCGCAATTGATCAAAGCTGAACAGCAACGCCGCGCCCAGCAACAGCGCACCCAATGGCGCGCCGGCGAGCAAACTATGTTCGCCGAGGTGCAGCTCACGGAGAAAAGCCAGCGCCGAACCCAATTGCAGTAACACGCCAAATGCTCGCGCCAGTGGCCGCTGTTGACGCAAGCCGAGCCAGAAAATCCCAGCGCCCTCCACCGCCCAGGCCGCAGCCGTCCAGCGCGCATCCAGCCCGAGGGGAATCGCCAGGCTGGCGAAGATCACACCCAGGGCCAGGCAGGTCTCCGCCAACAGCAAGGCGCGCCCGCCGCTCAGCAGCCGAGCCAACCCCATGTAGATGACGCCCAAGCCCAGCGCGCTGAAGGCGGCGGCGAACTCCACGTGCTGCACCAGCGCGAACTGCAAGCCAAAACCTACCAGCGGCGGACCGAACAACATGCTGCCGTCGACATAATCACCCTTGGCCGCCGACCAGCGCAGTAGCGCGCCACGGCTGTCATCCTCGGGCGCGTCGCTCATCTCCAGCAATTTGCGCCGGGCGAACAATAGGCCGATGGTCAGGTACATCAGGAAAAACAGAATCAGGAACGGTTCGGTGCTCCACAGCAATTGCGGCGTGTAGGAGCGCAGACCCCAGGCGAAGCCGATACCAAAGGTGCCGACAAAGCCGATCAGGTTGAGCAAACGCCAGGCCTTGAACCAGGCGATGGCGAGGATGCCGGCATTCAGCAGGGCGAAGTAACTGAATAGCGCGACATGGTTACCGGCACCGGTAGACGTGAGGATGGGCGCCGCAAAGCCGCCGAGCGCCGCCGCAGAGGCCAGCCCCAAGGCATCCTGGGTGATTGCCAGGATCGCCGAAAACACCGTGACGGCCACCAGCAAACCCAGCGCCGCACTCGGGTCTATCAACGGATGCAAACGCATCGCAGCAAACACCGTCAGGTACAACACTGCGATCCCGGTGCCTTGCAACATCAAGCCGTAGCTGCTGTTACGCCGCCGCAGCCACCAGCCCAGACCGAGTAGGCCTAACGCCGCAGCGGCAACCCCGGCGTAACGCACCTCGATCGGCACCACCATGCCTTCGGTGGCGTAACGCAGCAGGAAGGCCAGGCCGAGAAACAGCAGCACCACGCCAACCCGCAGCACGGTATTGCCGCCAAACAGCCAATTGCGTGCGCCACTGATGGCGCGTTCGATCAAGTTGGGGCCACGAGGAATGGCAGGTGCTTGAGGGCGCGGAGTTGGGGCAGGCGTCCAGACGTCGGCCGGCAGCGGCTGGCTCGGATTGGCGACCGTGGCGACAGGTGTGATGTCGGCAGGCAGCTCCCAAACAAGCTCTGGGGCTTGGGTAATAGGTGTCGGCTCGGGGATGGGTGTTTCGGCGATGACACTGCTCGTCGGCGCGGGCACTTCCAGTTGCCGCAAGCGTTCGCCCAGCGCTATCAGCGACTTTTGCGTGGTTTCCAACTGACGCGCCCGCTGGTCCGCTTGGGCCGACAGCTTAGCCAGGCGAATTGCCTGGCCAATGCCGAGCCCCAACAGCGCACCGATGCCCGCGTCACTGAACGACTCATCGAGCGTCCAGCCGAGCGCAAGGCCAATCAGCATGAAAATCCATTGCATGGTCGATATCCCTAAGCAAACCGTGGCCTAGTATATCGACGCGGACTCAATGTGGGAGCGGCGGTGCGAAGATTCGACTTGCTCGCGAAAGCGGTGTATCAGCCGACATACTCGTTAACTGATACAGCGTATTCGCGAGCAAGCCCGCACACATTTTGTATTGCAGCGTTTAGTCGAGCGCTTTCCAGATCTCTGTGGCGTACTCGCGGATCGTCCGGTCCGAAGAGAACCACCCCATCCGCGCGGTATTGAGCACCGCCGAACGCCACCACGCCTTGGAATCATGCCAATGCGCTTCGACCCGCGCCTGTGCGTCCCAGTACGAGTCGAAGTCGGCACACACCAGGAAGCGGTCGTAGTCGATCAACCCGTCGATCAGCCCGACATACCGGCCCGGATCATCCGGCGAGAACACCCCGCCGCGAATCGCTTGCAGCACATCGCTGAGGCGATTGGACGCTGCAATGTCCTGCCCGGCGTTGAATTCACCGGCGTGTTTACGCGCTTCCACCTCCTGCGCGCTGAGGCCGAAGATAAACATATGCTCGGCGCCCACGCGCTCGTGCATTTCCACGTTCGCGCCGTCCATGGTGCCGATGGTCAACGCACCGTTGAGACCGAACTTCATGTTGCTGGTGCCCGAGGCTTCAAAGCCGGCGGTGGAAATCTGCTCCGACAAATCCGCTGCCGGGATGATGCTTTCCGCCAGGCTGACGTTGTAGTTGGGCAGGAACACCACCTTGAGCAAACCGCGCACGGTCGGGTCGTTGTTAACGGTTCGCGCGATGTCGTTGGTCAACTTGATGATCAACTTGGCCTGGTGATAACTCGCCGCCGCTTTACCCGCGAAGATCTTCACACGCGGCACCCAGTCGGTGCCCGGTTCGGCACGGATAGCCTGGTAGAGCGCCACCGTGTGCAGCAGGTTCAGCAGTTGGCGCTTGTATTCGTGAATCCGCTTGACCTGCACGTCGAACATCGCCGCCGGGTTGATCGCGATCCCCAGCCGTTCGTGAATGAGGTCCGCCAGTGCGCGCTTACTGTGTAGGCGCTGATCGGCGAAGGCTTTGCGGAAGGTCTGCTTCTCGGCGAAGGTTTCCAGCTCGCCCAGGCGCGTTTCCATGTTGTCGAGAATGTCCGGGCCCAATGCGCCCACGAGCATCGACGTGAGTTTCGGGTTGGCCTGGTACAGCCAGCGGCGGAAGGTGATGCCGTTGGTTTTGTTGTTGATGCGCTCCGGGTACAGCTTGTGCAGCTCGGAGAACACCGTGTTGCGCATCAACTGGGTGTGCAAACCCGACACACCGTTGACGCTGTGGGAGCCGAGGAATGCCAAGTTGCCCATGCGCACGCGGCGGCCGTTGTCTTCTTCAATCAGCGATACGGCGCGCAATACGTCGAAATCGTGGACGCCCTTGGCGCGCAGCGAGTCGATGTGCTGGGCGTTGATCAGGTAGATGATCTGCATGTGCCGGGGCAGCATGCGTTCCATCAAGCCGACAGGCCAGGTTTCCAATGCCTCGGGCAACAGGGTGTGGTTGGTGTAGGAAAGGGTTTCGACGGTGACGTCCCACGCCGCTTCCCACGGAATGTCGTGCAAGTCGACCAATTGGCGCATCAACTCGGCCACGGCGATGGACGGGTGGGTATCGTTGAGCTGGATCGCGGCGTGTTCGCCCAGGCTCAGCACCGAGCCGTGCATGTTCTTGTGACGACGCAGCAGATCCTGCAGCGAGGCCGAGACGAAGAAGTATTCCTGGCGCAGGCGCAGTTCCTGCCCCGCTTCGGTGCTGTCCGCAGGGTAAAGCACCCGGGAGATGCTTTCAGCGCGGGCCACTTCGGCGACGGCGCCCAAGTGGTCACCGGCGTTGAAACGCTCCAGGTGCAGGTCTTCCACTGCGCGAGCACGCCACAGGCGCAAGGTATTGACACTCGCGCCGCGCCAGCCGACCACCGGGGTGTCGTAGGCAACCGCGCGTACGGTTTCGCTCGGCGTCCACACTTGGATCAGCTTGCCGGAAGCATCCGGCAGGGTTTCGACGCTGCCGCCAAAACCGATCGGGTAAATCACTTCGGCCCGTTCGAATTCCCATGGGTTGCCGAAATCCAGCCAGCGTTCGGTTTGCTCCTGTTGCCAGCCATCGACAATCGCCTGGCGGAACAGGCCGTGCTCATAACGAATGCCATAACCGTGACCCGCAATGCCCAACGTCGACATGCTTTCCATAAAGCACGCGGCCAGGCGGCCTAGACCACCGTTGCCAAGCGCCGCATCGGGCTCCAGCAGGCGGATGCGCTCAAGATCGACGCCCAGCTCCGAGAGTGCATCGCGCGCGATCTCCAGCACGCCAAGGTTGCTCAGGCTGTCGTAGAGCAAGCGACCGATGAGAAATTCCAGGGAAAGGTAATAAACGCGCTTTTGACCTTTGCGGTAAATGCGCCGCGTATGGTCCATCCAGTGGTCGACCATCTGGTCGCGTGCGGCCAGGGCAATGGCTTCGAACCAGTCGTGGTCGAAGGCGTGATCCGGGTCCTTGCCCACCGCGTAAGTGAGTTTGGTCAAGACGGCATCGCGAAATGCGGCTACCTCTGCTTCTCGTGCAAGTGGTTCCTGAGACATCAATTGCGACCTCGGGCGAGATAGAAGGAGTTGCTAGAGCCTAGACGGTCTGACAGAAGGTAGACGCTCTGGTTCGTCAGTTTTTTAACGCATTCATCTATACAGGATTTTAATGCAGGGGCCGTGCCTGCTTTTACCCCTACCCACCTTCGAGCAGAAACCCGGAAAATATTGTTCAAAAAATCACCAATCCCGGTATCATCGCGCGCCCGGACACAGCCCCACCTTTTTGGAACCCTGATGAAGCCTCAACTGATCGCCGCCGCGGAACTCGACCGCCTTGAAACGTGGCAGAAATATTCCGCGCACATGTGCGGTGGTTGCGTGTCCAGCTGCTGCACGCTGCCGGTCGAAGTGAAGATCAAAGACCTGATCCGCATCGGCATCGTCGATGAGTTCGAACTGGGCGACCCGGCGAAGAACATCGCCAAGCGCTTGCAGAAGGAAGGCATCGTCGAGCGTTTCAATTCCAAGTCAGAAATTTTTACCCTGCAGCGCATGAGCAACAACGATTGCCTGTACCTGGATCGTAAGACGCGCTTCTGCACTATTTATGACAAACGCCCGGATACTTGCCGCAATCACCCGAAGATCGGGCCGCGGCCTGGGTATTGCGCGTATAAGCCGAAAGAAGTAGTGCGCGAGACTAAGTTCAAGACCCTCGACAAATTCTGATCTGGATTTTGTGGTGTTCTGACGGGCCTCTTCGCGAGCAAGCCCGCACACACTTGACCGCGCTCATCCTGAAACAACGCGGTCGAATGTGTGGGGGCTTGCTCGCGAAAGGGTCGGCACAAACACCACACAAACTGCAGACATAAAAAAACGCCCCCGGCCTTTCGACCGGGGGCGTTTTTCATTCAGCCTGAGTTAACTCAGTTCTTGGCTTTCTTGGCAGCGCGGGTACGCTCGCCTTCGTCCAGGATCTTCTTACGCAGGCGGATCGACTTAGGCGTAACTTCGCACAGCTCGTCGTCCTGGATGAATTCCAGGGCCTGTTCCAGGGTGAAGCGAACAGGTGGAACCAGAGCGATGGTTTCGTCTTTACCCGAAGCACGCATGTTGTCGAGCTTCTTGCCTTTGGTTGGGTTGACGCCCATGTCGTTGTCACGGCTGTTCAGACCAACGATCTGGCCGTTGTAGATCTCTTGACCGTGTTCAACGAACAGCTTGCCACGCGCCTGGAGGGTTTCCAGGGAGTAGGTCAGTGCCTTACCTGTTTCAACCGAGACCAGAACACCGTTCTGACGGCCAGACATATCGCCGGACTTCATGGTGTCGTAGCGATCGAAGATCGAGGTCAGGATGCCAGCACCGTTGGTCAGGGTCAGGAACTGGTTACGGAAACCGATCAGACCACGCGCAGGGATGTTGTATTCCAGACGTACACGGCCTTTGCCATCCGGCACCATGTTGGTCAGGTCGCCCTTACGCAGGCCCATCTCTTCCATCACCTTGCCCTGGGATTCTTCCGGGGTGTCGATGGTGACGTTTTCGAACGGTTCCTGCTTCACGCCGTCAACCTGACGGATGATCACTTCTGGACGACCAACGCCCATTTCGAAGCCTTCGCGACGCATGGTTTCGATCAGTACCGAGAGGTGCAGCTCACCACGGCCGGAAACCTTGAACTTGTCAGCCGAGTCGCCTTCTTCAACGCGCAAAGCAACGTTGTACAGCAGCTCTTTGTCCAGACGTTCCTTGATGTTACGGGAAGTCACGAACTTGCCTTCTTTACCGCAGAAAGGCGAGTCGTTTACCTGGAAGGTCATGGAAACGGTTGGCTCGTCAACGGTCAGAGGCTTCATCGCCTCGACGTTGTCCGGCTGGCACAGGGTGTCGGAGATGAACAGCGAGTCCATACCGCTCACGCAAACGATGTCGCCTGCGAAAGCTTCTTCAACGTCGATACGGTGAAGACCGTGGTGACCCATCAGCTTCAGGATGCGGCCGTTACGCTTCTTGCCGTCGGCGCCGATAGCGACAACCGGGGTGTTCGGCTTGACGCTACCACGAGCGATACGGCCAACGCCGATAACACCCAGGAAGCTGTTGTAGTCCAGTGCCGAGATTTGCATCTGGAACGGACCGTCACGGTCAACCTTCGGTGGTGGAACGTGGTCAACAATCGCCTGGTACAGCGGGGTCATGTCTTCCGCCATGGCGGTGTGTTCCAGACCGGCAATACCGTTCAGGGCCGAGGCGTAGATAACCTGGAAGTCCAGTTGCTCTTCGGTAGCACCCAGGTTGTCGAACAGGTCGAAAATCTGGTCCAGAACCCAGTCCGGACGTGCGCCTGGACGGTCAACCTTGTTGATGCACACGATCGGACGCAGGCCGGCTTCGAAAGCCTTCTTGGTCACGAAACGGGTTTGCGGCATAGGGCCGTCTTGAGCATCAACCAGCAGCAGAACGGAGTCAACCATCGACATTACGCGTTCTACTTCGCCGCCGAAGTCGGCGTGGCCCGGGGTATCCACGATGTTGATGTGGTAGCCGTTCCAGTTGATAGCGGTGTTTTTAGCCAGGATGGTAATACCGCGCTCTTTTTCCTGGTCGTTGGAGTCCATCACGCGCTCGTCGTTGAGCTCGTTGCGCTCCAGGGTGCCGGATTGACGCAAGAGTTTGTCTACCAGGGTGGTTTTACCATGGTCAACGTGAGCAATGATGGCGATGTTACGTAGATTTTCGATCACTTGTGTATCTCGATCAGAGGATTCGGTGTGCTGACAGGTCGTGGCAGCGATTTACAGTAGAGTCAGGCCTTGCCGTTACAGCTTGACGGCAGAGTCGGGGGGCCGGTGACGCAGGCCACAGGCAAACAGCCCCGGGCTCTTAGCTCGGTCGATAAACGCGCACATTGGCATACCCCTCACTGAGCAAATGGTGGGCATGCAGGCGACTCATCACGCCTTTGTCGCAATACAACAGGTACTGACGGCTGTTATCCAGTTCCTTGAAACGCGCGTTCAATGCATAAAACGGCAGCGTTTGTACGTCGATGCCGGCGATTTCCAGCGGCTCATCTTCGGCGGCATCCGGGTGACGGATGTCGACGACGATCTGGCCAGCCAGGGCTTCGCTGACTTCTTCGATCTTCACGTCCTGGCCCAGTTCGTCGATTACGCGATCGATCGGGACCATTTTGGCGTTCTCAAGCGCACGCTCAAGAATCGCCATGTCGAACTGTTGTTCTTCGTACTCCACGCGGTTGCGCTTGGCGTGGGTCTTGGGGTTCACCGAGATGACCCCGCAATATTCCGGCATATGCTTGGCGAAATCAGCGGTACCGATTTCTTCGGCCAGGTCGATGATGTCCTGCTTGTGACTGGCGATCAGCGGGCGTAGCACCAACTTTTCGGTCACGCAGTCGATCAGCGACAGATTCGGCAGCGTCTGGCTGGACACCTGGGAGATCGCCTCACCGGTCACTAGCGCGTCGATCTGCAACTGATCGGCGATCCGTGACGCAGCGCGCAACATCATACGCTTCAAAACTACGCCCATATGACTGTTATCGACTTTACCGAGAATTTCGCCCAACACTTCCTCAAACGGCACGCTTACAAATAGCACGCGTTGGGAGCTGCCGTATTTCTTCCAGATAAAGTGCGCAACTTCCATCACGCCCAATTCGTGTGCACGCCCGCCCAGGTTAAAGAAGCAGAAGTGGCTCATAAGGCCGCGGCGCATGATCTGGTAAGCCGCCACCGTGGAATCGAAACCGCCGGACATCAATACCAGGGTCTGTTCCAGGGCGCCCAGCGGGTAGCCACCGATGCTGTTGTGCTGGCTGTGGATCACAAACAACCGTTGGTCGCGAATTTCCATGCGCACTTCAATTTGCGGCGCTTTGAGGGAAATTCCAGCGGCGCCGCACTCGCGACGCAGCTTGCTGCCAACGTATTTTTCGACGTCCATGGAGCTGAAGGTGTGCTTGCCGGCACGCTTGCAACGCACCGAAAAAATCTTGCCTTCAAGCTCGCTGCCGAAGTGCTGTTTGCACTTCTCGGTGATGTCATCGAAGTCGCCCAGCGGGTACTCATCCACCTGCAGGAAATGCGCGATGCCCGGCATGCAGCTCAGGCGCTCGGTCATGTCTTTCAAGGCTTTGGGCTCGGTAATACGGGTTTCCAGCTCGAGGTTGTCCCACACACCATTCACCACCACAGCCGGGTCCAGATCGCGGAGCACGGCACGGATGTTCTTAGCCAATTGACGGATGAAACGCATCCGTACCGGTCGGCTTTTGATGGTGATTTCGGGGAAGACTTTAACGATTAATTTCATGGAAACAGCGCGCGCCGGGCCTGCTGAAAAAGGGGGGCGCGGATTATAGCGGAAATCGCTCACGGTTTAACCAGTTAATATACAAAGCACAGGCAGCGCACTAAATAGGTGCGCCAACCTTCCGTTGCGCCACATTGCGGTGCGCAAATTTTACGCTTTTGTCGCAATGCACTTTTATAGGGGCGTTTTTAGATCAAAAAACCCATGTTGGCGCACTGGCATGCAATTTGCTCTCTTGTGAGGCAGGTTGCCATGGCGGAGTATCCGCGCCGGCATCACCCAAATTCTAAGGGCTACTCCACTACCCAGCCCGAAGCCACCCGGAGGACACTATGTCGAAGTCGGTTCAACTCATCAAAGATCATGACGTTAAATGGATTGATCTGCGCTTCACGGACACCAAAGGCACTCAGCACCACGTGACCATGCCGGCTCGCGACGCGCTGGATGATGCTTTCTTTGAAGAAGGCAAAATGTTCGACGGTTCCTCCATCGCTGGCTGGAAAGGCATCGAAGCCTCCGACATGATCCTGATGCCGGACGACAGCACTGCCGTGCTGGACCCGTTCACCGAAGAGCCAACCCTGATCCTGGTTTGCGACGTGATCGAGCCTTCGACCATGCAAGGCTACGACCGCGACCCACGTGCGATCGCCAAGCGTGCCGAGGAATACCTGAAGTCCACCGGTATCGGCGACACCGTATTCGTAGGCCCGGAGCCAGAATTCTTCATCTTCGACCAGGTCAAGTTCAAGTCCGACATCTCCGGTTCGATGTTCAAGATCTACTCCGAACAAGGTTCGTGGATGTCCGACCAGGACGTCGAAGGCGGCAACCATGGCCACCGTCCAGGTATCAAAGGTGGCTACTTCCCGGTTCCGCCATTCGACCATGACCACGAAATCCGTACCTCCATGTGCAACGCCATGGAAGACATGGGCCTGGTCATCGAAGTGCACCACCACGAAGTGGCCACTGCCGGTCAGAACGAAATCGGTGTGAAGTTCAACACCCTGGTGGCCAAGGCTGACGAAGTTCAAACCCTGAAGTACTGCGTACACAACACTGCCGTGGCTTACGGCCGTACCGCGACCTTCATGCCTAAGCCTCTGTACGGCGATAACGGTTCGGGCATGCACGTTCACCTGTCCATCGCCAAAGAGGGCAAGAACACTTTCGCTGGCGAAGGTTATGCCGGCCTGTCTGACACCGCCCTGTACTTCATCGGCGGCATCATCAAACACGGTAAGGCCCTGAATGGCTTCACCAACCCGTCGACCAACTCCTACAAGCGTCTGGTCCCAGGTTTCGAAGCCCCGGTAATGCTGGCCTACTCGGCACGTAACCGTTCCGCCTCGATCCGTATTCCTTACGTCTCCAGCCCTCGCGCCCGCCGTATCGAAGCACGCTTCCCGGATCCAGCAGCCAACCCATACCTGGCGTTCGCCGCCCTGGTCATGGCCGGCCTGGACGGTATCCAGAACAAGATCCACCCAGGCGACGCCGCCGACAAAAACTTGTACGACCTGCCGCCTGAAGAGGCCAAAGAGATCCCACAAGTGTGTGGCAGCCTGAAAGAAGCCCTGGAAGAGCTGGACAAGGGCCGCGCGTTCCTGACCAAAGGCGGCGTGTTCAGCGACGACTTCATCGACGCTTACATCGGCCTGAAAAGCGAAGAAGAAATCAAGGTTCGCACCTTCGTACACCCACTGGAATACGAGCTGTACTACAGCTGCTGATCCGGTAGCGCTGCTTAAGGTGGCGTGATGAAAAAGACCTCCTTCGCGGAGGTCTTTTTTTGCCCGCAATAGGTGAAAAATGTGGAAGCGGGCTTGCCCGCGATAGCGTACTGCCCGCCACCTGATGTATGACTGACCCATCGCCATCGCGGGCACGCCCGCTCCCGCAGGAGATCACCTTTGAAATACCGACTTTTGTTCGCTCTGCTATTCGTCAGTGCCGGTGCGAGCGCCGCGCCGCCTACCCTTGATCCGCTGCTCAACAGCATCGCCGAGCGACTGGAGATTGCCGACCAAGTGGCGTTAAGCAAATGGGACAGCAAAAAGCCCGTAGAAGACAAAAAGCGCGAGCAAGAGGTAATCGCCAGCGTGGTCGCCCAGGCACCGAGCTACAAGCTGGACCCTGGCGCCGCCGAGCAGTTTTTCTCGGCGCAGATCGAAGCGAACAAACTGGTGCAGTACACCCACCTGTCCGATTGGCAGTTCCAGGGCAAGGCGCCTGACGATCCGCGCCCGGATTTGGTCAAGCAGATTCGCCCACAGCTGGATGAACTGCAAAAACACCTGCTGCAGCAACTAGCCGATTTCACTCCCCAGCGCACTGACCCGCAGTGCCCGCAATGGCTGGCCCAGGCGGTACACGAGCCGCTGAACGACCCTCTGCGCCAACTGGCAATGATCCGTGCCACCGCCGAGCTGTGCATCTTCAAAGGCTAAAGCCTGCAAACCCAATCAAAAATGTGGGGCGGGCTTGCTCGCCCCCACATTTTTGATTGGGTGCATTCAAGAACTATATCGGGCGCCTCCTGAACAACCTTCACAAGTCCGCACTATATTGGTGCGATACGCTGCACCCTTCCCACCTGTTCAGCCCATTTTGGTTCGAAACTACCCGAGCAAGCTGGCAGAACGCCACAGTTTCGCGCCTTAACCCGCCATTTCAGGGCTTGCACGCTTCTTTTCGGAGCCTTGGTTTGGTTTTTGCATTTTCCTTGTATCAGCGTGTGCCTCAAGCCCGCGCCTTGCTCCAAAAGAGGTCCTGATGACCATCAGTGATGCACTGCACCGTTTGTTACTCGACAACCTGACCACCGCGACCATCCTGCTCAATGGCGACTTGCGTCTTGAGTACATGAACCCGGCGGCGGAAATGCTCCTGGCCATCAGCGGCCAGCGCAGCCATGGGCAGTTCATCAGCGAGCTGTTCACCGAGTCGGCCGAAGCCTTGAGCTCGCTGCGCCAGGCGGTGGAGCAGGCACATCCATTCACCAAGCGTGAAGCGATGCTCACCGCCCTCACCGGCCAGACGCTGACTGTCGACTACGCGGTGACCCCGATCCTGAGCAACGGCGCCACCCTGCTGTTGCTTGAAGTGCATCCTCGCGATCGCCTGCTGCGCATTACCAAGGAAGAAGCGCAGCTGTCCAAACAGGAAACCAGCAAGATGCTGGTGCGCGGCCTGGCCCATGAGATCAAGAACCCCCTCGGCGGCATTCGCGGTGCAGCGCAACTGCTGGCCCGCGAGCTGCCGGAGGAACACCTCAAGGACTACACCAACGTCATCATCGAAGAAGCCGACCGCCTGCGTAACCTGGTGGACCGCATGCTCGGCTCCAACAAGCTGCCGTCCCTTGCGATGACCAACGTGCACGAAGTACTTGAGCGCGTCTGTCATCTGGTCGAGGCCGAAAGCCAGGGCTGCATCACCTTGGTGCGCGATTACGACCCGAGCATTCCCGACGTATTGATCGACCGCGAGCAGATGATCCAGGCGGTGCTCAATATCGTGCGCAACGCCATGCAGGCCATCAGCAGCCATAACGAGCTGCGCCTGGGCCGCATCAGCCTGCGCACCCGCGCCCTGCGCCAGTTCACCATCGGCCATGTGCGCCATCGCCTGGTGACCAAGGTCGAGATCATGGACAACGGGCCGGGCATTCCTGCGGAACTGCAGGAAACCATTTTCTTCCCCATGGTCAGCGGCCGCCCGGACGGTACCGGGTTGGGCCTGGCCATTACCCAGAACATCATCAGCCAGCACCAGGGTCTGATCGAATGTGAGAGCCATCCTGGCCACACCACGTTCTCGATCTTTCTGCCTCTGGAACAAGGAGCCCCATCGACATGAGCCGTAGTGAAACTGTCTGGATCGTCGATGACGACCGTTCTATCCGCTGGGTCCTCGAGAAAGCCTTGCAACAGGAAGGCATGACCACCCAGAGCTTCGACAGCGCCGACGGAGTGATGAGCCGCCTGGCTCGCCAGCAGCCCGACGTGATCATTTCTGACATCCGCATGCCCGGCGCCAGTGGCCTGGACCTGTTGGCGCGGATTCGCGAGCAGCACCCGCGTTTGCCGGTGATCATCATGACCGCGCACTCGGATCTGGACAGCGCTGTGGCGTCCTATCAAGGCGGTGCCTTTGAATACCTGCCCAAGCCGTTCGACGTGGACGAGGCAGTGGCGCTGGTCAAACGCGCCAACCAGCACGCCCAGGAACAGCAGAACCAGGAAGCCCCACCGGCCTTGACCCGCACCCCAGAAATCATCGGCGAAGCGCCGGCGATGCAGGAAGTGTTTCGCGCCATCGGGCGTTTGAGCCACTCCAACATCACCGTGCTGATCAATGGCGAATCGGGGACCGGTAAAGAGCTGGTGGCCCACGCCCTGCACCGTCACAGCCCACGAGCGGCTTCGCCATTTATTGCGTTGAACATGGCGGCTATCCCGAAGGACTTGATGGAGTCCGAGTTGTTCGGCCATGAAAAAGGCGCGTTTACCGGCGCCGCCAACCTGCGTCGCGGACGTTTTGAACAGGCGGACGGCGGCACGCTGTTCCTCGATGAAATCGGTGATATGCCGGCCGACACCCAGACCCGCCTGCTGCGCGTGCTGGCGGACGGCGAGTTCTACCGGGTTGGCGGGCACACGCCGGTCAAGGTCGACGTGCGTATCATCGCGGCGACCCACCAGAACCTGGAAACCCTGGTGCATGCGGGCAAATTCCGTGAGGACTTGTTCCACCGCCTCAATGTGATCCGCATCCACATTCCGCGGATGTCGGACCGTCGCGAAGACATCCCGACGCTCGCCCGCCACTTCCTTGCCCGCGCCGCGCAAGAGCTGGCGGTTGAGCCGAAGCTGCTTAAAAGCGAGACCGAGGAATACCTGAAGAACCTGCCGTGGCCGGGCAACGTGCGCCAGTTGGAGAACACTTGCCGCTGGATCACAGTGATGGCGTCCGGGCGCGAAGTGCATGTCAGCGACCTGCCACCGGAGCTGCTCAGCCTGCCGCAGGACTCTGCGCCGGTGACCAACTGGGAACAGGCGCTGCGCCAATGGGCGGATCAGGCTCTGGCTCGCGGCCAGTCCAGCCTGCTGGACAGCGCCGTACCGGCGTTTGAGCGGATCATGATCGAGACGGCCCTCAAGCACACCGCCGGCCGCCGGCGTGATGCCGCCGTTTTGCTGGGCTGGGGCCGTAATACGCTGACTCGCAAGATCAAGGAGTTGGGGATGAAGGTGGATGGTGGGGATGACGATGAGGGTGATGAGGGCTGACACCCTCTAAAATCCACTGAAGATCCAGTGTGGGAGCAAGCCCGCTCCCATATTTGGATCTGCGCAGGGTGTCGGGAACGTGCACCGCTTCAATGCACCCTGAACCGGCATCGGGCACGAATCCAAAACCTGAACCTGCGGCCTCGCTGAGAAAAATCTGAAAACCAAAAAGCGCAAAGCCCCGTATTCCGGGGCTTTGCGCTTTCTGAAGATTTTTTTGGCACACCTTGGCCACTCTGGCACGCGCCCTGCAATAACCCTTGTACGACCCAGTTTCGGGGACCTTGGTACAGGCAGGCCGAGAATCCCCTCTTTAACACCGAAGCCCTCAAGGCTTCACCCCGTTTTGGGAGCCCTGGTACAGGCAGGCCGGGAACTCCCTTCTTTACACCCGGGGCTTATGTGGCGCAGCGCCCATAGCTCCAGCCCGTTTTGGGGACCTTGGTACAGGCAGGCCGGGGATTCCCTCTTTTATTGCTCTTGGAGATGGATCTCCAGCCGCCAGCGGCCATCGGCCTTCTCCCCTTTCCACTCCCCACGCAAAGGCCGAGCCGCCACCAGGTTCAGCAGCAGGCCGCCGTCGGTCTTGCGCACGCGCCAATTCACGCCCTTTTCATTGATCTTGAGTTGCCCACTGGCAGCCTTGCCTTGCGCGTCGAACAGCAGCGCCACCGTACCGTCGATATGCTCGCCGTGCAGCTTGGGTTCGCGGTTGAACCACACCACCACGCCGTCTTTTGCGGCCTCAACCTGTTGCAGTTCGACCGGGTCCGGGGTGGTCAGTCGGCCAATCATCAAGCCGGTCATCAAGCCGACAATCGCCAAAGAGCCCATGACCCGCGGCATAAGCTTCGGCCTTGGGTCCTCTTCGGGGGTAGAATGCAGCGCATCTTTGCCTTCGGAGCCGTGCATGTTTCACGTCATCCTTTTTCAACCAGAAATTCCGCCGAATACCGGCAACGTTATCAGGCTGTGCGCCAACAGTGGCTGCCACCTGCATTTGATCGAGCCCCTGGGCTTCGACATGGACGACAAGCGCCTGCGCCGCGCCGGGCTGGACTATCACGAGTACGCCACCCTCAAGCGCCATGCCGACCTGGCGAGTTGCCTGGAAAGCCTGGGGCACCCGCGGCTGTTCGCGTTCACCACCAAGGGTTCGCGACCGTTCCACGATGCCAGCTTTGCCGAAGGCGACGCGTTCCTGTTCGGCCCGGAAAGCCGGGGTCTGCCACCGGAGGTGCTGGACGCACTGCCGGACGGCCATCGCCTGCGTTTGCCGATGCGCGAGGGGTGCCGCAGTTTGAATTTATCAAACACCGTAGCCGTTGCCGTCTACGAAGGCTGGCGCCAGCTGGGCTTCAAGTAGCACACATAACAAATGTGGGAGCGGGCTTGCCCGCGATGCAGGCACCTCGGTGTGTCAGTCACACCGCGGTGATGCTATCGCAGGCAAGCCCGCTCCCACATTTAGTTCTGTGTCGGGTTCGAAATTACTGAACCGTCGACGCACCTTCCTGTTGCATGCGCTGCAGCTCTTGCGCGTACAGGGCATCGAAGTTCACCGGTGCCAGCATCAGCGCCGGGAACGAGCCCCGGGTGACCAGGCTGTCCAGGGTCTCACGGGCATACGGGAACAGGATGTTAGGGCAGAACGCACCCAGGGTGTGGCTCATGGACGCTTCGTCCAGGCCCTGGATCAGGAAGATACCGGCCTGTTGCACTTCAGCGATGAAGGCTACTTCTTCGCCGTTCTTGACGGTAACCGACAGAGTCAGCACGACTTCATGGAAGTCGCCTTCCAGTGCTTTTTGACGGGTGTTCAGGTCCAGCGCAACGCTTGGGGTCCATTCCTGGCGGAAGATCGCCGGGCTTTTCGGCGCTTCGAACGACAGGTCACGCACGTAGATCCGCTGCAGCGAGAACTGTGGGCCTTGGGCTTCTGCTGCTTCGGTGTTCTGTTGATCAGTCATCGCAGATCCTTCTCTATCTTGGGGTCTTTAAGGGTTTAGAAGTCAGACGAGCAGCAGCGCATCGAGTTTACCGGCGCGCTCCAGGGCGAACAGGTCATCGCAGCCACCGATGTGCTTGGCGCCGATCCAGATCTGCGGCACGGACGTGCGCCCCGCCTTCTGGGCCATTTCGGCACGCACCTGGGGTTTGCCGTCGACCTTGATCTCTTCGAAGGCAACGCCCTTTTTCTCCAGCAAGGCCTTGGCCCTCATGCAGTAAGGGCACCAATCGCTGGAATACACGACAACCTGGCTCATATCACTTCACCAGCGGCAGGTTATCGGCCTTCCAGCTGCCAATACCACCGGACAGTTTGGCGGCGGTGAAACCGGACTTGAGCATCTCGCGGGCGTGGGTACCGGAGTGCTGGCCTTGGGCGTCGACCAGGATGATGGTCTTGGCCTTGTGTTTTTCCAGCTCGGCCAGGCGCGCGATCAGCTTGTCCTGAGGAATGTTCAGGGCGCCGACGATATGGCCGGCGGCGAAATCCTTGGCCGGGCGGATATCCACGACAACGGCCTCATCCTTGTTGACCAGCGCGGTCAGCTCCGCCGTGCTCAGGCTGCGGCCACCGCGGCTCAATTCGTGAGCGATCAGCAGCGCCAGCAGGATGACGAAGGCACCCACAAGCAGGTAATGGGCAGTGGCAAATGCAATCAGGTGATCAACCATCAAGGAGGTTCCAGAGCGTTAAAATGGCGGTAAGTATACACAGCCGTCAGGGGGGGCCAACCCCCGTAAAGCGGTGACGTGTTCGGAACTTCGCTTTAAACTGCCACTCCCTTTTCAATTGTCTTCCTTTATTAACGCCGCGAGAGGATCTATGACTACTACGCCCAAACCTTTGGTCCTGATAATTCTCGATGGCTTCGGACACAGTGAAAGCCACCACGACAACGCGGTGTACGCGGCCAAGAAGCCGGTACTCGATCGTTTGACCGCCACCGTGCCGAACGGCCTGATCTCCGGCTCGGGCATGGACGTGGGCCTGCCGGACGGCCAGATGGGCAACTCGGAAGTCGGCCATATGAATCTCGGCGCCGGACGAGTGGTCTATCAAGACTTCACACGTGTGACCAAAGCGATCCGCGATGGCGAGTTCTTCGAGAACCCGACCATCTGCGCGGCGGTCGATAAAGCAGTGGCTGCCGGTAAAGCCGTGCATTTCATGGGCTTGTTGTCGGAGGGTGGCGTCCACAGCCACCAGGACCACTTGGTCGCCATGGCCGAACTGGCGTTCAAACGCGGCGCCGACAAGATTTACCTGCACGCCTTCCTCGACGGCCGTGATACCCCGCCGAAAAGCGCGCAATCGTCCATCGAACTGCTCGACACCACTTTCGCGGCCCTGGGCAAAGGCCGTATCGCCAGCCTGGTCGGCCGTTACTTCGCCATGGACCGCGACAACCGCTGGGACCGCGTAGCCCAGGCCTACAACCTGATCGTCGACGGCCAGGCCGAATTCCACGCCGCCACCGCACAGGAAGGCCTCGAAGCCGCCTACGCCCGCGGCGAGAGCGATGAATTCGTCAAAGCCACCACCATCGGTGAGCCGGTGACAGTCGAAGACGGCGACGCCGTGGTGTTCATGAACTTCCGCGCCGACCGCGCCCGCGAACTGAGCCGCGTGTTTGTCGAAGACGGTTTCAAGGAGTTCGAGCGCGCGCGTCATCCAAACGTGCAGTACGTGGGCCTGACCCAATACGCCGCCAGCATCCCGGCTCCCGCCGCTTTTGCAGCAGGCACGTTGGATAACGTGCTGGGCGACTACCTGGCAAAAAACGGCAAGACCCAACTGCGCATCGCCGAAACCGAAAAATACGCCCACGTGACCTTTTTCTTCTCCGGTGGCCGTGAAGAGCCGTTCCCGGGCGAAGAGCGCATCCTGATCCCGTCGCCAAAAGTCGCCACTTACGACCTGCAGCCGGAAATGAGCGCGCCGCAAGTCACCGACAAGATCGTCGACGCCATCGAACACCAGCGTTACGACGTGATCGTGGTCAACTACGCCAACGGCGACATGGTCGGCCACAGCGGCAACCTGGAAGCCGCCACCAAAGCCGTGGAATGCCTGGACCTGTGCGTCGGCCGCATCGTCGATGCCCTGGAAAAAGTCGGCGGCGAAGCGCTGATCACTGCCGACCACGGCAACTGCGAGCAAATGTCCGACGAATCCACCGGCCAGGCCCACACCGCCCACACGACTGAACCGGTACCGTTCATCTATGTCGGCAAGCGCGATTTTAAAGTGCGTGGAGGCGGCGTACTGGCGGATGTAGCACCGACTATGTTGATGTTGATGGGGCTGGAGAAACCGGTGGAGATGACGGGGACTTCGATTCTGGTTTAATTCCAGCCTCACCACAAAACCAGTGTGGGAGCGGGCTTGCCCGCTCCCACACTGGTTTTGTGCTGTTTGGAAGATATCTTTTCGCCATACCAGTGCCACTCGGCACCTATCTTGCCTTCCAGCCCGAATTGGGCGTTTTTTTTGCCGCGCTTGGCGGGCATACTAGGCCGTCCATTTCCCTGGTGTCGCCCGCCTCTATGCTTCGCGCCTTGATTACCTTTGCTCTTATCTGCCTGCTCCAACCGGCGTTTGCCGATGAGCGCGCACAAACCCAACAACAGTTGGACGCTACGCGTCAGGACATTACCGAGCTGAAGAAACTGCTCGGCAAGCTCCAGGAAGAAAAATCCGGGGTGCAGAAAGACCTGCGCGGCACGGAAACCGAGATGGGCAAGCTGGAGAAGCAGGTCCAGGAGCTACAAAAAGAATTAAAGAAGAGCGAGTCGGAACTGGAGCGACTCGACGCTGAGAAAAAAAAACTCCAGAGCGCACGCGTTGAACAGCAACGCCTGATCGCGATCCAGGCCCGCGCCGCCTACCAGAACGGCCGCCAGGAATACCTCAAGCTGCTGCTCAACCAGCAAAACCCTGAGAAGTTCGCGCGCACCCTCACCTACTACGATTACCTGAGCAAGGCCCGCATGGAGCAATTGAAAAGCTTCAACGAGACCCTGCGTCAGTTGGTCAATGTCGAACAGGAAATCGCCAACCAGCAATCGCAGCTGCAGGACCAGAAAAGCGCGCTCGACACCCAGCGCAACGAGCTGGACAAGGTCCGCAAGGAGCGCCAGCTGGCCCTGGCCAAGCTCAATGACGACGTAAAGGCCCGCGACGCCAAGCTGCAGGCCCGCGAGCAGGACCAGGCCGACTTGGCCAAGGTCCTCAAGACTATCGAGGAAACCCTGGCTCGCCAGGCACGTGAGGCAGAAGAAGCGCGGCAGAAAGCGCTGATCGCCCAGCAGGAAGCCGAAAAAAAGCGCCAGCGTGAGGCCGAACTGGCTGCCACCTCGGACGCCCCGGCGCCCCGTAAACCGGCGCATGCAGCCTCTGGCCCGCTGGTTTCCAGCGCCGGCGAGTCGTTCGGCGGCCCTTTTGCTTCAGCTCGCGGCAAACTTCCATGGCCGGTTGATGGTCGATTACTGGCACGCTTCGGTGAAACCCGTGGCGATGACACCCGCGCCAAGTGGGACGGAGTGATGATCAGCGCCTCTGCCGGCAGCCAGGTCCACGCTGTTCACGGTGGGCGCGTGGTATTTGCCGATTGGCTGCGCGGCGCCGGTTTATTGGTGATTCTCGACCACGGTAATGGCTATTTGAGCCTTTACGGCCACAATCAGACTTTACTCAAGTCGGCAGGTGATGTTGTAAAAGCCGGTGAATCCATCTCCACTGTGGGTAACAGTGGCGGCCAGGAAACCCCGGCGCTGTACTTCGCTATTCGTCAGCAGGGTCGCCCGAGCGATCCTGCACAATGGTGCAGAACCCAAGGATAAGGGTCGCATC
This sequence comes from Pseudomonas sp. EL_65y_Pfl1_R83, assembly GCF_963970695.1. Taxonomy (NCBI): domain Bacteria; kingdom Pseudomonadati; phylum Pseudomonadota; class Gammaproteobacteria; order Pseudomonadales; family Pseudomonadaceae; genus Pseudomonas; species Pseudomonas sp. EL_65y_Pfl1_R83. Next base: position 191,362 of record NZ_CAXAQI010000005.1, on the reverse strand, counting down.
TACATTAGGAGTTCGTTCGACATGCTGCATTTGTCCCGCCTCACTTCGCTGGCCCTGACGATCGTCCTAGTGATCGGCGCGCCCCTGGCTTTCGCCGACCAGGCCGCCCCGGCTGCGCCTGCCGCCACGGCCGCCACCACCAAGGCGCCGTTGCCGCTGGACGAACTGCGCACCTTTGCCGAGGTCATGGACCGGATCAAGGCAGCCTATGTCGAACCCGTAGACGACAAGACCCTGCTGGAGAATGCCATCAAGGGCATGCTCAGCAACCTCGACCCGCACTCCGCCTACCTGGGCCCGGAAGATTTCGCTGAGCTGCAGGAAAGCACCAGCGGCGAATTCGGCGGCCTGGGCATTGAAGTCGGCGCCGAAGACGGCAACATCAAGGTGGTCTCGCCGATCGATGACACGCCGGCATCCAAGGCGGGTATCCAGGCCGGCGACTTTATCGTCAAGATCAACGGCCAGCCGACCCGTGGCCAGACCATGACCGAAGCCGTCGACAAGATGCGCGGCAAGATCGGCCAGAAAATCACCCTGACCCTGGTGCGCGACGGCGGCAACCCGTTCGATGTAACGCTGACCCGCGCGACCATTGTGGTCAAGAGCGTGAAGAGCCAGCTGCTGGAGTCGGGCTACGGCTACATCCGTATCACCCAGTTCCAGGTTAAGACCGGTGACGAAGTGGCCAAGGCCCTGGCCAAGCTGCGCAAGGACAACGGCAAGAAACTCAGCGGCATCGTGCTCGACCTGCGCAACAACCCAGGCGGCGTGCTGCAATCGGCGGTGGAAGTGGTTGATCACTTCATCACCAAGGGCCTGATCGTCTACACCAAGGGCCGTATTGCCAACTCCGAACTGCGCTTCTCGGCCACCGGCAACGACCTCAGCGAAAACGTGCCCCTGGCCGTGCTGATCAACGGCGGCAGCGCCTCGGCGTCGGAAATCGTCGCCGGCGCCCTGCAAGACCATAAACGCGGCGTACTGATGGGCACCACCAGCTTCGGCAAAGGCTCGGTACAAACCGTGCTGCCGCTGAACAACGAGCGTGCGCTGAAGATCACCACAGCGCTGTACTACACGCCGAACGGTCGCTCGATCCAGGCTCAGGGCATCGTGCCGGACATTGAGGTGCGCAAGGCCAAGATCACCAACGAGATCGACAGCGAGTACTACAAAGAAGCGGACCTGCAAGGTCACTTGGGCAATGGCAACGGCGGCGCTGACCAACCCACCGGCAGCCGCGCCAAAGCCAAGCCGATGCCACAGGACGAAGACTACCAGTTGGCCCAGGCGCTGAGCCTGCTCAAAGGCCTGAGCATCACGCGCAGCCGTTGATATGCGTTTTGCCCTGATCATCGCTGTGCTGTGCAGCCTGGCAGGCGTCGCCCATGCGACGCCTACCGGCGAGCCGCACAAAGCCTACCTGACCCTCATCATCGACGACCTCGGGCAGAACCTGCCCCGGGATCGTCGCGTGCTGGCCCTGCCTGGGCCGGTCACCACGGCGATCATGCCCGACACACCCCACGCCGCCGAATTTGCCCGCGAAGCCCACAAAGCCGGCAAGATCGTGATCCTGCATATGCCCATGGACCCGGCGACCGGCCCCTTCGCCTGGCACCCAGAGCTGCCCATCGAAGAACTCGCCAAGCGCCTGGATGCTGCGTTCAAGGCGGTGCCCTACACCGCAGGTATCAACAACCACATGGGCAGCCGCATGACCGCGCAACCGCTCGCCATGACCTGGTTGATGGCCGAGCTGCAACGGCGCAACAAGTTCTTCGTCGACAGCCGCACCAGCGCGCAGACCGTCGCAGCAGCCGAGGCGCAGAAGATTGGATTGGCCCATGTCTCGCGGGATGTATTCCTCGATGACGAGCGCACTGAAGCGGCGATCACCACACAATTGCAGACCGCAATCAAGCTGGCCCACAAGCAGGGTTCGGCCGTGATGATCGGTCACCCTTACCCGCAAACCCTGGCCGTACTGGAGCGCGAGCTGCCCAAACTCAAGGCCCAGGGCGTCGATTGGATCGACATCAAGTTGATGATCAGCGTGCGCAGTAACCGGGCGATGGCCGGACACGGGAAGGACGGGGTTTATCGCTAGAGAAGACAGCGACGATCCACTGTTGGAGCTGGCTTGCCAGCGATAGCTGGTGCATCAGCAACCTGACGCGTGACTGAAAGACCGCTATTGCTGCACAGGTATCTACACATCTCGAGCGAGCCACGATTACATTTGATGGTGTATCGCTGGCAAGTCAGCTCCAGGCTTCCTATAAATTACAGATACTTAGACATGATCTCGTCGACGGCGCCGTCTTTACGCAACTGATCCAGTGCGGCCTGAAGCCTGGTCACCAGTTCGTCCGGCACGTCCTTGTTCAAAGCAAGATAGAGCTGCGCACTGTTGAACCGCAGCACGGTCTTGAGCCCGCTCACGCCCACCTGGCGCGCCAGGTAGCGGCCCGCGGGATCGCCAGTGGCCCACAGGTCGATCTGGCCATCCAGCAGCTTTTGCGCGTTGTCTTGATCGCGAAGCACCACAATCGGGTTGAGACCCTGCTTTTCCAGGGTCTCGGCGATGGCGTCGCCCTTGTAGGCGCCGATCTTATAGCGGTGCGCCTGCTTGAGGTCGTTGAGCTGGATCTTGCTGTCGGCCTTGGCCAGCAGCACCCAATCATCCGGACCGATAGGGCCGACCCATTTGAACAGTGCCTCTCGATCCGGCAAACGGGCCATCACGAATACGCCATAGCCAGGTTTTTCCAAGGCGAGCTTGTAGATGCGCTCCCAAGGAAAACGCAGGGTGAGGTTGTAGGAAATGCCGGCACGCTTGAAGGTTTCCCGCACGATGTCCACGGCGATGCCTTCGATGTTCTCGTCCTTGGCGAAGTTCTTGCCGTTTTTCGCCATGTTGTAGGGCGGGAAATTTTCCGTCAGCAACACCAGGGAGGCGTCAGACGGTTCTTCGGCGTTGGCCGAACCTGCCAACAGGAGGGAAGTACTGGCGAGGGCGAGCAGCAGGGTCTTGAACATGAAGGCTACCGGAGTCCATGGCAAGCGCAGAGAGTGCCGCGCACTTGCCATGGTGTCCAGCAGCGTTTAGCGAACGACGATACCACGCGCCGCCATGTAGGCCTTGGCCTCGGGAACGGTGTATTCGCCAAAGTGGAAAATACTCGCCGCCAGCACTGCGCTGGCGTGGCCTTCGATCACACCATCGGCTAAATGCTGCAGGTTGCCGACGCCGCCGGAAGCAATCACTGGAATGCCCAGCGCATCACTGATGGCGCGGGTCACGCCCAGGTCGAAGCCGTTTTTCATGCCGTCCTGGTCCATGCTGGTCAGCAGGATTTCACCGGCGCCGAGGGCTTCCATCTTCATTGCCCACTCCACCGCGTCCAGGCCGGTCGGCTTGCGACCGCCGTGGGTGAAGATCTCCCATCGCGGGGTTTCGCCCGGGCCGGAGACTTTTTTGGCGTCGATGGCAACGACGATGCATTGCGAGCCGAAGTGCTGCGCCGCTTCACCGACGAACTCCGGGTTGAACACTGCTGCCGTGTTGATCGAAACCTTGTCCGCACCGGCATTGAGCAAATTACGGATGTCTTGCACGGTGCGCACACCACCGCCCACGGTCAGCGGGATGAATACCTGGCTGGCCATGCGTTCGACGGTATGCAACGTGGTGTCGCGGCCGTCGACGCTGGCGGTGATGTCGAGAAAGGTAATCTCGTCGGCACCTTGCTCATCGTAGCGACGCGCGATTTCAACCGGGTCGCCGGCGTCACGGATGTTCTCGAACTTGACGCCCTTGACCACGCGACCGTTGTCGACGTCCAGGCAAGGGATGATGCGTCTGGCTAAAGCCATAGACTTAATCTCCGATTAAGAAGCTTCAAGCTACTAGCTGCAAGTAGAAGCGGATCTGCTTTTACTTGCAGCTTGCAGCTTATGGCTTGGAGCTGGCCGCGTAGCCATCACAAAAGGCTTGTGCTTCGGCCACATCCAGCGTGCCCTCATAAATCGCGCGGCCGGTGATGGCGCCGATGATGCCGGGGGCCTTGGCGTCCAGCAGCGACTTGATGTCGCCCAGATTGTGGATGCCGCCGGAAGCGATCACCGGAATCTTGGTGGCCGCCGCCAGCGCTGCGGTGAACGGTACGTTGCAGCCCTGCATCATGCCGTCTTTGGCGATGTCGGTATAAACGATGGCGCAGACGCCGTCGGCTTCGAACTGCTTGGCCAGGTCGATCACTTGGATGGTGCTGATTTCAGCCCAGCCGTCGGTGGCGACGAAACCATCCTTGGCATCCAGGCCCACGATCACTTTGCCTGGGAACGCACGGCAGGCTTCGGCAACGAAGGCTGGGTCTTTCACGGCCTTGGTGCCAATGATCACGTAGCTCACGCCAGCCTTGACGTAGTGCTCGATGGTTTCCAAAGAGCGGATACCGCCGCCGATCTGAATCGGCAGGTTCGGGTAGAGCTTGGCGATGGCGGTAACCACTTCGCCATTGACCGGTTGACCTTCGAAGGCGCCGTTCAGGTCCACCAGATGCAGACGACGGCAGCCCCCTTCCACCCATTTGGCAGCCATGCTCACCGGGTCATCGGAGAACACGGTGGAGTCTTCCATGCGGCCTTGGCGCAGACGGACGCAGGCGCCGTCCTTGAGATCGATAGCGGGGATAATTAGCATGCTTTTCCTTCGTCAAAGAGCTGCAAGCTGCAAGCTATTAGCTGCAAGCAAGCACGCGTATCAATTCTTGCAGCTTATGGCTTGAAGCTTTCAGCTGCTCTTTTCAAGCGACCACAGGTCGCTTTCGATGCTTTCGAACCTTTCTTTAAGGAGCGTCTGCGTATCGAAAATCGCCCTGTTGTAATAGTGCGGAGCCACTTCGGTGGTGAACAGCTCAAGAATCTCGGCGACCTCGAACGAGCCCAGCTTGAGCTCGAAGCGGTCTTCCATGAAGCGCTTGATCTTGAGGGTAGCCTCACTCTCCTGCTCGGGGGTGAGGTTCAAGATCGGCTGCTTCGGCTTCCTGGCCATTACCAGCGACCATCCCAGGCGGCGAAGTTCTGCAGCAATTGCAGGCCGTGGGTATGGCTCTTCTCCGGATGGAACTGCACGGCAAAGCGCGAACCTTCGGCCAGCGCTGCGGCGAAGTCGACGCCGTAGTGTCCGCCACCCACCACCTGGCCCGGTTGACCGGCGGCGATGTAGTAGCTGTGCACGAAGTAGAAGCGCGCCATGTCCGGCACTTCGTGCCACAGCGGGTGATCAACGGCCTGGCGGACCTCGTTCCAGCCCATGTGCGGGACTTTCAGGTGTTCGCCGTCTTCATGCAGGCCTTTGCCGAAGAACTTCACCTGGCCTGGGAACAAACCGATGCAGTCGACGCCGTCGTTCTCTTCACTGCTGTCGAGCAAGGCTTGCATGCCCACGCAGATGCCGAGGAACGGACGGTCCTGGCTGACTTCGCGCACCAGGCTGTCAAAGCCCAGGCGGCGGATCTCGGCCATGCAATCGCGAATCGCGCCAACACCTGGGAACACCACGCGATCGGCTTCGCGAATCACGTTGGCATCGCTGGTGATCAGCACCTTGCCGGCACCGACGTGCTCGAGGGCCTTGGCCACCGAGTGCAGGTTACCCATGCCGTAATCGATAACCGCGACCGTCTGCATTACAGGACGCCCTTGGTCGAAGGCATTTGCCCGGCCATGCGGTCATCCAGCTCGACGGCCATGCGCAGCGCGCGGCCGAAAGCCTTGAACACGGTTTCGATCTGGTGGTGGGTGTTGGTGCCGCGCAGGTTGTCGATGTGCAGGCTGACAAGTGCGTGGTTGACGAAACCCTGGAAAAATTCCTGGAACAGGTCGACGTCGAAGCCGCCCACGGTGGCGCGGGTGTAGGGCACGTGCATCTGCAGGCCTGGGCGGCCGGAGAAGTCGATGACTACGCGCGACAGCGCTTCGTCCAGCGGGACATAGGCGTGGCCGTAGCGACGGATGCCTTTTTTGTCGCCGATGGCTTTGGCAAACGCCTGGCCAAGGGTGATGCCAACGTCTTCCACCGTGTGGTGGTCGTCGATATGCAGGTCGCCCTTGCTGACGATATCCAGGTCGATCAGCCCGTGACGGGCGATCTGGTCCAGCATGTGCTCAAGAAAAGGGACACCGATATCAAATCGGGCCTTTCCGGTGCCATCCAGGTTGATCGAGGCTTTGATCTGGGTTTCCAGAGTGTCGCGCTCGACAGACGCCTTACGTTCGGCCATCACCAGCTCCGCAAAATCATTGGGCGAAAAAGGCAGCCATTATAGGGGCGCGGGCGCTAAACAGAAACATCGGAGGGGATAAGACTGACGAGTTGAAGCGAGAGATGTCGGGGATAGACATGTGCATACATGTGAGCGCCAGTCGTGCAGTGAGCGGGCTGCCCCGCTCACTGCACGCTTGGTGTTAGCGGAACAGTACCGCCGTCTTCTGCAGGGTCACCCACACACCCCACGCCAACGGAATACCCACCACCAGCCAGGCAGCAATGGCCAAAGGCACAGTGCCGGACGCCGCTTTCCACTCCAGGGAAGTGGTCGCATCCGCGCCTTTGTCATGGCCCAGCGCCTGTTCGGCGGCCAATTCGGCATCGGTCATGAAATACTTGTCGGCCACCGGACGAACCAGCAGGTTGCAGATGAAACCCAGCACCAGCAGGCCGGCCAGGATGTACAAGGTGATGTCGTAGGCCGCAGCGCGTTCAACGCCAATGCTCAGCTGATACTCACGCAGGTAGTTCACCAACACCGGGCCCAATACGCCCGCAGCGGCCCAGGCGGTCAGCAGGCGACCGTGGATCGCGCCGACCATTTGCGTACCGAACAGGTCAGCCAGGTAGGCCGGAACGGTCGCAAAACCACCGCCGTACATCGACAGGATGATGCAGAACGCCGCCACAAACAGCGCCACGTTACCCAAATGCCCCAGGTTCGGGATCAACGCGTACAGGGCAAAGCCCAGGGCGAAGAACACGAAGTAGGTGTTTTTACGCCCCAGGTAGTCGGAGAACGACGCCCAGAAGAATCGGCCACCGATGTTGAACAGGCTCAACAGCCCCGTGAAACCTGCTGCGATGGCGGCAATGGACGCCAGTTGACCGGCATCCAACTGACCAAACGGTACATCCACACCCAGCAGCTTGCCGCCGAACACTTCCTGCAGCAGTGGCGAAGCCATGCCGAGGATGCCGATACCGGCGGATACGTTCAGGCACAGCACCAGCCAAACCAGGCGGAATTGCGGGGTTTTCCACGCCACGTTCACGTGCACGTGGCGGTGGGTGATCATCGCGTTGCTGGCTTTTTTCGCCGGTGCGGTCCAGCCCTCAGGTTTCCAGCCGGTGGGTGGAACGCGGTAGGACAAGGCGCCGCCGATCATGAACACGAAATAGATCGCGGCCATCACCAGGAAGCACTGCCATACACCCACGCTGTCTGGCGTTGCGAAGTGACCCATCAATGCGGCTGCCAACGGGGCGCCAACCATCGCACCACCGCCGAAGCCCATGATCGCCATACCGGTGGCCATGCCACGCTTGTCCGGGAACCACTTGATCAGGGTCGATACCGGCGAGATATAGCCCAGGCCCAGGCCGATACCGCCGATGACCCCGGAGCCGATCCACATCAGCCAGATCTGGTGGGTATAGATACCCAACGCCGAGATCAGCAGGCCGCCACACCAGCACAACGCCGACACAACACCGGCCTTACGTGGCCCGGCATGTTCCAGCCAGCCGCCCCAGATGGCTGCCGAGCAGCCCAGGAAGATGAAGAACAAGGTGTAGATCCAGCCCAGCATGGAGATGGGCCAGTCGCATTGGGACGAGAAGACTTGGGCGATGAAGCTCATGTCCGGCGCACAAGCAACCGGCTTGGTGATACCCAGCGCCTTGGACAATGGCAACCAGAACACCGAGAAGCCGTAGGCCATGCCGATGCAAAGGTGGATAGCCAGGGCGGCCGGCGGAACCAGCCAGCGGTTGAAGCCGGGCTTGGCGATAATGCGTTCCTTGGACAGGAACGCAGGCTTTGCGGCAGTTGAAGCGGCCGCAGTGCTAATGCTCATTGGTGTTTCCCCCAGTTGTTAGTATGTGTCCGTCAGGCGCTCTCTCCCTCGGCCTTGCACGCAAAGCGTGGCCGTTTTGTTGAGTGAAGCTCCATTTTAGGCGCGACCTTAAGTCGCAGAAGGCGGACGAACGTGCAGAGATTAGCACCTGTCGATGACAGAAAAACCAAACTGATATCACCTTTTTCAAGAAATCTGTTTGTTTGACGCCAAAAACCCGTTCCCTCGCCCCTGGATACAATGTAACGATCGGAGCACTGCCGCAGGCCGTCGGGCGTTATACTCTGCGGCTAAATTTTGAAATCGACATACAAGGACTCGCCCATGAAAGCGTTCGGCAAAATCCTGGGTCTGGTACTTCTCGGGCTGTTGCTGATCATTGTGGCTCTAGGCTTTGCCCTGACCCATCTCTTCGATCCCAACGACTATAAAGACGAGATTCGCCAGATTGCCCGCGACAAGGCCCACATCGAGCTGACGCTCAATGGCGACATCGGCTGGAGCCTGTTCCCCTGGCTTGGCCTGGAACTGCACGAAGCCAGCGTGGCAACCCTGACCGCACCGACCCAGCCCTTCGCCGACCTGCAGATGCTCGGCCTGTCGGTACGCGTGCTGCCGCTGCTGCGCCGCGAAGTGCAGATGAGTGACGTGCGTGTCGAAGGCCTGAACCTGCGCCTCAACCGCAACAAGGAAGGGCACGGCAACTGGGAAGACATCGGCAAGAACGTGACAGAGGCGAGCGTCGGCAGCCCTGGCTCGGTTGAACAACCGGCCGAACCCGAATCGGACAAGCCGGCAAAACCCATCCGCCTGGACATCGACAGCCTGACGGTCAACAACGCCCGCATCGAATATAACGATGAGCAGACCGGCAAGCAGTTCAGCGCCGAAAGCATCCAATTGAGCGCTGGCGCCGTGCATGAAGGCGCCAGCATCCCGGTGAAACTCACCGCCTTCTTCGGCAGCAATCAGCCGGTGATGCGCGTCAAGACCGAACTCAACGGCAACCTGCGCATCCAGCGTGCGCTCAAGCGCTACCAGCTTGAAGACATGAAGATCACCGGCGAAGCCACGGGCGAGCCACTGCAAGGCAAGACCGTGACCTTCTCGACCCAGGGCCAACTGTTGGTGGACCAGGCGGCGAATATCGCCGAATGGACCAACATTAAGCTCTCGGCCAACCAATTGCGCGCCTTGGGCGAGCTGAAGGTCAACGACCTGGACAAGACCCCGCAGCTCAGCGGCGCCCTGTCCATCGCCCAATTCGACTTGGCCAAGTTCCTCGATAGCGTCGGCCACCCGCTGCCGCCAATGGCCGAGGGCAGCCTGAGCAAAGTCGAACTGGTCAGCCGCCTCAAGGGCACGCCAAGCAGCATCGCCCTGGAAGACCTCAACCTGAAACTCGACGGCAGCACCTTCACCGGTCGCGTGGCCGTGGACGATTTTGCCAAGCAGTCCCTGCGCGTGCAGCTCAAGGGCGACACGTTCAATGCCGACAACTATCTGCCGGCCAAGTCCGAATCCGCCAAGGGCGCAGCCGCTGCCCGCCAGGCCGAAGTGCAGAACAGCGAAGCCGGTGCCATGGCTGCCGGCGGCACCACACCGCTGCCCGACGCGCCGACCAAAGGCGCCTGGAGCACCGACAAACTGTTGCCATTGACCCGCCTGCGCACGCTGGATGTGGACGCCGACCTGGCGTTTGGCCAACTGACCCTGAGCAAGTTGCCGATCCAGAATGCCGTGCTAAAAGCGTCCGGCATCAATGGCCAACTCAAGCTCGACACCCTGAGCGGCGGCCTCTACAACGGCACCTTCCAGGCCAACGGCAACCTCGATGTGCGCCAGGATATCCCGGTGCTCGCGCTGCAAAGCCGGATCAAGCAGGTACCGGTCGAACGCATCCTGCAAGCCCAGGGGCAAACTCCGCCGGTGAAGGGCCAGATCACCCTCGACAGCAACCTCACTGGCCGTGGCAATAGCCAGAAAGCGCTGATCGACAGCCTCAACGGCACCGCCAGTTTCGTGATCAACAACGGCGTGCTGCTCAACGCCAACCTTGAACAGCAACTGTGCACCGGCATCGCCTTGCTCAACCGCAAAACCTTGAGCAGCACACCGCAAGGCAAAGACACGCCGTTCCAGGAACTGAAGGGTAACCTGACCTTCCGTAACGGTGTCGCCAGCAACCCGGACCTGAAAGTGCGCATCCCGGGCCTGACGGTCAACGGTAATGGCGATGTCGACCTGCGCGTCCTGGGCATGGACTACCGCATCGGCATCATTGTCGAAGGTGACCAGCGTGAAACGCCGGACCCAGCCTGCCAGGTGGGCTCCAACTTCCAGGGCATCGAAGTGCCGCTGCGCTGCCGTGGCCCGCTGGAACTGGGCGCCAAGGCGTGCCGCCTGGATAAGGATGGCCTTGGCCAAGTCGCGATCAAGGCGGCGGGCAACCGCCTCAACGAAAAGCTTGAAGAGAAGCTCGACAAGGTCAACCCGAAGCTCAAAGACGCACTGAAAGGCCTGTTCAATCGATGAGAAACGAGCAATTTTCAGAGGCGGTGCTCAACTGGTACGACCGTCACGGTCGCCACGACCTGCCCTGGCAACAGGGCATCACGCCTTATCGGGTGTGGGTCTCGGAGATCATGCTGCAGCAGACCCAGGTGAGCACCGTGCTCAATTACTTCGATCGCTTCATGGCGTCGCTGCCAACGGTCGAGGCCCTGGCGGCAGCCCCGGAAGATGAAGTGCTGCACTTGTGGACCGGGCTGGGGTACTACACGCGGGCCCGCAACCTGCAAAAGACGGCGAAGATTGTCGTGGCCGAATACGGCGGCGAGTTTCCCAAGGATGTCGAGAAGCTCACCGAGTTGCCCGGCATAGGCGTGTCCACCGCCGGTGCGATCGCCAGCCTGAGCATGGGCCTGCGTGCGCCGATCCTCGACGGCAACGTCAAGCGCGTACTGGCACGCTTCACGGCGCAGGAGGGCTATCCCGGCGAACCCAAGGTGGCAAAGCAGCTGTGGGCCACCGCAGAACGCTTCACGCCGCATGATCGCGTCAACGCCTACACCCAGGCGATGATGGACATGGGCGCCACCCTCTGCACCCGCAGCAAACCCAGCTGCCTATTGTGCCCACTGGAAAAAGCCTGCGAAGCCCACATGCTCGGCCTGGAGACGCGCTACCCGATCCCCAAGCCGCGCAAGACCATCCCGCAAAAACGCACGCTGATGCCACTGCTGGCGAATGCCGAGGGCGCGATCCTGCTTTACCGTCGCCCCTCGACGGGCCTGTGGGGCGGCCTGTGGAGCTTGCCGGAGCTGGATGACCTGCAAGACCTGGAACACTTGGCCAACCAGCACGCGCTGGCACTGGGCAAGCAACAGGAACTGCCGAGCCTGATTCACACCTTCAGCCACTTTCAGTTGGCTATCGAACCCTGGCTAGTCCAGGTCGAGGAATCCGCCAACCACGTGGCCGAGGCCGACTGGCTCTGGTATAACCTCGCCACCCCGCCGCGCCTGGGCCTTGCCGCCCCGGTGAAAAAACTGCTGAAGCGCGCGGCCGACGTATTGAATGCAGGAGTTTCGTCATGACCCGCACCATCATGTGCCGCAAGTACAAAGAAGAATTGCCAGGCCTCGAACGCCCTCCGTACCCAGGTGCCAAGGGCCAGGACATTTTCGAGCACGTCTGCGCCAAAGCCTGGGGCGACTGGCTGAAACACCAGACTCTGCTGATCAACGAAAAACGCCTGAACATGATGAACGCCGAAGACCGTAAATACCTGGCAGGCGAGATGGACAAGTTCTTTTCCGGCGAGGATTACGCCAAGGCCGACGGCTACGTGCCACCTGCTCAATAATTGATCAAAAACCGGGGTCGGCACGTAAGCGACGGTAATAATTAAATATTTTTTGAAAACTTGCTTGACGACCCCCTGAAAAACCCGTTTAATGCGCCCCGTTGCCCAGATAGCTCAGTCGGTAGAGCAGGGGATTGAAAATCCCCGTGTCGGCGGTTCGATTCCGTCTCTGGGCACCACCTTTCGTTTTCAGGTGATGCCAAGCACACCTGAAAGCACACAAGAAACCCGCCTAGTGCGGGTTTTTTGTTGCCTGGGATTTGACTTAACCCAGTGGCGATTTTGATCTCGCGCTTCGCTCACTTCAGCAAAAACACCATCAGCGGATTATCGTTCAACCGCCCTTCAAAGCTTGGAGCGACGTCCGCCAGGGATGTCCGTTGCAGCAACGCCACTTCCTTGCGCGCCACAATCACCCACGCCGGCCGTGGCAACGCACCTAATCGGTCAAGCTCATGAGCCCCCACAAACACCGGCCGCTCATCGTGATCCAGGTTCATCATGTAGCGCACTGCCCAGGTATCCCGGCCGAGGTTGATAAACACCAACGGCCCCGGCTGCGTGACGCGCAGCGCTTCCACCTGGCCGACAAACTGCCGGGTGTCAAACTGCAGGTCCTTGGCCGGCTCTACCACCATCACCAACAACAACCATTGCGCCGACAATGCAATCAGGCTGAGCCAAACCAACCGCCCCACCCGCCGCCAGGCAATCAACGCCGCCACTTGGAACACCATCAGCACACCGATCAGCAGCGGCAACGAAACATCTGGCCAGTAACCATGCTTCTGCCACCCATGCCGACAGACAAACACTGCAACGACGCACAACGCCGGTAGCGCCACGACAAGCCCTTCGTAGCAGCGGCGCACGCCAGCGAGCCAACCTTGCGCATGGAGCAGCCCATAGGCCGCGACAGCCGCAAACATCGGCACCATGGGCAGGATGTAGTAAGCGCGCTTGAAGTGCGGCACCGACAGCCCGAGCAAGATCATCAAGCCGCAGGCACCGAGCCGCACCACCAATTGCATATCGCCCTCAAACCGCTCGGCCCAGCGATGACGCAGCGCAATCATGGTGGCCAGCGCCAACGGCACCACCGGGAAGTAGCGATACAAGCTCAATTGGAAGTAAAAATAGAACGGCTCACCGGCTTCATCGAGGCGTCCGCCCACCTGCATCTTGAACACTTCATCGGCAAATGCGTCACCACCGCTGAGGCGCGCCAGTTTCACCAGCAGCCACCAACAGGCTGCCAACAACACCAGGCCGACGAGGCCATGAATGAGCACCTGCTTCACGCGCTCGCCAGGCTTGCCCAGCGCCCAATACACGCACACCACACCACAGACTTCGATCAACCCCAGCGGCCCGCGTATGGCAAACCCCAGGATGAACAACGCAAACACCGCCAGCCGCCTCCAGCGCCCACCACTGTGCAGCAGGTAAAAACTGCCTATACAGAGCAACGCTACCATCTGGTCCAGGCAGACTGAGCGGGATTTTTCGAGCAGTTGGGTGGTGAGCAACGTCAGCAGCACGGCGAGCAGCGCCCACTGGCGATTCGCCGGGACGAGCAAGCGATAGATCAAGGCAACCACCCCAGCGGACGCCAAGGCGGTGGGCAGCACATTCGCCAGATGGTTGGGCGCACCAAACAGTCGCGCGAACACAACGCTGAAAAAGGTCGCGGTGCCGGGGTAATCCGCGTAGGGCTGGCCATAGGTAGTCGGGAAAAGGCTCGCGCCATGGCGAAACATTTCTTGTAGGAACAGCGCCCAGCGCCCGTCAAACCCTTGGGGTTGTTGATCCCAGATACCCAGGGTGAACAGCAACAGGGCAAACAGGAAAATGCCCAGGGATTCCAGGCGAAAACGGTTGCGGTGATCCATCGGTTGACCTGTCAGGTAAGGGGCGCCGACGTATGGTGCCGACTGCCCTGCTGAATAACGCCTGAACAGACCTGAACATTCCCGCGATTACCGACCTGCAGGCCACACCCACTTAGGGATCAACCGAACGTAAATCAACTCGCCCACCAGTTCGATCAGGGTTTGCAGGATCACCACCGTCGCCGCCACCCCACGCACATCCTCGGGCAAGGCCAGCGCCAGAGGCAATACCACCAGCGAGTTGCGCGTCGACGCGCTGAATGTCACCGCCCTGGCCGCCGTCGCCGGGAGTGCAAACAACCGAGAGGCCAACACGCCCATCAGCGGCGCCAGCACCAGAAAACCGACATACACCGGGATCACCGGCAGCAACAGGTTGATATCCCGTACCACCGATGTGATTTGCGAGCCGATCACCACAAACAACACCACCGCCATCGCCGGCACCGGCAACCACGCCCAGCCACTGTTCCAAACACTGACGACCGACGATCGCCGTGCCAGGGAAGTCGTCACCACCGCCAGAATCATCGGCACCACGATCAACAAGAGGAACGCCTCGATAAACGGCCCTGCCTCCACCGCTACCTCGGATTGGGCGCCGAGCATCACACTCAGATAGATCGGTAAAAGCGCCAATTGCAGCAGCAACAGCACCGGTGTAGCCGCCAGCATCAACCGCGAATCGCCCTTGCCGATATGGGTAAACACCACCACGTAGTCGATGCACGGGGTCAGCAACACCAGCAACGCCCCGACCAGCAATGCCGGACGCCCAACCAGGCTCTGGGTCAATGCCCACACCAGCAGGGGCACCAGGATGAAGTTGGCGAGCAGTAGTGCCGACAGGAAACGCTTGTTACTCAAGCTCTGGCGCAGATCAAAAAAAGGAATTTGGAGGAACATTGCGTACATCAGCACCGCAATGGTGGGCGTGACCAGCGCGCTGAGGCCGCGGGCAAATGAGGGTGCGAACAGGCCACAAGCGGCCGCCAGAAGAACGGCTACGAAGTAGACCGGGATCTGGTTGTGTTCGAGGGTGTCGCGGGTCATGAGGCGGCTCTATCGGATCGCAAGAGCGCAAGGTTATGCATATACCGACTTAAGGTCGAGCGATACAACCAGTTTGGTTATCAGGGGTACTCCTGACGTGCATGTAGCACTGTCAGTATCTCGATCCAATCCTCTATTCGATACACCACCAGATAGTTCGGGTGCACGACAACTTCTCGAGTACCAGGGATTCGACCCATGCGCTAGAGATACGGATGATCTGGAAGAGCCGTTGTCGCTAGCTCGATGGACTCGTTCAAATCACTGGCTGCCGCAGCATTGCGCTCAAGAATGTATTCTAAAATTGCTCTCAGCTCGGCGCGTGCTTCCGGCCGCCACTCAACCCTCATCTTGCGCTTTTCGCTTCGATTCAATCAGAGCGCGCATCTCTGCCATAACCTGATCATGCGGAATGTTTGGACGGGGATCATCAATTGAAGCCTGCACCTTGGCACGAAACCAACGGTCATAGCTGGCGGCCTGCTCTTCAGTTTCAAACGCTGAAACGATGGGAGAAAGTGGGATGCTCATAGAGACCTCCTTAAAGGATGCCTGCCGTTCTAATCGGTCCATGATGTGCTGTCGGAGCTTAGTGAGCCTGCCATGCCATAGGGAACACAAGTAATGGCAAACTGAACAACTGTTACTAAAAAAATAAGAAACTGACAGAGGCCGTGAAACGATGAATTTGACCGACGTCTGCTCGCAAATACCTGCGGCCTCACGTATGCACGATCACCGTATTCCTTTCAAGGAGCTTGCCATCGACGGCTACGTCTTGGGCGGCTTCACCTGGCGCCACCTGCGCACCGACCTCGAACGCCCCCTCGTCATCACCTACGGCTACCGTGGCATCGGCGACTCCCGCAGCGGCTCACTTCGTGGCTTCAAAGCCTCGTGGTCGGGTTGGGGCGTGCTGGATTTCGAGGCGATGCTGCAGCGAGCGACTACTGGGTTACTTCGACGGCAGTGAACGCACTCATCTGCGGATCGCGCCTGCTGATATTGGCGAAAAGGCAGTCGGACATTTCGCATTTTTTCGCAGCGAGCATCAGCAGAGGCTGTGGCCGATTGCATTGGTATGGCTGCAAAACGGCCAATTAGCTGCGGATACCCTTGGGATTTCCCCCAACCTGCGCTTCAATACTCCCCCCAGATCCAGCCCCCTAGGACGCTAAGCCCATGGCCTCGCCAGACAAGCAGCAAAAACGTGCCCAACGGGCAAAGGCCAAGGCCAAGCAAAACCGTACCCAGCGCGCCGTCGCGGCCAAGCCGGATGCGTTCGCCGGTGATGACAGCCGCATTGACCTTGAGTCAGTGGATTTGACCGAGCTGTTCGTAGAAATGCGCACGGCAGGCGAAACCAGCCAGCAAGCCCTCTGCGCCGTGTTCCTGGCCCACCCGTTGCTGGCGCTGGTGCTTGAGCAGGAAGGCGAAGAAGAAGCCACCGACTTTATCCTGGCGGCGCTGATCGAGTATCGGCAGTGGGCCACGGACACTGATGACGAGGCAGCGGCACTGGCGTGGATCGAGTCGCCGGAATTCCAGGCGGATTACGTGGCGGCGTCCCAGGCGCTGGTCAGCTCGCAAGAATGACGCACAACTAAATGTGGGAGCGGCGGTGCGACGATTCGCACCGCCGCTCCCACATTATTTACCGCATTCCGTCAGTTCAGTACGGCAGCACCCGCGCTCTGCGCCTTGCGCCGGCTGGATACAAACAGCCCTGCCGCCACGACCAGCAAGCTCAGCACCCCAGTCGCGATAATCTCGACCCGATGCGCTTCCTGGAACAGCATGATGGTCAGCGTGCCCACGATGAACACCATCACCGCGTAGGTCAGGCCCGGGAACAGCCACATCTTGAAGACGATCTTCTCGCCCGCCGCCGCGCGTTTCTGGCGCATGCGCAGTTGCGACACCGCGATCACCAGATAGACCAGCAATGCAATAGCGCCCGAGCTGGCGAGCAGGAATTCGAACACTGCCGCCGGGGCCACGTAGTTGGCGAACACTGCCAGGAACGCTGCGCCAGTAGACAGCAGCACAGCCCAGTAAGGCGTGCCACTCTTGTTAGTGCGCTTGGCCACGGCCGGTGCATCACCCCGACGGCCCAGGGAGAACAGCATGCGTGAGGCGGTGTAAAGCGCCGAGTTCAGGCAGCTGGTCACAGCTACCAGTACCACCAGGTCGACAATCAGCTTGGCATTCGGGATGCCCATACGCTCCAGTACGGTCTGATACGAACCCACCGCTGCCAGGGTCGGATCGTTCCAAGGCACCAGGGACACCACGATGAAGATCGACAGCAGGTAGAACAAACCAATCCGCCAGATCACCGAGTTGGTGGCCTTGGTGATTTGCTGGCCTGGGTTCTTCGATTCAGCCGCCGCGATGGTGACGATCTCGGTGCCCATGAAGGAGAACATGGTGGTCAGGATCGCCGCCATTACCGCGCCCATGCCGTTCGGCATGAAGCCTTGGGTGTCGAACAAGTGCGAAACGCCGCTGACCTGGCTGGTCGGCAGGAAGCCGAAAATCGCCGCCAGGCCGAGGATCACGAAGCCCACAATCGCCACGACCTTGATCAGCGCAAACCAGAACTCGAACTCGCCGTAGTTCTTCACGCTGAACAGGTTGGTCACGGTCAGCAGCAAGGTGATGATCAGCGTAAAGGCCCAGATGGCCACATCCGGGAACCAGGCATGCAGGATGGTCGCGGCGGCGTTGGCCTCCAGCGGAATCACCAGCACCCAGAACCACCAGTAGAGCCAGCCGATGGTAAAACCGGCCCAGTGGCCGATCGCCCGGTCGGCATAGGTGGAGAACGAACCCGTGTCTGGCGAGGCGACGGCCATTTCGGCCAGCATGCGCATCACCAACACCACCAGCGTACCCGCAGCGGCGTAAGCCAACAGTACGGCCGGGCCGGCGGCAGCAATCGCGTGGCCGGAGCCAACAAACAAACCGGCACCGATAACGCCGGCAATCGACAGCATGGTGACGTGACGCGGTTTGAGCCCCTGTTCGAGGTCATTGGAGCTTTGCGTACTACTCATTGACACACCTTTACGAGGAATTGCGAAAACGGTCCGCCCGGCCTGTGATCTTTATCGTGAAAAGAAACCAACAGGGCGTTCTTTATTTTTTACGCAAGATTTGCGCCAAAATGTTACAGCGTCGCGATTGACGCGGGTTGTAGGAGGATTGAGCAGTCCTCGCAAGTCATTGAGAACAATGGCATTCCGCTATAGCGTTACCGTGCGACTCACTTTCAATACGAATAAACGCACCATAAACACACACAAAAAGTACGTGACGCCCCACAAAAGGGCTGATACGCACCGTTTGCCCGGTTAACCCTTCCAACCCCCGGCCAAAGCTGGCACCATCGCGCCCTTTTTTACGCGAAGCCTGCGGCTTTTCGGGTTCAAACGGTTGTTCGGTTGTTGATGGCGCGACACGCTGCTGTGCCGATGCGACACCCTGCCGCACACCACCTGTTTACCGCCGGCCGCGCTGTTGGCTGCCATCAAGACGCTATGCTAGCTTGGCGCCTCGCCAGGAAGGCGGACCAACAGCGAAGATCGCAACGAATACAACGAGGACCGCACATGGCCGAGGCCACGCCCGCGCTTGAAATCCGCAACTTGCATAAACGCTATGGTGAGCTGGAGGTACTTAAAGGTATTTCGCTGACCGCTCGCGACGGCGATGTGATCTCGATCCTGGGTTCCTCCGGTTCCGGCAAGTCCACCTTCCTGCGCTGCATCAACCTGCTGGAAAACCCGAACCAGGGCCAGATCCTGGTGGCCGGCGAAGAGCTCAAGCTCAAGGCCGCGAAAAACGGCGAGCTGATGGCCGCCGACGGCAAGCAGATCAACCGCCTGCGCAGCGAAATCGGTTTTGTGTTTCAAAACTTTAACCTGTGGCCGCACATGAGCATCCTCGACAACATCATCGAGGCCCCTCGCCGTGTGCTCGGCCAAAGTAAAGCCGAAGCCATTGAAGTGGCTGAAGCCCTGCTGGCAAAGGTCGGGATTGCCGACAAGCGCCACGCCTACCCCGCGCAATTGTCCGGCGGCCAGCAACAGCGAGCGGCCATCGCGCGCACCCTGGCGATGCAGCCCAAGGTCATCCTGTTCGACGAGCCCACTTCGGCGCTTGACCCGGAAATGGTTCAAGAAGTACTTAATGTGATCCGCGCGCTGGCCGAAGAAGGTCGCACCATGCTGCTGGTCACTCATGAAATGGGCTTCGCCCGCCAAGTGTCCAGTGAAGTGGTGTTCCTCCACCAGGGCCTGGTCGAAGAGCAAGGATCGCCACAGCAGGTGTTTGAAAACCCGCTTTCGGCGCGCTGCAAACAATTCATGTCCAGCAACCGCTAACGGAGCAACATGCATGCAGAACTATAAAAAATTCCTCCTGGCCGCGGCCGTCTCGATGGCGTTCAGCGCCACGGCCATGGCAGAAACCTTGAAAATGGGGATCGAAGCGGCCTATCCGCCGTTCAACAACAAAGACGCCAGCGGCAACGTCGTCGGCTTCGACAAAGACATCGGTGACGCCCTGTGCGCCAAGATGAAAGTCGAGAAGTGCGAAGTGTATGTGTCCGACTGGGACGGCATCATCCCGGCCCTGAACGCCAAGAAGTTCGACTTCCTGGTCTCCTCGCTGTCCATCACCGATGAACGCAAGCAGGCCGTCGACTTCACCGACCCGTACTACTCCAACAAACTGCAGTTCATCGCCCCTAAAGCCACCGCCGACTTCAAGACCGACGCCGCTTACCTGAAAGGAAAAGTCATCGGTGCACAACGCGCGACGTTGGCCGGTATGTACCTGGAAGACAAGCTGCCTGATACCGAAACCAAGCTCTACGACACCCAGGAAAACGCCTACCTCGACCTGACGTCCGGCCGCCTGGACGGCATCCTGGCCGACAAGTACGTGCAATACGAATGGCTCAAGAGCAAAGACGGTTCCGCCTACGAGTTCAAAGGCGACCCGGTGGTAGAAAGCGACAAGATCGGTATCGCCGTACGTAAAGGCGACCCACTGCGCGAGCGCCTGAACAAAGCCCTGGCGGAGATCAAGGCAGACGGCACCTACAAGAAGATCAACGACAAGTATTTCCCTTTCAGCATCGAATGATCTGAACGGTATGCCCGACGCGCTCACGTGAGCGCGTCGGCTTTTTGCAATGCCTGCCGCGATATGAAAACACCATGAATTTCGATCTCTACGGATTCGGCCCGGCGCTTGCCGCTGGCGCGCTGATGACCGTCAAACTCGCGCTCACGGCCCTGTGCCTGGGGCTGGTGCTCGGCCTTGCCGGCGCCTTGGCCAAGACTTCGCCGTACAAGCCGTTGCAATGGCTTGGCGGTGCTTACTCGACAATCGTTCGCGGTGTGCCGGAACTGCTGTGGGTGCTGCTGATTTACTTCGGCACGATCAACGCCATGCGCTCACTGGGTGAGTTGCTCGACATTCCCGACCTGTCCCTCAGCGCCTTTGCCGCTGGCGTGATCGCGCTGGGCATGTGTTTCGGCGCCTACGCCACGGAAGTGCTGCGTGGGGCGATCATCTCCATTCCCAAAGGCCACCGCGAAGCGGGTGTGGCGCTGGGCCTGTCGAAGTTTCGTGTCTTTACCCGGTTGATCATGCCGCAGATGTGGCGCATCGCCCTGCCGGGGCTGGGCAATCTGTTCCTGATCCTGATGAAAGATACCGCGCTGGTTACGGTCATCGGCCTCGAAGAAATCATGCGCCATGCGCAAATCGCCGTAACCGTCACTAAACAGCCTTTCACCTTCTATATGGTCGCCGCGTTCATCTATCTGGCCCTGACGTCTCTGTCGATGGTGGCTATGCACTTCCTGGAAAAACGCGCCGCCCGCGGCTTCGTGAGGACGACGTAATGGAATGGGAAGTCATCATCAAGTGGCTGCCGAAGTTTATCCAGGGCGCCATCCTGACCCTGGAACTGGTGAGCATCGCTGTGATCCTCGGCCTGATCCTGGCCATCCCGCTGGGTATCGCGCGCTCGTCCAGGCACCTGTCTGTGCGTGCCCTGCCCTATGCCTACATCTTTTTCTTTCGCGGCACGCCGCTGCTGGTGCAGTTGTTCCTGGTCTACTACGGTCTGGCCCAATTCGACGCCATCCGTTCAAGCTTTATGTGGACGTACCTGCGCGACCCGTTCTGGTGTGCCACCGCCACCATGACGCTGCACACCGCAGCGTATATCGCCGAGATTCTGCGGGGCGCCATCCAGGCCATTCCGCCTGGGGAAATCGAAGCAGCCCGTGCGTTGGGCATGTCCAAGCCCAAGACGCTGTTCTACATCATCCTGCCCCGGGCCGCGCGCATCGGGCTGCCGGCCTACAGCAACGAAGTCATCCTGATGCTCAAGGCCAGCTCGCTGGCGAGCACCGTGACCCTGCTGGAGCTGACCGGCATGGCCAGGACGATCATCGCGCGCAACTACCTCACCGTGGAGATGTTCTTCACCGCCGGCGTGTTCTACCTGCTGATCTCCTTCCTGCTGGTGCGCGGCTTCAAACTGCTGGAACGCTGGCTGCGCGTCGATGAATGCCAGGGGCGTTGAAGCACGCTTTGAGGCGCTGGATGCGTTTCTGATCAAGCACCAAGGGCTGTGGCGACCACGGCCCTTTATTCATCGGCAATTGCCTTGGGAAACCGAGCATCCGGAACTGGCCCGGTGGCTGCGTCAACGCTCGTTGTCCGACGCAGAAACCAGCCATAACCACCCCCACACACTGCCGGCGCCCGCACCGTTTCCCACGCTGGCCTGCGAAGCCTTGCGTCTCAGTGCTGTGGATAAGTTACCGACGCGGCTCCTGCAACCCGCTGCGCAGCGCCTGAATGTCGACGTACCCGGGCGCAAATGGCAGCAAATCGAAGCGTTCGGCGCCGCGCTGCAATTTGCGCAAACACCCCGGCATTGGCTGGATTGGTGCGCCGGCAAGGGCCACCTCGGCCGCCGCCTGTTGCACACAGGCCAACAGCTGACGTGCCTGGAGTACGACCCGGCGCTGATCGCGGCAGGCCAGGCGTTGAGCGATCACCATGGCCTGCCCACTATCCATCGCCTGCAAGACGTGATGGCCGATGTGGCGCTCAGCCGTGAACACACGCCCGTCGCCCTGCACGCCTGTGGCGACCTGCACGTGCGCCTGCTAAAACTGGCCAGCGCGGTCGGTTGCCAACAGCTCGCGCTGGCGCCATGCTGCTATAACCGCATCACCGCCGACACCTACCAGGCACTGTCCACCGCAGGCCGCGCCTCAACCTTGCACCTGTCGATCGATGACCTTGGCCTGCCCCTGAGCGAAACCGTTACCGCCGGCAAGCGGGTGCGCTTGCAGCGCGACACGTCCATGGCGCGGCGCCTGGGTTTCGATCAACTGCAACGCGAGCTGCGTGGCTGCGACGAATACCTGCCCGCGCCTTCGCTGCCCACGCGCTGGCTGGACAAGCCTTTCGCCGACTACTGCCGGGAACTGGCACGTCTTAAGGGGTTATCCACAGGTGAACAGCAGTGGGCGACATTAGAGGCGTACGGCTGGAGCCGTTTGGCCGAGGTCAGAAACCTGGAATTGGTGCGTGGCCTATTTCGGCGCCCGCTGGAGTTATGGCTGGTACTGGATCGGGCATTGTTTCTAAGCGAAGCCGGCTACAAGATCGAAGTAGGCAGCTTCTGCGAAACCGCATTGACGCCGCGCAACTTGATGGTGCTTGCCGAGCGCGATTAAGGGGCAGAATTGTCGCACCACAGCCTGTGGATAACTCTGTTGATAGATTCTTTACAGAGCCTGTAGCCCTCTGCGCTACAGGTCGAAAAACAAGCTGATCATTTTTTGTTCACCCAATAAAACATCCGCAAAACAGGCAGTTGCGGCGGGATGAGAACCGCTCCAAAAAATGGCTGTTACGTGACATCCTCAACCAACCGATTGTGCATAAGCATCTGGCGTTAAGCGCATAAACCGCGACTTATAGCGATTTTTTGCGCGCAATCAATAACCGGCAAAGCGCGTCGATATGGTCTCCGGCCAAGGTCAATGCCTGGCTGTCCAAGGGGTCGACGCCAAACGCCAGCGCTTCACTGATTGCCCTGTCGCGGTGCACCTCCAGCGGCGGCTTTGCACCCAGGCGCTGCTTGAACGCCTCAAGCATGTCCAGGGTGAAGGCATCGTCCTCATCCAGTTGGTTAAGCACATAGCGAACCTGCGGTGGGCCCTCGCGCGCAAGATGCGGGGCCAGCAGCCTATCGAGTTGGTCCAGGGTGGCCAAGGACGCGGCGTCAGCTTTGGCAATCACCAACACCACATCGGCCACGCTCAAGGCTTGATCAAAGTAGACATTATTACCGGCGGGGGTATCGATGATCACCGTTTGCCGCTCGCTCAGGCGCAACCCCGACAACTGCTGCGCCAGCCAACCCGGTTCGCGCTTGAGCCAACCCTGAAGGTTTTCCTGCTGCTGGGTATCGATATCGCCAAAGGGGATGACCCGGCACCCGGCGAAGCCCGGTTGCAGGATCTGAACCCAGGGCGTATTCAACAAGCTGGCGCGACCGATGCCAGGCAAGCTCGCGCTGACGCCGAAGTGATGACGCAACGCGTTCTGCGGGTCCAGATCCAAAGCCACCACCGACTCACCCAACCGCTGCATGCCGCTGCTCAAGGCCGTGACCAGCGTGCTGCGGCCCACGCCTCCATTGGCCGATACCAACGCGACGACAGTGGGCCGTGCCACGGCAACCTCTTCCTGTTGAAGTGGTTCATTGGCCCTCGGGCCTGAAGAAGGAAAGGGGGCGCCATCGTCGACCGGAACACTGCCGAAGAAATGCAACCGCGCGTTCAGCCCGCGCACATCTCGCGTGACATGTTTGCCGAGCAACACAAAAATCTTGTCAGTAAGGCTCACGACCAAACTCCCACACGACGCAGCCTAAAGACGTGAAGGGCCGGCAAGAAGAAGGCTTACCGCAGGTCTTTTTATATAGGGCGCGCTCTGTTGCCGCATTCTCTGACAGCGAAAACAAAGTGTCATTATTTTGATGAAGTTAACGCTAAATTTTTAGACCGACGGCAAGTAGTCAAATTAATGACCCCGCCAGCATCCGATCCAACGTCTCTGAACCTATGAGCGAACCGGGCACCCGAGTCCCCGGTTCTGGCCCACCAATCGACTTAACGGCGAATGCGGTACTCGGTGAACGCGTAATCACCCTGGCAATCACTGGAAGGATCCGCCGCCACACTGACGTAATGCACGGTATCCGGGTCGACCAGTTTATACGTGTAGATATCCGGCGAAGGCACACCATCCGTGCGCAATTCATTCTTGCCGTTGGCCGCGGCCCACGTGCCCTGCTCGGTCTGAATCACCTGAGTCTGCTGCGCATCACGGAAGAAGGTAATAGTGAAACGGCCGTCCGGCTTGAGGTTATTGGTCCACGACAGGAACTGGCACTTGCTGGTCTCCGTGCGCAAGCCCTTCCAGGTACCGACCAACGCCGGATCGTTGCCAGGCTTATGGGTGGAACACGCGCTGAGGGCTGTGACGAGAAGGATCAGGGACAGTGAAAGAGTCCGTTTCATGTAAAGGCTTCCTTGGGTCGAAATGAGTGCGGAAATTGCCTTGATCAAGGCCGGGTAGACCGCTGGATGACAAGGGATGAATCCTACCTCGTTGCGAGGAAAAAGGGTTCGTTGCGAGAAAACCTTGGCTTCTGCAAAAATAGTCAGAATTCAGGGGTTTACAGAAGCTTGGCAATCGCTATAATCGTCGCCCTAACACGCCGGTATAGCTCAGTTGGTAGAGCAACTGACTTGTAATCAGTAGGTCCCGGGTTCGACTCCTGGTGCCGGCACCACATTAGGCTCCATTGCACTCCACCGAATGCTCTGGAAGCCCCGAAAACCCGCCCTTTGGCGGGTTTTTTCGTTCCAGGACCCTCTGTCGGGATCCAACAAAATCCCCCTTCCCCGAGGGTATGTTAGGGGTACTGCGATTTCCCGGTCAGGAGCGCGTACCCCCATGCCACGTCTAGCGATCCCCCTCAGCGACTTGCAATGCCGCACCGCCAAAACCCGCGAACGCGCCTACAAACTGTTCGACGGCGGAGGCATGTACCTTTTCGTCAAACCCAATGGCGTGAAGACCTGGCGCTTGAAGTACACCAAGCCCAGCGGCAAGGAAGGCACGCTAATCATCGGCAATTACCCCATCGTTACCCTTTCCGTCGCACGACGTAAGCGAGACGAAGCCAAGGCGTTGCTGCTCGACAACCTCGACCCAATGGAAGAAAAGAAGAAGGCCAAGATCGTAGCCCAGCGGGCGGCACTGCTTTTCGAAACCGTTGCCCTAGAGTGGCACGCTGATATGTCCCGCCGCTGGACCGAAGGTCACGCAAAAACCGTAATGAGCCGACTGCGCACCCACGTCTTCCCGCTGATCGGCCAACGGCCCATCGCCGAGCTCGATACCCACGACCTTCTAGAGATCACCCAGCGCATCAAGGAACGCGGCACCATGGATGTGGCGTTAAGGGTACAGAACTACTTATCCACCATCATGCGCGGGGCCAAAAGAGCCCGGCAGATCACCATGAATCCTGCACTAGATCTGGCAGGCTCGATTCACGCGCCGCGCACAATCCATCGCCCGGCCCTCTCCCTCAACCGCCTACCCGAACTGCTGCACCGTATCGACAACTACAACGGCCGCGAGCTGACGCGCCTCGCCGTCCTGCTGACGTTGCATGTATTCGTCCGCTCCAGCGAACTGCGCTTCGCGCGATGGAGTGAGTTCGACCTCCAACGCGCCATGTGGGAAATCCCCGATACACGCGCTCCGATTGAAGGGGTACGCAACTCCACACGTGGGACCAAGATGAATGGCGATATTCAAATGGTGCCGCTGTCGCCGCAGGTCATCGAAATACTGGAGCGCGTGCGCAGCCTCAGTCGCTTTTCAGAGTTAGTGCTACCGGGCGACCACAAGTACTGGAAGCCCATGTCCGAGAACACGGTGAACACCATGCTCCGCAACGTCGGCTATGACACCAGCAAGGACGTGTGCGGCCACGGCTTCAGGACCATGGCCTGTAGCGCCCTGCTGGAGTCCGGGTTATGGACCGACGCAGCCATCGAAAGACAAATGAGCCATAAGGAACGCAACCGCGTGCGCGCCGCGTATATCCACAAAGCTGAATTTCTAGAGCAGCGCCGGCTGATCATGGCGTGGTGGAGCAATTACATTGATGCCAATCGCAGCGGCCATGTAACGCCTCACGAATTCGCTCACCCAGTCGGCAATAACATCACCGCCCTACAAAATAGCCGTGGCGCATCCAAACGTGGGTAAGCCAATGAGATCACCGCAGTCCGCTCTTCCACGCGGGTCCATCCAAGCGGGGCTGCAAAGCCGCCCTGCTTGGATGGACCTCATTTAAAAAATCTAAAGCCCACGCAAACCGTCTGTGGAAAACCACAGATTTCCACCGGTGGATAATTTCATCCACAGCCGCAGAACGCCCGAAAATTCGCGCCTTGACCCAAATTATCCACAGGCGTAGAAAAGATCGGGCAAAGCGCTGTCGTTGACAGCAACCCCAGGTAGCCAGAACCTTTAAGGCTACGCCACACCGTGGTGGTTCTCCCAAAGTGCGATTAGCGTCCGGCGGCTCGCACGGTCACAGCGATGTGATGGATGCCTACTTTTACCAGTGTGCCCACTGCGGCAACTTCCCCCTTTCATAGCTGCCCTGCAGCAACCTATCCGCTTGGCCATTTCATTGCGCCAACCTGCGCCCGTCTCTTTCTCCCGGAAGGAGACGGGCGCTCCTACCGCTGCTGCAGCCCAACTCGTACAAGGCTTTGCGGCATTCCCCCTCGTGACAATCGGCGTGACAAACACCGAAGTCACCAACAACAGCGATGCAGATGATGGTGCCGCAGCCCAGGGAATGGACTGCACCTGACTGACAGTCAGGCACGCCCCGATCATCGCATTACTGCCTTCACCCGACTCAGGATCTCGCGGCGTTGGTTTCGTCAGCCAACGCAGCCTCCACCCGCCCACTTCCTCGGAAGTGCTGAGGAGGCCAGATCATGAGATTGAGATGCCCAAGCTCCCGGTCGTAAAGAGCCGCCAGTCCCGCGTTAGTGGACAACCCTCACAGGTCGCAGGGGCCTTGATCCCTGATAACACTCAACATTCTTGGCGGGATGACGTGGGGAAAGTTTTAAAAGTCTTAGCTTCGAGAGGAGTTCGATCATGGCACTGGTGGGCAAGCGAGGTGGCCGCAATTTTGGCTATGGCCGACAACTGAGCTATGCCGGGCCCCAGGCATTGCGCGATCTATTTGGCGGCGGGCATTACGGCACGGTCAAAGCACACAGTGATCGCTGGCAGGCGTTTGTACGCTGGTGTCGGTCGGAGGAAGGGCCGGGGTTTAACGATGCGCGGCAGATTAATTGGCAGACCTTGCTGGACTACACCGGACATCTGCGCCAACAAGTTGAACAAGGTGAGCTGGCCATCGCCACTGCGCAAAACCGGTTGTCCAGTGTGAATCGGACCATGGCCGCACTTCGCGGTGATCAGTATGTGAAAGTGCCGAGCCCGAGTAAGGCGCTGGGAATGCGGCGCAGCAGTGTTCGTCGTTCAGCGCCGCAATGCCAAGATCGCGAACAGGTGAAGCGGATCGTCGACGTGCTTTGCGAAAACCAGCAGCCGCACGCCGCGGCCATCGCTCAGTTAGCGCGAGCCACCGGTATGCGCTTGCGCGAGGCGATTTTGGCCGACCTTCCCCGTCTAAAACGTGAAGCCAAGCAATTCGGCAAGATCAACATCCAGGACGGCACCAAAGGGGGCCGCTCAGGTGCCTCCGCGCCTCGTTGGATTACGGTGGATGATCATATTCGTGAAGCTCTGAGGTTTGCCGAACAGGTTTCGCCCAATGGTGGCCGCAACCTGCTGGCACCGAACGAAAGCTACCTCGATTTCTGGCAGGGGATCGTCCGCCCCGCCCGAGATATCCTCCATACGCACAAACTCAAAGGCTTTCACGAATTGCGGGCAGCCTATGCGTGCGAACGCTATGAGCAAATCACCCATAATCTCGCGCCCATCAACGGTGGCAGGTGCAGGCGCCTCAATCCACGCCTTGATCGAGAGGCACGCTTACAAATCAGCTATGAGCTCGGACACGGCCGTATCGACGTGGTATCGGCGTACATCGGTGGCCCAGCATGAGCAAGCCATTCGATATGGAGCTGTTCCTGGTGGGCGTCCTGACCGGATCGCACACCACCCGCCAACGCCACCTGCGTCAGGCGAAGGCTATCCAAACAGCGATCGCTGAGCGCTGGCACCGAGACAATCCGTGGTCTTGGCGGCGAAAACATCTTTTGTGGTTTCTAACCCGTCAAGTAAACCAGCACGCTGAGTCGACGCGCTACTACTACCTGCTGACCACAGATCTGATCACTCTGCGCTTAGGAAAAACTTGGCAGTTCAACCGCTAGACCTAGGTTACCTACAGGCCAAAACTGGATTTTCGCAATAAAACCTTTAGATCCCCATATTACCTGCGCTGCTTGGTTGCCTTTGGTCCCCTCGACACGCTACCCTCGGCGCACTCCCAAAAAATTTGAAAACTTTGCACTGGAGAGTTGCGGTGGTTCTTAGTTTCAAAGCTCTACCTTGTCATAACAAATGAAGCACTACATGCCATCGAAGCTTTCAGTCGTTTGCTTTAAACCAATTACAAAGAGGATCTCGCTTGGATAGACTTGAATTATTTATGCCAGCAATTGTTCTCGGGCTTTCATTCATGCTCAAACTGTTTATAGATCGCTCTACAACAATGCCACAGGCGATCGAGAGCACCCTTGAACTTCCTGTTGACATTACATTCCTAGCGATATCTTTAGTTATGGGATTCACAATATCCCCAACTGGAAACCCTCGAGAGGGAATGGCATGGTTTGCATTTTATATGTTTGCAGCAATATTCATTGTCTTTTTTTGGCGTAGATCCATCAAATACTTTGATGTAGGCCACGTTAAATCAGTTGTCTGCTTGGCAGGTGCGAATTACCTCATGGCAATATTTGCACTCGTTAATTCAGTTAACCTTGTAATGGGAAATGCAAATGGCGGCCAGTGATATCTACAGTATTATTGCTCTGTCTTTGACAATGATGGCATTTATATACGGAATGTTTAATGCAACATTAAAGTTAAAAGACTCTAAATACAATGACGAAAAAAGACGCATTGAAATCGAAGCCATGCGTCGTAACCTTGAAGAAAAAATCTATCACAATACAGATCGCCTTACAGCAGATCCAGAGCGCTGGTCACAAGTAAATCACTTAGTGATGGATTTCCTTTCAAAGTCTGAATCAGATAAATCAGCAGCTACACAAGACTTGAGCGGAAGGAAGTTTTTAGCAGCTTCAGGAATTAGCCTGGAAACTTTAAAAATTGACAAAAAGAAAGTTTTCGTTCTAACGCCATTCCACCCACGATTTGAGGAAACATATCGACTGATAAGCGGCGCTTGTCAGGATGTCGGATTATCTTGCACTCGCGGTGACGAACAGTTTATTCAAGGCGGCATTCTTTCTCATATACTAAGAGAGATGACCACTGCCGGAATTATTATCGCAAATATCGACGGCAGAAACCCTAACGTATTTTACGAGCTTGGAATAGCACATGCTCTCGGCAAAGGTGTAATAATTCTAGCCTCAGGTTTGGATGATATCCCGTTTGATCTTAGATCGCAAAAATTAGTGCTATGGAAGACACCGGAAGAGTTGGAAAGAGGATTGCACCAAGCACTTACCCGAATGCTCATTGAGAGCTAAAGTCGTTGTTGACTCTATCGACCTTAGCTAACGCTTTAGCGTGTGATAGCTTTTGTCGATGGTGGTCATTCACAACCATCCGCTCTCTACCAAGAGCAATCATCTAGAGCATTTCCGACCACACCTAAATTCAAATGCTATCTCTCCTATATTGAAAAGTGGCAGCACGCTAATGAGCAATACTAAAGTACCCTACAGCAAGTCACTCGAAGACGAACTAGATTGGAAAATGGTAGATCAATTGCACTCAGCTGTCTCCCAGATAAGCGGATTCTGCTTCGAATCGAAAAAACTTTGCGTGTCCATAGAGTTTATAGTAGTAGGCATCATCGCATCTTTCACGAAAGATAGCTCTGGTAACTCAGCCTTAGACCACTCAATATTCGTCGCCGCCTTGCTTATACCACTCTGCTTTTGGTTTTTGGATTCGGTGGCGTATTACTACCAATCAAAGCTGCGAGTGAAGATGGAGGAGATACGTGGTGATATCGCCAAAAGAAGTAATAATAAATCAATAATGTCTATCGGCCATCCGTTTATTGAAAAGAATAGAACTGGACTATCTCAATTCATCCAGGTCAGAAAGGCATGTTTAAATCATTCAATGTGGCTATATTTCTTAATGATAGTTATTGATTTTTCGATCTGGATACTTTTTTACACCAAAATAATTTCATGAAAATCTTCGTTAGCTATACTCAGCGCGATGGATTGGTAACTAAAAAACTGCTATTGCGATTGAAGTCTCATCTTGAAAGTACATCGGAGCCATTCATACATGCCTTGGAACAGGACAAACTAAAACATCAACAACTTGGCGTAGTTATAGCAATAATTCGTTGCCACTTGATTCTTGTTATCGACTCACCTTGCATATGCGAGTCACCTTGGGTCCGGTTCGAGCTGGCGCTAGGAAGACTTCTTCGAAGACCGATGATTCGAGTTCCTATAGATTCACTAAGCCATTGGCAGGATTATTAATCGGCTCCCTCTGAGGTGCTGTTCTCACAGTATCTTTTTTGACCTCGGTAACACTTTAATTTCTTTCGGTACTCGGAGAAGCGAAAGAACATTCAAGAGATTGATCTCAGTCCAAAAGAATGGATCGAATGGACTATCGAGTATCCTCGGGTATCGTCAATCAGTGGAAAAGGGGACTGATTTATTTTCAGAAATAAGTTCTCCCCGTTTTTCACTCTAAGTACGAAGCTTGCTGTGCAGGTTAATGTTTATAGTTTTTGTAATGCTTTTTGTTAATTCTTCGGTATCGAAATTCTTGATAAACTCTGCAATCGCTGCATTCCAATTTATCAGTTCATGTGCGAGTTGGTTTTGGGTGTTAGAATAAAGCGCAATCGCAAATGCTCGGTAAAGCGGATCGATGAAAGCATATTTTCCAGAGTTTTCGCTGGAGCGAATTAATGGTGTGATGGCAGTTTCACACATTTGCTTTAGATATTTTGTGAGATTTCCTTGCGGGTAGTCTTTTTCATTTCTTGTAATCATTTTGAAGATGTCGGCGCGAGTTCCGCCCTCTTGTGGCAGTTCGGAAAGTGCCTTGACTATTAACTCGGCATTATTGTATTTCTTTACTTTTGATTGTTTTAGGTTTTTCTCAAATGCCATTTTCAAAGTATCGGACGCCTCGTCCAAGTACATTTTTATGGCTGGTTGGAGAGCAGCTTTTTTTATGATGATATTGTCAGTGCTTGGACGGTTTAGATCCAAGTGCAAGCAAATATTTAGACAGAGAGTATGGCATATTGAGGGCAGTCCGGCCGCATAGTGGCTAATGGTTGACGTTAATGAAGAGTCAAATCGTAGGTTCATCAACTTAGTTCCTTTGATAATGATATCCTGAAGCTCATGGACATCCATTAGTGGAACATGGATTTCAGCCACTCTTGTGCGCATTTCATTGTCATATTGGACAACCTGCCTTGCGGAGTCCACCGCTCCAATCGCAATTATTTTCAGGTCGGAATACTCGCCGGCCATATCAACAAACACCTTCATTGCCTGAGAAAGTTTTGTCCGGTCGCTCTCATTGATTTTGTGAAAGTCCTCTAGTATCCAGCAACTTTTAGATTGCCCCATAAAGCGAGCTAAATTTTGCAGTGTTAATTGAGGAGGGAGAATTCGTACTGACTTTTCTGCGAACTCGATAGTAGACACTGCGGAGATTTGACTTTGTATGCCTAAGTATGTCGCACTAAGTTGGGCGGTTTTGGTTGATGTCTTTTTGCCAGTTTTTTCACTAGTGTAAAATGGGCCCAACTGATCGAACGCGTCTAACACAATTTGATCAAAGCTCATCCCCTGCATACAACGAGTTGTTATCTGATTTTCATATATTTGTTCTAGCTTTTTATTTATTAACGTAGACTTTCCCGAACCCGAATGGCCGTAAATAACTAACTGTTTGCCAGGTGTCATTAAAGCATTAACTAGGCTGTTATTGATTTCATCTCGCTCAATGAAAGCTAGATTTGCAGGAGTTGCAGGGGTGAAAATTTGGAAAACTGTATGTTTCTCATCCATGCTATGTGTTCCAAACCTTTCCAAATATTTTGGTAAAATCTACTACAATATAAACCTGCGGTCGATGAGGTTTTTTCG
Source organism: Pseudomonas sp. EL_65y_Pfl1_R83 (assembly GCF_963970695.1). NCBI lineage: Bacteria > Pseudomonadati > Pseudomonadota > Gammaproteobacteria > Pseudomonadales > Pseudomonadaceae > Pseudomonas > Pseudomonas sp. EL_65y_Pfl1_R83. The sequence continues at coordinate 158,876 of NZ_CAXAQI010000005.1, read as the reverse complement.
CATCTAGCGAAAATTTCCGTTTGGATGGTAATTGAGGCTGCATGTGAGCACTCGTTGGGTATTGCAAAAGTGAAGAGGCGCGGTACTACGTGTAAATTCCGCATTACTAGCCGAGGTTGTCGACCTCAACCGGCAACCTCGACCCAAGGCAATCCAATCTTTGACAGTAAAATAGACCTCACTCCCTTACCTCAAAATTATCCAACGACCAGATCGTTGATCTGACATATGCGAAGGTAACCGGTTGTTGAAGCTGGCAGATTTCACGGCAGATGGTCGATCTCAAGCACCAACTTACCGCCGGATCCCAAGCCAAAATTGATCGAGTAAACGAAGGTGCAGACTATCAGTTTTTCGGTAACACGACCGACAGCGGCGAGTAGCATCCCGGTGAAGTTATGTACAATATGATCTGTACCGCGTTCATATCCTGACGAAATTAATGTCTGGGAGAACACTGAAGGGATCATGGCGATCGTTCGAATTAGTGCGACCAGCGTGTAATCCAAATCGGGGAGTGGCCATTGAGCGGGATTGAGCTTCGCTACAAAGTTTCCGCTCGTGGCCGTCTGCTGCCTGTCACCATGGCAGCTTTGGGCGGATTCCTGCCTAGGATGATCGAAAACGTTCGAACTCAGGAGGTTTAACATTCGTATGCGGCTCTAAATTACTTACAGATCGAAAATGTGCTGACATTTAAAAAATCCCGAGTTCGATTCCACCGAGCGCCATAACTAGCTGATTTATTTATAGTTACTAGTTGGGGTACGCCGAATTTTCCAGCGAACTCCAGACGCCCGAAAAACCTAGCCCCGCAGAAACATACCGTTCGTCTGGTGCCGCACCATACAAAACGAAGCCCTCGTAGAAATACGAGGGCTTTGTTGTTTCTGGGACATTCATATTCCCAACTGCCTCCTGACTTGATTCCCCTCAGCCTGTCCACACCTGAAAAACCTGACCAGTTGCCGACTTCTGTGTCAGAGATTCCACTTTTAAGCTTTATGCTAAATTATGAACTGGCAATAATTATGGCGTATCCATAAAAAGGGGTAATTGCATGAGCCGCATATTTCAGCGCCCTGAATTGGCTGAAACAATGGCGAACCAGCTCCTGAATCCAGGTGTTCTCGATGAAGGTCTGCGTTCGGGCCTTTTCTTATCTGGCCTGCGCCGTACAGGTAAAACAACATTCCTGAGAAACGACCTTATCCCAGCCCTGGAAGCAGCAGGTGCGCTGGTGATCTACGTCGACCTATGGAGCGACACGCTGGCCAACCCGGCGACGCTCGTGCACAACGCCATACACAAAACGTTGAAAGGCCTCCAGACACCGGGCTCCTCGGTGCTGGAAGTGCTGAAACGGGTCAGCAATGTCGACGTCGGCGCAGCGGGATTCAAGTTCGGCTTCAAACTCGAGAGTATTGGAAACAGCGACGGCCCGACCTTGGCGCAAGCGCTGACCGAAGTCGTGGACCAAGCCAAGACCGACCTCGTACTGATCATCGACGAAGTGCAACGTGCCATTTCCTCCGACGATGGCAACCAATTGCTCCTGGCCCTGAAAGCCGCCCGTGATGCGATCAATCCCCGTCCAGATACACCGGGCCACTTTTTGTTTATTGGAACCGGCTCTCACGGGGCGCAAGTCAGCGAACTGACCGCTAAACGCAAGCAAGCATTTTCTGGCGCCACATCGGCAGCCTATCCGTTGCTGAACGGTGACTACGTCAAGTTCCTGCTCAACCGACTTGCGATGACGGTGAAAAAGGAAAAACTCCCCTCCCTCGAAGCGGCCATTGAAGCCTTTAACACACTTGGGAACAGACCCGAGGAAATGTTGAAAGCGTTGCGCCAACTCCTTCAGCAGGAAGGCGATCCCGACCTATTCCTGCCCGTCATCGCCAGCACCTTACGCTCGGCGGCGGCGAGCATTGAGCTTGAAAAGGTCGAGCAGATGGGCAGCCTGGCGCAGGCGATTTTCAACAAAATTGCGTCTACCGAAGGCGATGCTCGCGGAATTTTCTCCACCGACGCAGCGGCGGAGTATTCGAAATTAGTAGGGCGCGAGGTGCGGGTTGAAGAAATTCAACCGGTGGTGATTGCGCTGGTCGCAGAGAACATCATCATGCGACGCGGGCATGGGATTTACGCGATTACGGATCAGTTTGTCCAAGAGATTTGGCTGGAGGAGCGGGCGTTGATTGAGGGGAGTTAGGGTGCACGAACATACATAAATCTGCCCTGAATTATTTATAGTTACTAGTTGGGGTACTCCGAATTTTCCAGCGAAATCCAGACCCGCAGAAAACCTAGCCTCGCCGAAAGCAACCGTTCGTCTGGTGCCGCACCATATAGAACAACGACTTAGGCTCACCACACGGCAACGCAAACCGCCGCAAAAAACCCTCCCATCAACTTTCTCGATTGCTCCCCCGCCCCCACCACGCTACTCTCCCTGCGTCGCTGCCAATTCAGCGATCGGGCCTGAGAACCCGGCAAGATGCAGGCGCACCAAGCGCCCCCAAAACCCGATTTGCAGGCGTTTTTTTTCGCCTCACAATTCGTGCAATGGCGGCTGTGCGTGGGAGACCTTCGGGTCTGCCGGGTTCCTGTATCTCCGGTTTCTCAGCCTGCGCACAGCTGCCACCCATTCGCCTGAGAACGAACGTGGTAGCGCTCACCCGATATGGGAGTTTTACCAATGACCGCTCCAAGTCCATCCGCACTAACCACCCTCGGCGTCACCCCCTTCTCCTTTCACTCCGACCACCCTCTGTTCCGCGTCAACAGCGGTGTTTCCCTGCATGAAGCCTTGCACCACGTTTCCGATCTGCTCCATGTCGCCCAGTTGCTCGCAGAAGACGCAGCAATGACGCGAGACACAGATCGTTATGCCTGGGCATCGCATTATCTGCAGGAGATGAGCAAGGCGGTGATTGATGACGTCGTGAAAGTACTGGAATCACCCTGCAACACAGAGCAATAACGCAGCAACAAAAAAAGGCACTTGCCGCTCACCGACAAGTGCCTTTTTTATTCGCCAGAAACCGCGATCAACGCGACAACATAAACGTCTCGTACTCCAGGTCCTCCAGCGCCGATGACAAGCGCGCCAGCCCCAGCAGTACACACACCAGCAACGACAGCGTAAACCCGTACCCGAAGAAGCTCGGGCCCAGGTGCATGCTGAGCAGTGTCAGGCCTGCGTTGAGGACGGCGAACAGGACGCACAGTTCCAGCACCACGCGGCGTTTGTCGAGGTAGAAGAACACGTTGAGCAGCGCCATAAAGACAACCTGGATGCTCACGCCGATCAGGTCGATGTAGAACAGTGGCAGGTAGTAACTGGAGATGCCCAGCCAGTCCAGCAGGCGTGGTGCGAAGAGGAACAGCAGCACCACGGTGAGGCCTTGGACTTTGCAGATTTCGAGCAGACCCTGGCGGATGGACAGGGTCATCTCGGTCTTCAGCGAGCCGATGTGCTGCAGGGTTTCGCCGTCGCGGATGGCCCGGAACAGGCGGTCGTACCATTCGGCAAAGTCGGTTTCGATGCGCACCAGGAACACGGCCATGCCGGGGATGATCGCGAGGTAAGCGATGAAGATCGGCATGTCGTAGAGGATCGAGGCGCGCAGCGGGCCGATGACGGTATTGGAGGTGGCCGGGTTGAACCAGAACATGATCTTGTCCACCCAGATGCCGAAGTTGTAGAAGAACCCGGTCACCAGCAGGCTGAGGAACACGTTGCGGCGGTCGAGGAAGTCGAAGGCGATGAGTTTTTCAGCCCGGTATTCGCGCAGGATGTCGTAGAGGTACAGGAACAGCAGCGTGCTGTGCCCGATCAACAGCGCCAGCAGCAAGCCTGGCATCTCCAGGAAGCTCAGCAGGTAGGCGCTCGCAACCATCAGCGAGTAGCCCACCAGCATCACCAGCAGGATGCGGTTATATTTTTTCATCCCCGACAGAAAAATGATCACCAGCCACAGGTTGCACAGCACCACGAAGTTCGAGAGCACCAGCACGCGGTAGATCAGCGGCTGATCGAACAGCACCGCCAGCAGGATGATGCCGAGTACGCCGGCGCCCACGGTCACCATCAGCAATATGCCCAGCAGGTTGGGCAGGATTTGCTCGTAGTTGCGCTGGAACAGTTGGTCGGACACAAACCGGGTAAAGAACAGTTGCAGGCCGCCCGTCAGGATCAACGAGCTGGCCATCAGGTACGTCACCGTCACCAGAAACTGCCCGACCAGCGAGTTGGGCAACATCAAGCCCAGGCTGATGATGCCCACCAGCATCACGCTGATGATCGACAGCACCCACGGCCCGGAGCTGATCAGCCCGGCATAGACGTAGGCATGCAGGGTGGCGGTGTAAGAGTCGCGCGAAAGTATCTTGCGCAGTTCAAAGCCAATACCGGCCATTTAGCTGTTCTCCATGGCTGCCTGGTACAGGTCGCGGTAGCGCTGCAACATCAAGGCTTCGGTGTAATAACGGTTGACCCGCGCCAGGCCGCTGGCCTGTGCGTCTTGCCAGCGTTCCGGGCTGCGCAGCAGTTCCAGGATGGCGACGGAGGTGGCCTGTGGGTCGGCGATCGCGACCACCTTGCCCGCAATGCCAAGGTCACGGTCTTCGGCGCTGCCGCCTTCGATCAGTTCGCGGCACGAGCCTACGTCGCTGCTGACCACCGGCGTGCCGGCGGCCCAGGCTTCGAGGATCACCAGGGGTTGCGCCTCACTGATCGAGGTCAACACCATCAAGCCGAGCTGAGGCAGGATGTCGTGGATGCGCTGGAAGCCGAGGAAGTGCACCTTGCCTTCCAGGCCCAGGCTGGCCATCAGGCTGCGGCATTCGCTGACGTACTCCGGGTCTTCCTCTTCCGGCCCGACGATCCAGCCTTCAACCTCAGGCATGGCACTGATCACGCCGCGCATGGCCCGCAGGAAGGTTTTCACGTCCTTGATCGGCACCACACGCCCGATCAGGCCCACCCGCGGGGCAATGCCCGGCGCGCGTGTTTCAAGCACACGATTCCACTGCGCCAGGTCGATACCGTTGGCAATCAATTGCGTGCGTGCAGGCTCGGCGCCGTCCTTGATCTGGCGCTGACGGTTACCGTCATACAAGGCGATGATGTTGTCGGCGCTGTTGTAGGCCAATTGGCCGATCCGCTCGAAGTAGCGCACCCACAGCGTACGGATGTAACCCGAGCCGCCGTCGAGGCTGCGGTTCAGCGCCTGGCCGGAGGTCTCGGCGATCCACGAGGCCTGGGCCAGGTCAATCTTGCGTTCTTTGGTGTAAATGCCGTGCTCGCTGAGCAAGTAGGCGCAGTTCCAGCGTTGCTTGAGAATGCAGCCCAAAAGCCCGGCGTAACCGGTGGAAATCGAATGCAGCACGCGCGCGCGGGGCATTTTGCGCGAGGCTTCGGCCAGCATCAGCAAAGGCGACTGCAGCGAGCGCAGGGTCCAGAAATAATTGACAAAGGACGGGTCGGCGCAATGCAGGCGATAACCTTCGCTGAGCGTCTCCCAACTGGCGCGGCTGCGCAGGACGTCGTCGAGGGTCATGTCGCCGCTGGCGATGCAGTCGAGCAGCTTCTCGCCCAGCTCACGTTCAGGTTGGTCCGGGTGATGCAAAAAGCGATACAGGTCGGCCAGGTGCTGCGGGTTGGCTTCGCGCGGTGTGCCGTGCAGATTCGTGGGATGGGTCGCGTCCTCGAGAAACATCTCTTCGATGTGCAGCACGTTGGCCGGCACTTCGTAACGGCGTTTCTCATACGCTGAGCGCTGGCCGCCGATGAACATCACCGAAAAGGTCAACTCCGGCAGGCCGAGGATCATCTGGTGAATCCAGCTCGAAACGCCGCCGCGCACGTAAGGCCAGGTGCCTTCGAGCAGCAGGCAGATGTCTGCAATCGGTGCCTCTTGCTTGTTACTCATTCCAGCTCCTCACCAACTCAGCGAACGGTGGCCGCTGGCGGGTTTTCTCGGGAAGGCTGGCGAGCAACCCGGGAATTTCGTGATAACGACCGGCCTCGAACGCCAGCTCTGCGCGAAACGGCAAGACCTGGGCCGAGCCCATGCCGTTTTCTTCCGCCAGGCGCAGCAGGACTTCGGCGCGCTCGTTCTCGCCGCGCTCCAGGGCGATACGGCCAGCCAGCAGGAACAGCTCACCGCCCTCGCCCGCTGCCAAGCCCTGCTCGGCATGCTCGCTGGCCTGGTTGAGTACGTGCTCCAGCACGCTGCCTTGCGCCAGGCCGAGGTAGGCCAGTTCCCAGTACCAGCGCGCCAGCATGCTGTGGACCGGGCCTGCGGTGCGCGAACTGACATCCACCAGTTGCTCAAGGGCCATCTGGATATGCAGGTTGATATCGCTTTCCTGCTTGTCGAGCATCGAGTAGGCGAGCAGGCGCACGTCGTCGCTGGGGTCTGCCAGCGCCAACTTGAGAATGGGCACCGCTTCCTTGCCGGGCATCCGTCGTGTGGCCAACAAGGCCGACAAACGCTGGTCCGGATCGGGCGCGTGACGCAGCACATCCTGTAAGCCGCCATCGGCGAAAACCGGCTTGTGCAACTGCGCCTGCGCGCGGTACGGCAAGCTTGGAATACCAACGGCCTGCCAGGCTTGTTTGTCGCGTTTGCGCGGCAAGTACAGCGCCGGGAAGATCGCAGCCACCACACCCAAGGTGCCGATGACCGGCACAAAGAACGCCAGGCTGAAAATGAACAGCGGGCTCCAGGGCAACGGCTTGCGGTAGCGCGCCGGCAGCAACAGCCACACGGCCACGCACAGCATCAGGCAGGCGAAGCCATGGCTGAAGGTGAAGACCAGCAGTTGGTGCACTTGAGGCGCGTCGAGCCACAAACTTGCCCAACTGCCCGCCTCTAGCACCAAGGCTCCGCTAAACAGCCACTTGCTGATCATTCAAGCCACACTCGTTGTAAAGGAAGTTACGCAGCCCGTTGCGGTCACAGCCAGGCTCCAGGTTGAAAGGCATCACCCGTACGCCCAGGCTCTCGAAGTCGCTGTCGATACCAAAATGCTCATGCAACATCAGGCTGATACGGGCCAGGTAGCCCTCGGTGCCTTGCGGGCTGGTCAACGGCAACAACACCAACAGCAGCGCGTGGTCGCGGTTGTTGCGCACCGGCAAGTGCAGGTCCAGGCCGCGCTGGCTGCGCGCCATCAGGCGCGTCAGCTCGTCGTTGGGGCGTGTCATCTCAAACGCAAACAACCCGGCCGGCAAGGTGTGCTGCTCTATGTCCACCAGCGAGCGCTTGAGTTGCAACGTGAACTGCTGGGCGCCGGCGTCCGGCAGTTGCAGCACTTGCGGGTCGCGACGCAGAAGGTCGGCGATGTGGCCGGCCAGCAGCGACAACAGGCTCAAGGTGCGGTCCTGGAACGCAAAGAACGGCATCTGCCGAACCGCCAGGATGGCCAACAGGTTGCCTTCGGCGTCGATCAGCGGGATGCACGCTTGCAGCGACGAAAACTGCGAGGATTTGCCGGAATCAATCAATTCCTGGCGCACGCTGACCAGTTCACCGCGCTCAAGGCACAGCTTGATCAGGTCATCACCCACATCCAACGGGCCCATCACACCGATCATCGCCAAGGCGTGAGGCAGTATGTTTTGTTCGCTGTCATCGACGCGGTACAACCCGGCCACGCGCAAGGCGCCGTACTGGCCGAGCATCGCTACGATGGGCTCAGCCAGCGCGATCAGGGCATCGCCTTCGACCGGCATGCCACGCAGCTTTTCCCGCAAGCCCAGCAAGGAACTGCGCAGGCTCTGGTCGCTGCCCGCCACACGCTGCTCGAGCAGGTCATGGGAGACCCGCAGAATCTGGTGGGCGCGGGTGAATTCGTCGAGACGGTACTGACGGTATTCGTTGGCCATCTGCAGACGCTCAAGGCGACGCACCCACAGGTCCCGCACTTCACCGACGAGCATCCCGCACACTAGCACGCCGACGATAAACGACGGATCAATCTGGGTATAACCTTCGTGCCCGCTGCTGCGCAGCGCAAACAGCGCCGCCACCACCAGAACCGCGCTGAACAAGCCGCGCACAAAGCCATAACGTACACCTAACAGCAGCGGTGCCAGGATCGGCCAGGGGAAACCGGCATGCATCTGCAACGGGTCTTCAGGCGTGAGCCAGAAGCCGAGGCCGATCGCCAGGCCCGTCACCAGTATCGTTTCCAGCCAAGACACCGGCCCGCTGGCGCGAGGCGCCAGGCTGTAATCCATGTGTGGAGAATTCATTGCGTTCACTCGAACCGAAGGGCGCCAACAAGTTTGTCGATGACTGTTTGAGCATTGCCCGCCAGGCTTTCACGGGACCAGCCGGCGCGGGCGCCACTTTTGCTCCACAGCACGCGGCCGCTGCTGGCTTCCAGCACGCGCAGGCTGATGCCCACCGCCGGTTCGCCGTCCAGGCCGTTCTTGTACTGCCACTCTTCCACGCTGCCCGCGACCACGTAATCGAGTTTCTGCTCACGGGCCCAATCGAGGGCACCGGCCAGACGCTCATTGTCGTCCATCAAGGCTTGTTCACCCTGGGTGGTGACAGGGTAAACCCGTGGTTGCAGACCATGGCTGCTGAGCACACTGAGCAGGATCTGCTCGCTGCGCTCACCGGCTTGCGGGGTCTGCGAATAGTTGACCATCGGCACGATGCCCCACTGCGCATTGCGTGGCAGGTTCGGGCTGGTCTCACTGGTGAAGCTTGAGCAGCCGGCAACGAACAGGACTGTCAGCGCCAGGCTCAGGTTACGAATTACTTGCATAGGTTTTCTCCCGTAGAGATTCTGTAATCAGCGCCCGAAACGCACGCCGTAGCTCATGCCCAGTGTTCCGCCGGATTTGCCATCCCCGCCTTGTGGCGCAGATTGGTAACCGACGGTCAGGGCCAGTTCGTCGTCACCCAGCACTTCAAAGCCGATGCCGGTGTTCATGCCGTAGTTGAAGGTTTGGTCCGTCCACTGCCAGCCTGCCGTCACGTCCACCAGCCAGGTGTATTGGGGCTTGGTGCGCACCAGCGCGCCAGGGATGCCGCGACGCCAGGTGGTACCGACGTAGAGTTGGCCGTAGCGGCTTTGCAGCAGGTTGTCGGCGGTGACCGGGTCTACATCAAGAGGATCAGGCAGACCCGTATCGGCATCTATCGACTGAGGCGTAACCTTGACGGCGCCGCCGTTGCGGCTCGACAGATATTCCAGCTCCCGGTCCTTCACGCTGTTCTTCTGATAATCCGCACCGCCGCGCACCGTCCAGTTAGGCCCGGCGAATTCCAGCGTATGGTTAAGCTCAACCTTCAGCGCCTGCCCGGTACCCAGCGAGTCGCCGGCACGGGTAGAGAACGAACGCTGCGCCACTTCCCAGCTCAACTGGTCCCGTGCGGTCAGGCCATGACGCCCGCCGACCCAGGCTCGGTCCTGCTGGCCGAAGGCGCGCATCAAGCCGCTGTCGTCACTCTTGCGATGCCAGTCCAGGCCGGTCTCGAGTTGGTGGCTGGAACCCAGCTGCCACAGGCGCGACAGGCCCAGGCCGTTGCGATCGTCGTCCTTGCGCTGGCTGGTGTCAGCGAACACCTTCCAGCTGCCGTTTTCCACCGAGCGAATCAAGGTCAGGGCCGCGTTGCTTTCGTCACCGATCCTCGATGAGATGACGTCGTCGCCCTTGTAGTTGCCGTGCTCCATCTCGAGGTCGGCGTACCAGTTGTCACCCAGGTTGTGGGCGATTTCCAAGCGCGGCGCATCAAACGAGAGGCCACCGAAGTTTTGCTTCTGGTAGGACAGTAGCGCGCCTTGCGGGGTGCTTTCGTGGATCTCCACGGCTTGGCGGCGCAGTTGTTCGCGCACCGACTCCGGCTGGTCGTCACCCAATGCGGTCAAGCTGACGTCCAGCGCTTCGTTGGTGCGACCCAGGCGGCTGAGTGCCTGCGCACGTTGCGCCGGGTTCAGGTCGCTGCTGGCCAACAGGGTTTCAACCTGGGCCTTGTTGCGACTGCGCAGCGCTTCCTGAATCTGCTCGTAACGGTCGACCTTGAGGCCTTGGCTACGCGCCCACTCCAGCCATTGGTCTTTCTGCGACTCCTGATTGCTCGCATCCAGCCGTGCCAGCAAGCGCTCGAACCACATCTGCTTCATCGACGGCGAACCGTCTTTCCACTTCAACAGTTCCTGCTGCGCCTTGCGTGGCGAGTAGCTGCTGGACATCAGCCGCAACCAGATCGCGTAGCGCTGGGACGAAGGTTGCAGCCCTTCAGCCTCGGGGTTGCGCAGCAGTTTCAAACGCAGCCGTTGCGCCGCATCCTGGTAACCGGCGGTGTCCAGTGCATCGGCGTATGCCGCCTGCACCAGCCAGTCGTTCGGGGTGAGCTTGAGGTACATGCGGTACCAGGCCAAGGCGTCGGTATCACGATTCAACAACTGACTCGCGCTGGCAAATGGCAGCCAGAGCAGACGGTCTTGACGCGCATAGACGCGCCATTTGGCCAGCAATGGCTTGAGTTTCTCGGTGTTGCCCTGGTCGACATACATCCAGATCATGCGTTCGCGGAACAGGTTGTCGTTGGGATAACGCGACAGGCCCAGCAGGTACAAACGCTCGGCTTCGGCGCTGTCGCCCTGCTCAATCGCCAATGCACCCCGCACGGCCAGAACCTGGGCTTGCTCGTAGGCCTGCGGGTACTGTTTAGCGTCTTCGAGCAACGCGACCACTTGGTCCCACTCCTGCAATTCCTCGGCGAGCTGCAAGGCCTCGACCAAGCGTTGCGGGTCTTGGGCGCGTTTCCAACTGGCGACCATCAGGGCCAGGGCGCGCTGTGGGTCTCGGGTGCGATAAAGGGTGATGAGCTGGCTCTCGTCGCCGCTGATCAGCTTGCCGTTGATGGCCAGCAGGCGTTCCAACGAAACGCGCAGGTCTTCATCACGCTCCAGGTCCCACGCCAGGCTAGCGCGGGCGTGCCAATACTCAGGATCCTCGATCGAAGGGTCATCCACCTTCACGACGTCCCATGCAGCTTGCTCGTCAAACAGCTTCATCTCGGTGCCAACCCAGTCCACCCGCTCGGCCGAGGTCAGGGTGAAGCGTTTGGCGTAGTCGTTGTAAACCTTGCTTCTTGCGGCGAACTGCCCGGTGTTGTCCAGGTTTTGCAGCAAACGTGTCCACGCCAGGCGGTGCCCTGGGTATTTGCGCAGATAGGGGCGCAACCAGGCCTCGGCCTCAGCAGGCGTGCCGCGCGATTCGTGGCCATAGATCAACGCGTCCAGCTCGATATCGGTGAGCGCGCGCTGTTGCATGATCTCGGCTAGCAGCGGGATCGAGCGGTCGAAATCGAACTGCTGGCTGGCCAGGCGCCAGGCGTGTTCGCGGGTTTGCGGGTCTTCTTTCAGCTTGAGCAAGCGAATCCAATAACCCAAGGCCGCTGCGTTATCACCGCGCCACTCCCCGAGCAACGCCATTTGATTGAGCAGCTCGGTGTCGTCCGGATAATCGACCGTCAATTGCTGACCGGTTTCCCAGGCGCCCGCCAGGTCATTAATGGCCAGACGCACGTGGAATTCTTTCAGCGCAATTTTCGGATTGTCCGGCTGCACTTCGCGCCACTGCTTGAGCACGCGCTGCGCCAGGTCAAACTGCTTGGTTGCCACGGCGACGTCGACGCCCTGCTCCAGCCATGCCACATCGGTCTGGGGGTTAGTCAGTTGGGGCAATTCGTCGGACAGCACCTGCGCAGCCTGTTCGTCACGACCCGCCGACAGCAAGCTGTTGAACGCCAACTGCGCGTAATCACGACGCTCTGCCGGTAGCTGGGCTTCGCGCCTGAGCTGCAGGTAAATATCGGCAGCACGCTCCGGTTTTTCGCTGGCCATGTACCACTGAGCCGCCGATTTGAGCGCTTCGGCACGCTGTGCGGGATCACGGGCGGCGATTTCTTCGTACACACCCGCCGCGAATTCAGGCGCCTGCAAGGTCAACGCCCGCGCCGCCAGGTTTTGCAACTGGGGCAATGGCAATTTGTGGTAATCGAAACTACCCAGGCGCTCGACGAGCGCTTGCTGCGCGATCAAGTCGTTGCTGCTGGTGGCGACCAGCGCGTCCAGTTCAAGACGATAGTAAGCCTGGATTTCAGGCTGTGGCTTGGGCCAGGCTTCCAGGTGCTGGCGCGCTTTGGTGTAGTCACCGAGGCGAATCAACAAATCGACCAGTTGCAGACGCAGGTGATCGTCGTCCGGGTGAGCCGTCAGCAGCAGCTCGGCATAGTTGGCCGAGACCGCATCCGGCTGGCGACCGTCGGGCTGGAACACTTCTTCGCGCTGGAAGGTCGCCCACAACAGGCCACCTACGGCAACCGCCACCACCGCCAATGCCCAAGGATTGAGCAGGCGGCTGTTTTTAGTTGCAGAGGAGCTGACCATTACTCACCTGCTTCATAGGTAATTGAAAAGTCCACAGGCCGGCCGAAGCCTTGCCCGCAAATCGTTGGCCATCCACTTCCACGCGGCAGGCAGTGGCCGAACGTACGGAGAAGGTCAGGTCGAATTGGCCGGCGAACGCAAAGCTCACGCGGCGCTCATCCAGGTAACGCCAGTCCAGCAGAGGCAAATTGGCCTCTTCCAGCGCCGGTCTCGGGTCTCGATCCGGGCGCAGCACCAGCAGCGCCTTGTCGCTGCTCAGGGCCACGTAGCGCCCTTGCGGCAAATCGCGCACGCCGGCGATGCCTTGCGATTTCAACAGGTCCGGCCAGCCCATTTGCGCGTCCAGGCGCACGGTACGCAGTGCGTCCATCCCGCGAATCTGCCAGGCGCCATCCGCGGTGCGTGCCAGGCTCGCCTGATACAAACCGTGCAGACGGTCGAGGTAGTCGCTCATCCACAACGACATCGGCTGCTGCTCGCGCATGTAGCCATAGATCTCGTGCATGGCCTTGATCGACGCCTGCTTGGTGCTGGAATAGAAGTGGTAATAGAGGTGCAGGCCACGCAGACGGCGTGGGCTGTCGGTGAGCTGGAACGTCTCGATCAACTCGCGAAAACCGTAATACGGGCCCTTCCACAAGTTGGTGTACAAGTTCTCGTTGATGATCGGCGCGTAGTACTGCAAGCCGCCTGCGCTCGGGCGCAGCAGCGGGTTAAGGCCGGTCAGCGACGGATTGGCCTTGGTCATGATGGTTTCGGCACCGTTGACGTTTTTCAGGCCAGCGTCATACGCCAATTTGATGGTGCTCGCCGATGGCAGCGCATCACCTGGCCAGAACACTAATTTCACCGGCTTCTGCGGGGTGGTCAGGTTCTGGTTGATGTAGTCGCGCGAGCCAAAGATTTCGCGGCGAAAATCAATTTTGTCGTAGCCAGGCACCTTCATGTTCATGCCGTATTCCGGATTGAAGTTCTCGCGTTTCTTGGCTTTTTCCGGCTGCATGAAAAATGGGTGGCTGTAGGTATGCGTGGCAACTTCAACCTTAGGGTTGGCAAAGATCTCGCGTGCAATCGGCTCCAGCTCACGGGCCAGGAAGGGGAACGCGCCGCGGGGCGAAATCTCGGCTTCGATGATCGACACCGAAGTCAGAAACGGGTTGGGCTTGATGTAGTCGTCCAGCGTGTGGCGCCCGGCGTAAGGTGTGCCACGCACTTCGGCGCGGGAAGGGAAGCCATCGCCATCGATGTGCACGGTCGCAATGCGCCGGCCATTTTCGGTGGTGCTGTCCGGGCGCGGCTGGCTTGGCAGGTGCAGGCTGGCCTGGAGAAACGCAAAGGGATCGAGGATCCAGCGGCTGCGCTCGTTGTTGGTTTCAAGCAGATAGGGCGCAAGTGCCAAGCCTCCCCATTTACCGACCACCACCGGCGTGAACACCTCACCGCCGGCACCCTTCAACGACAACGCAGCTGTCGGGCCATTGGGCATCACGGAAACGGCGGTAAGGTCACGCGAGCGCGGCACCACCGGCGCTTCAAATGCGCCCACCAGGGCCTTGTCCTGATGAGTAACGGTCAGCACCTGCGTGGCGGGCGGCGCATCACGCTTGAGGCCAAGGCGCTTGAGCAGCAGCTTGTCTTCAACCGGCAACCCACTGAAAAACGCCACGGGCACCTGTTCGTCCAGGCGCGCATTGATGAAGCGCCTAAACGCAGCCGGGTCCTGCGGCGGGCCGCTGGTCATCCAGGTGACAACGCCGGCGTACAGGCCACTGAAGCCGTACAGCGGAAGCTGGCTGTCGGCCGGAAAATAATCGACGCGATAGCCCAGGTATTCCAGCAAGCCGCCGAGGTCGCTATGGCCGGCAGCATCTTCCAGCGCACCTTCGCGCGGGTCGAAAATCAGCGCGATTCGGCGTGGTTGAACCTCGATGCTGCTGATGCCCAGGGTATTGAGGTCAGGGGTGCTGATATACGGGATGTAGCCTTCTTCGCGCAGACGCTTTGCCAGTTTGCGCGCTTCTTCACGGCGCTCAGGCGGCAAGTAATCAATCGCTACCAGCGGGATGCCTTTGGCACGCAGCGGTTTCAAATGCGTTTCAAGCCATTCGCGGTCGGACTCCGAGACCGGGCGATAACGCTTGGCGGAGGCGTCCCAGCCCGCGTGAATCGACTCGACTGCCACGGCGGCGGCGACGCCATCCAGCTCAGGCAATACTTCGAAACCGCGATTGAAGAACAACTTCAATTTTGGCTGACGCTTGTGCATTTCACGCAGCAGGTTGGCCAGGCCCACGCGCTGAGCTTCACGCTGGGCTTGAGGCAGCAACTGGAAACTGTCGAGGGTGTCGAGAAATACACCGCCATAACCTTGGGCTTCCAAGGCTTTGGCGCGAGCAAATAAATGCTCACGCCAGGCTTGCGAAGTGAGGTCCATGACCTGGCTGTCCCAGGCATCGTTACGCACCGGGGAAACCGCTTTGCTCAAGCCGGCTTTTTCGAGCGCCGCCTTATTGCCGTCGAATTCGCCCACGGACAAATAAGCAAAGGGTTCGCTGCCCAGCGTACGCAAGGTTTTGACGTCGGCGGCCGTCATGTGGCCGGGCTCGACCACAGCCCAGTCAAACTGCGACAACTCCGCCAGGGGCGGCTGCTCGGCGTACCAGAAGGCCACGCTGGCCGGCTGCGGCGACGTCGCGGCCTGCGCAATAGACCCGCCAACGAACAACGCAAAAGCGGTCAGTAGCCGCTCAGCTATTGCGCGGACACGCGTCCTGCGAAAAACGATTTCCATAATGCACTCTTGAAATGATTGAAACTGAGACGGCGCTAAGGTCGAACAGGGTGACCGGCGGGTTACAAACTGCGAAGTAGCTGCGTTAAACCCTGGCCCACGGACGTCGGTTCCGAGAGCACGTAGCGTTGCAGCAAGCGCGTGTTGTCCGCGCGGGAATGACGAATATCGCCTTGGCGTTGCGCCTGGTGCGTCACCGTCAGCGCCGTACCGGTCGCACCACCCAGCTCGCTGATCAGGTCGTTCAAACTGGTCGCGCGGCTGAACCCGACATTGACCGCACCAGGGGCAGCCTCGCGGGCCTCCACGGCCTGCACGAGAATGCTCACCAGATCTTGCACGTAGACAAAATCGCGCGTCTGCCCACCGTCACCGAATACGGTAATCGGCTGCTTGGCGATTGCCCGCTGGCTGAAGATACTAATCACACCCGAGTACGGAGAGGACGGGTCCTGGCGTGGGCCAAAGATATTGAAGAAGCGAAAAATCACAGGCTCCAAGCCATGTTCGCGACGATAGAAGTCCAGGTAATACTCACTGGCCAGCTTGTCGCACGCGTAAGGCGTCAGGGGAGACTTGGGGGTGTCTTCTTCAATGGCCGTGCCTTCGCCGTTGTTGCCATAGACTGCAGCGCTGGAAGCGAATACCACACGTTTGACACCCGCCTTCAGCATGGCTTGGCACACATTGAGCGTGCCGACGAAATTGCTCTGGTGGGTAGCGACAGGATCATCCACCGACGCCTGCACCGATGCCACTGCTGCCAGGTGAACCACAGCATGACACCCCTGCATGGCTTGCTCGACCACCGCGGTGTCTGCAACATCACCCACGACGACATCCAGATGCGGATTCCCGATAGGCAAATTGCTCGTCTTGCCGGTCGACAGGTTATCCAGCACACGAATGCTGTAACCCTTGCCCAGCAAGGCATCGACCAAATGCGAGCCAATAAAGCCTGCACCACCGGTAATCAAAACTCGCTTAACATCCATGGAGGTTCTTCCTGACGACTCAAGCGGAGATTTCATATAGGCAGTCCGCTAACGGTGGCACGATTAAGGCCCAGCACAGGCTGAAAAATACCTCAGCCCGCTTGGTGCAATGATGTCAGTTTAGTGGCTTGAAGCCATCAAAACGCCGCCGATCATGTTAGATCCGGGAGAAACTGTCAACATATCGTCTTTTATGCCGCCAGACGGTAGGCGACTTTAAATCATCGCCATTTAATTGACTCATATCGGGGTATTTAAACGCGGTTAACTTCGATTGGGTTAGGCGAAATTTTCGCCACTTATCTGCGATCCGTTGTTTCAGAAATCCCGCCTTGTCATTGCTTTTTAAAAATTTTTTACAGCGCTCCTGAAAAGGGATCTGCGCAGCATTTGTGGGCATAAAGCGTGTGCTGAGGCGCAAAAGGACTGCCGGGCGCACATAAAAAAACCCGAACGGGTCGGGGTTTTTTATCGCCTGGCATCAGGCGCGACGCCGGATAAATCAGAAAACGTTGATCGGGTAGTCGGCGAACAGACGGATTTCGTTACCGCCTACGTTGTACTGGTCAGCGTTGCTGGAAACGCGCAGCCACGAGGCGCGAGCACGCAGGCTCAGGTCTTTGGCTGGGCCGCTCTGGACCACGTACTTGAACTGGTTCCAGATTTCGCGCTCGGTGCCATCGCCACGGTTGGTGCCGTCGTCGATGTTTGTACCGCGCACGTAGGCCACGTTGTAGGTCAGGCCCGGTACGCCGAAGGTGGCGAAATCGATGCCGTAGCCTAGTTGCCACGAACGCTCGTCCTTGCCGTTGAAGTCAGACCAGTAGGAGTTGGCCAGCAGGATGGTGTTGCCACCGTCGCCGATGAGGCCAGCGTTGCGGTAGCCGCCATACAGGTAGCCGGTGTCCCCGGTGCTGCGCTGGTGAGCGACGGTGAAGCTGTGCGGGCCAACAGCCCACGTGGCGCCCAGGCTCCAGATTTTGTTGTCACGGGCGTCAGCATCTTTCTGGTTTTCCAGGGCGAAGCTGCGGTCCAGCTTGGTTTTGTAGCCGTTGAAGTCAAACGTCAGCGACTGCTTCTCTGGCAGGGCCAGCACGTAGTTGACGTTGACGTATTGCTTCTTCAGCACGTCCTGCATGTGGGAGGCATACAGCGCGGCCGACAGGCTTTCGGTGAATTTGTAGCTACCACCGATATAGTCGATGCTTTTCAGGCGACCGCTGTCGGTGCCTTCCATGCTCTTGCGCGCTTCTTTGGTGAAGTGACCCGCGTCCAGTTGCAGACCGGCGATCTCTTTGGAAACAATCGAAGTACCGGTGTAGGTTTCCGACAACAGACGGGAGTTGTCGTACTGCAGCACAGGCACAGCCGGGAACTGATCACCGTACTTGAGCACCGTGTTGGAAACGCGGAACTTCACGGCAGCGCCGCCCTTGGCCAGGTCATGGGGTGCCGAGCCAGGGTTGTTCGAGCCATCAGGGTTGGTAGTGCCATTGCCCTGTTTGAAGAAGTCGATGCCGCCCGCGCCAGCGCGACCTTGACCACCATCCAGACGGATAGCGTACTGGCCGATCACGTCCACACCCACACCCACGGTACCTTGGGTGAAACCGGACGCGAACTTACCGATGAAGCCTTGGCCCCATTCGGCTTTGTCTTGCTTGCCGTTTTTGTAGTCACGGCTGATGTAGGCGTTACGGGCGGCGATATTCAGGTGGCTGTCTTCAACAAAACCCTTGGATTGGTCCTGGTCGTTGGCCATTGCTGTCGATGCGCTCAAAATCCCCAGAGCGATCAGACTCATCCGTTGCTTCAACATTTTTTTGTATTCCTTGTTTCTGGTTGAGTACGCGCGATGACACCAGGCCCCGTGTCGCTTTTCTGGTGTCGACTGCTTCCGGAAAAAAGAAGGCCCGCGGACAACTTAACAGGCCGCGGGCCTTCTTTATTGGATGAGTCATGGCTGTTAGCCAAAGGCGTTGGGCGCAATCCTAGTCGCGCGTTGAACTATGTGTCAATTTCGTGAATCGTCTGTATTTAGGCGAAATAATTCTAAACAAGGGCCTATTGCTGTTCTAAAAACGACAAAAAATCACCTTCAAATGCCTTAGAAACACATCTCGTAACATATTTCGAAGTCGATACGTTTGGTAATAGATAACGCGCGCAAATGCAAAGCATTACCATTAACGCGCAGTTTTCCTCCCAAACAATTCGGATACATGCCTTCATGCCTGCTCTTCGCCTGACGCCCATCACCCTTGGGCTTTGCGTTCTGCTGTCTGCCGGTTTTGCCTGTGCGGCCACCACCTTGCCTGAAACCTCGATCAGTGCCGAAGCTGACGAAGACGACCCGCGGGTCAAGGAGACCAGCACGGCCACCCGCACCGCCACACCCGTGCGCTATGTGCCCCAGGCCATCGATTCAGTGAAGACCGAAAGCCTGCGCGCCTATGGCACCAATGACTTGGGCCAGGCGTTGAGCGGCATCCCGAACGTCAGCAGCGGCGCCGACACACGTTTCGACAGTTTGCGCATCCGCGGTTTCGACGCGAGCAATGACTTCTACCTTGATGGCATTCGTGACGACAGCCAATACATTCGCGACCTGCATAACATCGAGCGCATCGAAGTGCTCAAGGGGCCTGCGGCAGTACTTTACGGGCGAGGCGGTCAGGGAGGAATCGTCAACCGTGTGAGCAAGCTGCCTATTGCCGGACACACGTCGAGCATTGAGGCCCAAGGCGCCAGCAATGATTTGCGCAGCGTGTACGCCGACCTCAGCACCGACCCCACCGATAACATCAGCCTGCGCCTGAACATGGGTAACCAGGACAACAACAGCTTTCGCGACGGTGTGAGCGGCAACCGCCAGCTCTTCGCGCCGTCCTTGAGCTGGCAACTGACGCCAGACCTGAACTGGCTGGTGCAATACGAATACAGTCGCTACAACCGCACGCCCGACCGTGGCATTCCTGGGGTGAACGGGCGCCCGGCTGACGTGAGCCGAAGCACCACCTACGGCGACAGCCGGGACTACATCGACGACAAAACCCAGTCGCTGCGCTCCAAGCTGGCCTATGAGCTCAACGCCAACTGGCAACTGCGCCAGACCCTGGGTGTGTTCAAGCTCGACAGCGATTTCGACAATACCTACGTCACCGCCTATACCCCGTCGACCAACCGTGTCACGCGCCAGCGCTGGCAGCAGGACCTGACCACTCTCAACATCTTCAACAACGTCGAGCTGGAAGGCGGCTTCAGCACCTTCGGCCTGGAGCACCGCTTGCTCACCGGCCTTGAACTGGGCAGCCAGCGCCGCGACCCGAAGCTGTATACCGCCACTGCCGTCGCACAAGGCGGCCGCGTCGTGCCGCCCCTGGATCTCAACCAGCCCAATCGCAACCTCAGCCACACCGGGCGGATGAGCCTGCAAAGCAACAACCACACCGAAGTCGGCAGTCGCGCCATCTATGTACAGGATCAACTGCGCCTGAATGACCAGTGGCAAATCCTGGCCGGCCTGCGTTACGACCGCTTCGAGGTAGACACCAAGAGCAAGCTGCTCAACACCCAGCAGGCCGTCAAAAGCCACAGCACCAGCCCGCGTTTTGGCCTGGTGTGGACGCCGCTGGAACATCACTCGTTCTATGCCTCATGGAGCAAGACGTTCTCCCCAGCGGGCGGCGGCTTGATCGGCATCACCCCGAACGCCGCCGGCAGCGTCAACGACCTGAGCCCTGAGCTGACCAAGCAGAAGGAAATCGGGGTCAAGAGCGACTGGCTCGACGACCGCCTGAGCACCACCCTCGCCGTGTACGAACTGGAACTCTACAACCGCCGCACCAGCGACCCGCTGGACCGCACCATCACCCTGCTCAGCGGCTTGCAGCGCTCACGCGGCGTGGAGCTGACCGCCACCGGAAAAATCGTCGGAAACTGGTATTTACGCGGTGGTGTGGGCTTGCAGAATGCCACGGTAGAGAAGGACAACAACGGCTTTGAAGGCAAGCGCGTCAGCGATGTGGCCAAGCGTAATGGCAGCCTGTTCATTACCTGGAAACCGGAGATGGGCTGGTACGCGGAAACCGGCCTGACGCTGGTCGGCGACCGTTATGCCGACAGCCTCAACACCGTGGTGTTACCGGGTTATGGCCGCTGGGATGCGTTGGCGGGGTTCCGTCAGAAGGCGTGGGATGTAAGGGCGGCGCTGAACAACATCGCGGATAAAACCTACTACGCGTCGGCGACCAGTGTGGCGCAGATCCAGCCAGGGGAGCCGCGCAGTCTCATCGTGACCGGTACCTATAGCTTTTGAGGAAAACGCGGTCAGTGAGGGAGCTGGCTTGCCTGCTCCCACAGTTGATTTCGGTGGTGCTTTAGCTACTCAACACGTCACACAACGCATGCACTTCGTCCTCACTGAACAACCCCGCCGGGTAGCGTTCACGCATCACACTGTGCAAGTCAGGCTGTTGCCTGATCTGTCGCGAACCGTTTTCCTTCAACCAGAGCGCCAGCGCATGGATCGCGTCACCATTGACCCGCAAGGGGTGAAACGTACGCGTGTACATCGGGTTAATATCGGCGTTCATTTCAGCGCTCTCTCCTACTGCGTGAGCGGCTAACTTACTCAAGGTTTATGACAGAACTGCGCAGTCATCACCCTGGGCCACTGTGACAACAGCGATACAAGAGCTATGCCAATGTCTCGTGTTTATAGGTATGCCGACACAAAAAAGCCCGCAACCTTGCAGGGCTGCGGGCTTGCTGTTGGCGCTGAAACCGGGGAGCACCCGGCTAGCGCCATGACACTGTTACAAGTGCACTCAGTTTTTGTGCGGGGCTGGCTGTTGTTGGGTCAGGCAATGGATATTACCGCCACCCAGTAACAGTTCGCGGCCCGGCACCATCACCACTTCGTGCTGCGGGAACAGGTCCTGCAGGATTGTCTTGGCCACGCTGTCCAGCGGGTCATCGAAGCTCGGCGCAATGATGCCGCCATTGACGATCAAGAAGTTAACGTAGGAACCGGCCAACCGCACGGTCGGATTACGCTCCTGGGTCCCGTCAACCGGATCGACACCGGCGCATTCTTCCTCGGTCGCGTAAAGCGGTCCCGGGATCGGCATTTTATGCACTGTGAACGAGCGACCCTGGGCATCGGTGCTGCTTTGCAGCACGTCCATGGCGGCATGGCAGCGTGCGTAGTTAGGGTCTTGCGGGTCATCGGTCCAGGCCAGCAGCACTTCGCCAGGGCGCACGTAGCAGCAGAAGTTATCCACATGGCCGTCGGTCTCGTCGTTGAACAGGCCGTCTGGTAACCAGATAATTTTATCCACAGCCAGGTTGGCACTCAGCACCGCTTCAATCTCGGCACGGCCCAAGTGCGGGTTGCGATTGCGGTTGAGCAGGCATTCTTCGGTAGTGATCAGGGTGCCTTCGCCGTCAACATGGATCGAACCGCCCTCCAGCACAAAGCCTTCGGTGCGATAGCGCGGGGCCCGTTCGATCTCGAGGATCTTGCCGCCGACCTGCGAATCGCGGTTCCACGGCGAATACAGGCCGCCATCAAAACCGCCCCAGGCGTTGAAGTCCCAGTTCACACCGCGCACTTCGCCGCTGTTGTTGATCACGAAGGTCGGCCCGGTGTCGCGCACCCAGGCGTCATCGCTGGACATCTCCACCACCCGGATATTCGGCACATCCAGGCGCGCGCGGGCATTTTCGTACTGGCCGGCGGAAACCGCTACGGTCACCGGCTCAAACCGTGCGATGGCCTTGGCCACCGCCACGTGAGCGGCCTGCACTGGCTTACCGCCCAGGCGCCAGTTGTCCGGGCGCTCTGGCCAGATCATCCAGGTTTGAGTCTGTGGCGCCCATTCGGCAGGCATGTGGAAGCCATCGGCGCGGGGGGTGCTGTTCAGGGTGGTCATGGCGATCAGGACTCCGAATGGGGGTAAAGGCCGACTTTATAACGGATATAAATCGGCTTTAAAAGCAACATAAGATCATAGTAGATGAACATGACAGAAAATAGCCGATAACAATCGATTATTACGCGTGTTCCTCCAGCACCTTCGACAGCATGTCGACAAAGAAATCCACGCTGCGTTTGGACGTGACCATCGGCGGCTTGATCTTGAGAATGTTCAAATAATCACCTGTGGGCTGCATGAAGATCCCAAGTTCCCGCAGGCGGTCACATAGCAAGGCGGTCTCCTCAGTGGCCGGCTCCAGGGTGCGCCGGTCGCGCACCAATTCCAGGCCGAGATAAAAACCGGAGCCATGGACAGCGCCCACTAATGGATGACGATCGATCAATTCTTCCAGCCGCGTCTTGAAATGCCCACCGACCACCAGAGCGTTTTCCCACAGCTTTTCTTCCTCCATCACATCCAATACGGCCATGCCGATCCGGCAACTCACCGGGCTACCCCCCGACGATGAGAAGAAGTACCCCTCAGCCTCCAGCGCCTCGGCGATTTCGCGACGGGTGATCACCGCCCCCAACGGCTGGCCGTTGCCCATTCCCTTGGCCATGGTGATGATATCGGGCACCACGCCCTGCTCTTCAAAGCCCCAGAAAAAATGCCCCATACGGCCGTAACCCACTTGCACTTCATCGGCGATGCACACGCCGCCCCTGGCGCGGACAAGTGCATACACCTGCCGCAAATAGCCCGGCGGCAGGGAGATGCCGCCGGCGTTACCGTACACCGGCTCGCAGATGAACCCTGCCAGTTGGCGTTTGCTCGCGGCGATTTTCGCCAGGTTGTGTTCCACGCTTCGTACGTAATCAGGAGCACTGTCCTGCCCGCGGAACTCACCTCGATAAGTATTGGGTGCGGTCACCGGGTGCACCCAGTCCGGGCGACTGCTCAGCGCCTGGGGGTTGTCGGCAATCGAGGTAGACACCGCATCTGCCGCCACCGACCAGCCATGGTACGCCTCGAGCACGCTGAGCATGTCGCGGCCGCCGCTGTAGGCCCAGGCCAGGCGGATCGCCAGGTCATTAGCCTCAGTGCCGCTGTTGACCAGGAACACGCGGTTCATGCCTTCCGGCGCCAGCGCCAGCAAGCGCTCGGAGAACTCGGCAATCGCCGCATAGTGAAAACGTGAGTTGGTATTGAGCAGCGACCACTGGCGCGCCGCCGCCGCCGCCATGCGCGGGTGGCCATGGCCCAGCACTGCCACGTTGTTAAGCATGTCGAGGTACGAACGGCCCTGCATGTCGATGAGGTGGTTGCGCCAGCCGCGTTCGATGCGCGGTGGGTCGACGTAATAGTGCTTTTGCGAACGGGCGAAACTGGCGTCGCGGCGAGCGAGCAGGGCCTCGGGGTCCAACTCGGGCTCTGCGTCGCACGCCAGCCCCAGCAGTGCCGCCGGCGAGGGGCACAGCGCCTGCCACGCCTGCGCCCGGGACGGCGTGCAGAACAGCGGCACCGGCAAGCCAACACGGCACAGTTGCACGGTCAGCGGGCCTTCGACCTCACCGATCACCTGGCCCTTGAGTACGGCGGCGCCAGGCTGTAACAGCGCTTTGGCACCCCACAACCGCACATTGGCTTCGCTGCAGTGCACACGCAGTTCGCCATTCACGCCAGGGCGGACGATGCCCGCAAACGGAGCCTCGATAGAGGTGCCCTTGGGCACGTGCAGCTCGACGTGCAGCGCGAACGTCTCAGGTTCATAAGCACTGTCGGGCTGCGTACGCGACAAGCGGTACTGCCCGTATCGACTGGCGGCCAAGCCGTGCACTGCGGCTGCATCCTGCAACAAGCGCTGGTCAATTCCCGCCTGTTCCCAGTTGCCTGCCTCGAAATGCGGGCTGAGCACGCCCAGGTCGATCAACGCAAACTCACGTCCCACCAGGCCCGGTAGCAAGGGCGCGAAGCCTTGGCCGACAATCGGCGCCAACGCCTGCCCGACACAATCCAGGATCGCCGCCTCCATCAACTCAAACGGCACTGACGTCGCCACGTGGAAAATTTCCCACTCATGTTCGGCGTTTTTCAGCAGGTAGCTGTTATCCGGATCCAGGCGTTGCTGCTGCTCGCTGCTCAACACCAGCACCGCCGCCCGCGCAACGATCAGCGGCCACAGCGCCTGCAATTCTTCGTGTTGCAACGGTGTCACCGCATGACAGGCCTGGATCGCAGGCAAGATGGCAAAGGGATCGCCCTCGGCGTGGTGCAGCAACGCGGCGCAGGTCACTGACAGATCGGCGATGCGCCAGGTGTGCACCAGATCGCCGAAATCGATCACGCCCTGAAGTTGCCAGTGACGTTGCGCATCACGCTGCCACACGACGTTGTCATCGGTGATGTCCATGTGCACCGCTTGCCACGGTAGATGATCAGCCAGGGGACGGAGGTGGTCTTCGACCTGCCCGGCCACGTGCTCCAGTGCTTCGCGGTGGGGCAGGTTTTCCAGGGTTGCCAGCAGATGAGCGATCAGCTCCGGGGCATGGCGCGGGTCCCATTGCAGGGTACGTTCCAGGCCCGGGTGTTCGAACGAGGCCAGCACTTGGCTCATCCGCCCACACAGATCACCGAAACGTGCAATGACCTCACGGCCCAAGTGAGGCTGATGGGTCAACGGCTGGCCATCGATATAGCCCAGCACCCGCACGTGCAGGGTTTGGCTGTCGAGGGTCAGGGTCAGCAATTCTTCACCGCTCACGGCCTTGATGACCTTGGGCACGTGCACATCGGCTTGGGCCTGTAGAGCATTGAGCGCCGCGTGCTGGGCCTGCAGCTCAACGGCAGCGTAGTCACCACGGCAGATTTTCAGAACAAACCGGCCGCGCGGGCTGTCGACTCTGTAGTTGAGGTCCTGCTGGCTACCCAACGAGTACAGGGAGCCCGTCAGGCCGTAATGCTCCTCGAGCAGCCGAGCCGCCTGATCGGGGCCAACTTGCGGGCAGGGTAGACTGGCACGATGGATCAGGGTGGCGAGCAACATGGAGGGTAGCCTCGGTTTTTTAGGGGTGTATATCGCCATTGTTCAGGGGGTTAGGCAACCCCCTAAGCATCCGGCGCTTGCACCCCCCCGCCGCACAACTCAAGCTATGCTCCATTCGCTTACTGTCCGTTTAAGAAAAAGGCCCTCCGACATGCGCGTTCTCATCACCGGCGGTGCTGGTTTTATCGGCTCCGCCCTGATTCGCCACCTGATTCAACACACCGAGCACGAAGTGCTCAATCTGGACAAGCTCACTTATGCCGGCAACCTGGAATCGCTGAGCAGCATCGCGGGCAATAGCCGGTATGAGTTCGTCCAGGCCGATATTGTCGACCAGGCTACTGTCAGCGCAGTGTTGGCACGTTTTGAGCCCCAGGCGATCATGCACCTGGCGGCCGAGTCTCATGTCGACCGTTCGATCGATGGTCCGTCTGATTTTATTCAAACAAACATTGTGGGTACCTATAGCCTGCTGGAAGCTACCCGGGCTTATTGGCATAAGCTGGCAGAGCCTGCCAAGAGCGCCTTCCGTTTCCACCACATTTCTACCGACGAAGTGTACGGCGACTTGCACGGCGTGGACGACCTGTTCACCGAAACCACCCCTTACGCGCCAAGCTCACCGTACTCTGCGAGCAAGGCAGCGTCCGACCATCTGGTGCGTGCTTGGCAACGCACTTACGGCCTGCCAGTACTGTTGACTAACTGCTCGAACAACTACGGGCCCTTCCACTTTCCAGAGAAGCTCATTCCGCTGGTGATTCTGAACGCACTCGCGGGCAAGCCGCTACCGGTCTATGGTAATGGTTTACAGGTACGCGACTGGCTGTTCGTCGAAGACCACGCCCGCGCTCTGCTCAAAGTGGTGACAGAGGGCATGGTAGGCGAGACCTACAATATCGGCGGTCATAACGAGCAGAAGAACATTGATGTGGTGCGTGGTATCTGCGAGCTGCTGGAAGAGCTGGCACCGCAACGCCCGATAGGTGTCGGGAAATTTACCGACCTGATCACCTTCGTCAAAGATCGACCGGGGCACGATCAGCGTTACGCAATTGACGCCAGCAAGATCGAACTTGAGCTAGGCTGGGTTCCTGAGGAAACCTTTGAGAGCGGCTTGCGAAAGACTGTGAAGTGGTACCTCGAAAATTTGGAGTGGTGCCGCAGGGTCCAGGACGGCAGTTATCAAGGCGAACGTTTGGGCAGCACCGACATGAAGGATTTGATTGCATGATGAAGGGAATCGTATTGGCGGGTGGCTCAGGTACCCGTTTGCACCCCATTACCTTGGGCGTGTCCAAGCAACTGCTGCCGGTGTATGACAAACCGATGATCTATTATCCGATCTCGGTGCTGATGCTGGCGGGGATCAAGGACATCCTGGTGATTTCCACCCCGGCGGATTTGCCGCAGTACCGCAATCTGCTCGGGGATGGTAGTCAGTTTGGCGTACGGTTCAGCTATGCAGAACAGCCATCTCCCGATGGCCTGGCAGAGGCCTTTATTATTGGCGAAGAGTTCATCGGGGATGATCCGGTTTGCCTGATCCTGGGCGACAACATTTTCCACGGTTCGTATTTCGGCGACCAACTACGTGCAGCAGCTAAAAGGCCATCCGGTGCCACGGTATTCGGTTACTGGGTCAAGGACCCGGAGCGTTTTGGCGTGATTGACTTCGACAAGGAAGGCCGGGCCCTCTCCATCGAAGAAAAGCCTCTCAAGCCAAAGTCACCCTATGCCGTGACCGGTCTTTACTTCTACGACAACGACGTGATCGAAATCGCCAAAGCGGTCAAACCCTCACACCGGGGTGAACTTGAGATTACGGATGTTAACAACGCCTACCTCAAGCGCGGCGACCTTCATGTGGAACGATTCGGCCGAGGCTTCGCCTGGCTCGATACAGGAACTCACGACAGCCTTCTAGAGGCCTCACTTTATGTACAGACGATTGAGCATCGTCAGGGCCTGAAAGTGGCATGCCTGGAAGAAATCGCTTATCAGAATCGCTGGATTGATCGTGAGTATTTGCTGGAGCGGGCCAAATATTTTGGCAAGACCGGCTATGGTAAATACTTGCTCACCCTTGCAGGGGATAATCCATATGAATGTATCCGCCACTGAGTTGCCCGGTGTATTAATCATCGAGCCGAAGGTATTTGGCGATGAACGCGGTTTTTTCTATGAAAGTTTCAATGCCCGGGACTTCGCGAAAGCTACCGGGTTACAACAGCAGTTCGTGCAGGACAATCACTCACGATCGCAACAAGGAGTCCTGCGCGGACTCCATTACCAAGTGGAGCACCCCCAAGGCAAATTGGTGCGCGTGACCGCAGGTGAGGTGTTGGACGTGGCGGTGGATATACGTCAAAGCTCACCAGCTTTTGGCAAATGGGCAGGCGTGCGGTTGTCGGCCAATAATAGCCGCCAGCTATGGATTCCACCGGGATTTGCTCATGGTTTTTTAGTGCTCAGCGATTACGCTGAATTCCTCTACAAAACGACCGATTACTATATCCCCTCTTCAGAGCGCTGCATTCGCTGGGACGATGCTGATCTCAACATTGATTGGCAACTCAACGGCCCGCCGATCTTGTCCGCCAAGGATCAAAATGGCAAAAGCCTGAAAGATGCCGATCTATTCCCATGAAAATCCTGATCACCGGCCAACACGGCCAAGTCTCCCGCGAACTGCAACTTCGGCTCCAGGACGTCGGCGATCTCATCGTTCTGGGCCGCGACCAACTCGACCTGGCCAACCCCGACCAGATCCGCCAGCAGGTCCGCGCCCATCGCCCTGACCTGATCATCAACGCCGCCGCCCACACGGCTGTCGATCAAGCTGAAAGCGAGCCAGACGTGGCGTTTGCGATCAACGCCATCGCCCCCGGCGTTCTCGCGCAGGAAGCCAAAGCCCTGGGCATCCCGTTGATCCACTACTCCACCGACTACGTGTTCGACGGCAGCAAACCCGCCCCCTACAACGAAGCCGACACGCCGAACCCGCTGGGGGTCTATGGCCAGAGCAAACTGGCTGGCGAGCAGGCGATTACGGCCGTTGGCGGCAAATACCTGATCCTGCGCACCAGCTGGGTCTACTCCAGCTACGGCAAGAACTTCCTGCTGACCATGCAGCGCCTGTTACAGGAAAAGCCGCAGATGCGCATCGTCGCCGACCAAATCGGCGCGCCAACCTGGGCCGGCAGCATCGCCCACAGCACGCGTAGGTTGATCGAGCGCTGGCAGGCGGGCGAGCCGGGGGAATGGGGTGTCTATCACTTGACTGCCAGAGGCGAAACGTCGTGGTTCGGATTTGCCGAGGCGATTGGCGAGCATCTGCGCAAGCAAGGCAACGCCTGCGCTGAACTGGAGCCGATCCCTGCCAGCGCCTACCCGACGCCAGCCAGGCGCCCATTGAACTCGCGTCTCGATTGCAGTCGCCTGCAGCAGCAATGGCACGTCAACCAACCGCCGTGGCAAGACGCATTGCGCGAGTGTCTTGCAGAGCAGCACTAGGCATAATGCGCCCGTACCCACAGGCGCACGAATCCCATGACTCCACCCCTCCCGCGTAGACCTCGCTGGCGCAGCCTCGCCCTGCTGGCGTTGTGCCTGGCACCGCTGCTGTGGCCGCTGGAGCGCCTGGCCGAGCGTTATTACCGCAGTGAGTTGGCCGGCCAGAACCGCCAAACCCTTGACCTGTACGTGGCCAACCTGCTGGGCACCCTGCACCGCTACGAAGTACTGCCACAAATTCTTGGCGACCTGCCGGCCTTGCGCACCGCACTTGGCGCACCCCAGGTCAGCACCAACCTGGTCAACGCCAACCTGCTGCTCAAGGACGTCGCCGCCCAGGCCGGGGTGGAGGTGATGTACCTGATGGACACCACCGGCAAGACCCTCGCCGCCTCCAATTGGGATAAGCAAGACAGCTTTGTCGGGCGCAATTTCTCGTTCCGCCCCTACTTCAGCGAAGCCATGGCCGGGCGCCTGGGGCGTTTTTTCGGGTTGGGCACCACGTCGGCCAAGCGCGGCTACTTCTTCGCCGCCGCCGTGCGCGATGGCGATAAAATCATCGGCGTGCTGGTGGTCAAGGTCGACCTGGACCACACCGAAAGCCTGTGGGGCAACACCCCGGAACAACTGCTGGTCACCGACCATAACGGCGTGGTGATTCTCACGTCGCGACCACAGTGGCGATTCCGCGCCACCCGGCCGCTGACGGCTGAAGAGCGCCAGGCCATCATCGCCATCCAGCCCTACCCCACACGCGATCCACAGCCTCTGAGCCTGAGCAGCACCGCCTGGCTTCGCCAATCCACAGCCCTCGCTGAGACCGGCTGGAACGTGGAAATCCTCGCGCCACGTTCGTTGATCAACCGCCCGGTACGCACAGTCGTTGCCGTGGGCGGCGCCACGCTGTTGGTGTTGATGCTGTTACTGGGCTTGATGATGCAACGTCGCCGCCATTACCTGGAACGCATCGCCTTTGAAGCCAAGGCCCGGCGCGAGCTGGAAGCGCGGGTGGTCGAACGGACCAGTGACCTTGAAGGCCTCAACCGGCGCCTGAAACAGGAAGTGCTGGAGCGCGAGCACGCTCAGCAGGAGCTGGTGCGTGCCCAGGACGACCTGGTGCAGGCCGGCAAACTGTCGGCGCTGGGCACCATGTCGGCGAGCATCAGCCACGAACTCAACCAGCCTCTGGCAGCGATTCGCAGCTATGCGGAAAACGCCGAAATCTTGCTCGACCACGAGCGCACCAGCGACGCGCGCGGCAACCTCAAGCTGATCAGCGAACTGACCGGGCGCATGGCCTCGATCATCGCCCACTTGCGCGCCTTTGCCCGTCGCGACCGGCATGCGCCCGAAAGCGTGGCCCTGCAACCGGCATTGGACGATGCGCTGGCCTTGCTGGCCAAGCGGCGTCGGTCAATGGAGGTGGAGCTGATCCGCGATTTGCCGGAGGCAACATTGTGGGTACAGGCCGGTGAAACCCGATTACGCCAGGTGCTCGGCAACCTGCTGGCCAATGCCCTCGACGCCCTCACCGAAAAAGGCCCGCCGCGCAAACTCTGGCTGAGTGCCGAAACCACCGAACAGGGCGTCAACCTGTACATTCGCGACAACGGCCCAGGCTTTTGCATGGAGGCCCTGGGCCGCGCCAGCGAGCCGTTCTACACCACCAAGACCCGCACCCAGGGCCTGGGGTTGGGGCTGGCGATCTGTGAAACCCTGATGCGCGCCTTTGGCGGTGAACTGCTGTTTGCCAACCACAAGGAAGGCGGCGCGCTGTTAACCTTGAAATTGCGTGCCGGCTCGCCGGGCGTCAGTCTGCAACCGTCCGAGGACCGCAGTGTATGAGTATCGATAACCAGATTCAGGTGGTGTTGATCGACGACGATCCACACCTGCGTCAGGCCCTGTGCCAGACCCTGGACCTGGCCGGGCTGAAAGTCCTGACCCTGGGCGAAGCCACCGGCCTTACCGCGCGCCTGTCGCGGGATTGGCCGGGCGTGGTGGTCAGCGACATCCGCATGCCCGGCATGGACGGCCTGGAGCTGCTCGCCGAACTGCACGGCCAGGACCCGGACCTGCCGGTGCTGCTGATCACCGGCCACGGCGATGTGCCACTGGCGGTGCAAGCCATGCGCGCCGGGGCGTATGACTTCCTCGAAAAACCCTTCGCCAGCGATGCCCTGCTCGACAGCGTGCGCCGCGCCCTGGCCTTGCGCCGCCTGGTGCTGGACAACCGCAGTCTGCGCCTGGCCCTCAGCGACCGCCAGCAATTAAGCACACGCCTGGTGGGGCACTCGCCACAAATGCTGCGCCTGCGCGAACAGATCGGTGCACTGGCGGCGACCAGAGCCGATGTGCTGATCCTCGGCGAAACCGGCGCCGGCAAAGAAGTGGTGGCGCGCGCGCTGCATGACCTGTCGAGCCGCCGCAGCGGTCCGTTTGTGGCAATCAACGCAGGCGCTTTGGCCGAGTCCGTGGTGGAAAGCGAACTGTTCGGCCATGAACCCGGCGCGTTTACCGGCGCGCAGAAACGCCGGATCGGTAAATTCGAATTTGCCAACGGCGGTACTTTATTCCTCGATGAAATCGAAAGCATGAGCCTGGATGTACAGGTCAAACTCTTGCGCCTGTTGCAAGAGCGTGTAGTCGAGCGCCTGGGCGGCAATCAGCTGATACCGCTGGATATCCGCATCATCGCCGCGACCAAGGAAGACCTGCGCCAGTCCGCCGACCAGGGCCGTTTCCGTGCCGACTTGTATTACCGCCTCAACGTCGCGCCGCTGCGTATTCCACCGCTGCGTGAGCGCGGTGAAGATGCGCTGATGCTGTTCCAACATTTTGCCGATGAAGCCAGCAGCCGCCACGGCCTGCCGCTGCACGAGCTGCAACCGGGCCAGCGCGCGCTGCTGCTGCGTCATAGCTGGCCGGGCAACGTGCGCGAGCTACAAAACGCTGCCGAACGCTTCGCGCTGGGCCTGGAACTGGCGCTGGATAACACACCGGACAATCCATCAGCCGGTGTCCTGACCTCCACGCCCGGAGGCCTCAGCGAGCAAGTCGAGCAGTTCGAAAAAAGCCTGATCGCCGCCGAACTGACCCGCCCGCACAGCTCCATGCGAAGCCTGGCCGAAGCCTTGGGCGTACCGCGCAAAACCTTGCACGACAAACTGCGCAAGCACGGCCTGAACTTCGCCAACCAAAGTGGCGACGACGAATGACCGCCCCCACCTGCCAAGAGGCCCCCATGAGCCGCGACAGCCGTTACCTGGAATCCATCCTTCACCACGACATCCCCCTCACCCGGGAAATGGGCCTCAAAGTGCTCGATTGGCAGCACGGGCAATTGGAACTGCACCTGCCCTTACAAGCCAATATCAACCATAAGAGCACGATGTTCGGCGGCAGCCTGTATTGCGGCGCAGTCCTGGCGGGCTGGGGCTGGCTGCACTTGCAGCTGCGCGAAGAAGGGATTGAAGACGGGCATATCGTGATTCAGGAGGGGCAGATCAGTTATCCGCTGCCGGTTACGCGGGATGCTACGGTGGTGTGCCAGGCACCGGAGGAGAAAGTGTGGAAACGCTTTGTGGCGACGTATAAGCGTTATGGTCGTGCGCGGTTGGCGTTGGAGACGTGGGTTGTGACTGAGGGCAGTGAGCAGCGGGCAGTGGCCTTTACCGGGCAGTACGTCTTGCACCGCTAGCCGCCATCACGCAAAACCACATGTGGGACCAAGCCCGCTCCCACAGTTTGATCTACTGTCGCCTCATGACCGGGCCAGGGTCAGCAACCGCTCACGCCACGCCGCTTTTGCCGGCAAGGCCAAGAAGAATGGATTCAATAATGATTCCCGCGCCGGATAACTGAACGGCGCGCCGCTCAACTCCAGCACCTCGCCTCCCGCACCTTCCAGCACGCCTTGGGCTGCTGCCGTGTCCCATTGGGAAGTGGGTGCCAAACGCGGATAACAATCGGCGCTGCCTTCGGCCAACAGGCAAAATTTCAACGAACTGCCGATATTCGCCAGTTTCAGCTCACCCAAGCTTTCGCTCAAACCGTCCAGCAAACGTTCCTGCTCAGGACTTGTATGGCGACGGCTGGCGACCACAGTAAATGACTCACCCGCCACTGGCGCGGCGCGCACCTGAATCTGTTTGGGCGCTTCATTGACGTCCGAACGCCAAGCGCCCAGGCCCGCGCCACCGAAGTAACAACGCCCGTTGGTGGGCATCGACACCACGCCAAACACCACGCGGCCTCGTTCAATCAGGGCGATATTGACGGTGAACTCTTCGGTGCCGGCGATAAACTCCTTGGTGCCGTCCAACGGGTCAACCAACCACCAGCGCTGCCAGCCGGCACGCACGCTCTGCTCGATGTCGGCGTCTTCCTCGGAGAGCACCGGAATGCTCGGGTCCAGCGCGGTCAGGCCTGCCAGAATCAGATGATGCGCGGCCAGGTCCGCCGCCGTCACCGGCGAATCGTCGGCCTTGGAAGTCACCGCCACATCGGCGCGCCAGTACGGCATTATCACTTCACCCGCCTGGCGCGCCAGTTCGATCACAGGGGCAATAAACGCGTGGCCTAAAAACAGTTCGCTCATGCAGTAAACGCTCCACGCTGGGTCAACAGGTCTCGTACCAGGTACAGCGCGGCCAGGGCGCGGCCTTCGCTGAATTGTTCGTTTTGCGCAAGCATCGACAGCTCGCGCAGGTTCACCCGGTCCACACGCATCGGCTCAGGTTCATCGCCTTCAAGGCGTTCTTCGTAGAGGTCGGTGGCCAGCACCACCTGGATTTTCTGACTCATGTAACCGGGCGACAACGACAACTCGGTAATGTGTTCCAACTGCCGCGCGCCGTAGCCGGCTTCCTCCTTGAGTTCGCGATCGGCTGCCGCCAGCACATCTTCACCGGGTTCGATAAGGCCCTTTGGCAAGGACAGCTCATACTCGTCGGTGCCACCGCAGTACTCTTCAATCAGCAATGCATGATCCTCATCGATCATCGCCACGATCATCACCGCACCGTAGCCGGCACCGCGGCCCACAAGGCGTTCGTAGGTTCGTTCAACGCCATTGGAAAAGCGCAATTGCACTTCCTCTACGCGGAACAAACGGCTACTGGCGACTATTTCGCGGGCGAGGACGGTGGGTTTCTGGCGCATAAACGGCTCCTTGGCGTGATCGGGTTACTATACCGTGGCTTTTCCGATTGTCTGTGTCGGATATCTTTACTTACATGAGAACGCCCCATGCCCTCTTTGCCCTGGCACGCCATCGACACCGTCCTGCTGGACATGGACGGCACCCTGCTCGACCTGCACTACGACAATCACTTCTGGATGGAGCACCTGCCCCAGCGTTACGCCGAGTTGCACGGCGTAAGCCGTGCCATGGCCGAGATGGAGTTGCAGCCCCTGTTCGAGCATAACGCCGGACAGTTGCAATGGTATTGCCTGGATTTCTGGAGCGCGGAGCTGAAGATCCCGGTGCGCGAACTCAAGCTGGAGACTGCCCACTTGATCGCCCTGCGCCCGGATGCCGACATGTTCCTGGCGGCAATCAAAAGGGCCGGCAAGCGTGTGATCCTGATCACCAACGCGCATCGTGATTCACTGTCATTGAAGCTGGAACGCATTGAACTGGCGCCGTATTTCGAACGGTTGATCAGCTCCCACGAC
Source organism: Pseudomonas sp. EL_65y_Pfl1_R83 (assembly GCF_963970695.1). Lineage (NCBI taxonomy): Bacteria > Pseudomonadati > Pseudomonadota > Gammaproteobacteria > Pseudomonadales > Pseudomonadaceae > Pseudomonas > Pseudomonas sp. EL_65y_Pfl1_R83. Next base: position 124,496 of record NZ_CAXAQI010000005.1, on the reverse strand, counting down.
TACGGTTTCGCCAAGGAAAACCCGCAATTCTGGGATGCCCTGCAAGCCGACATCAACTTCGACCCCGCCCGCAGCCTGTTTATCGACGACACGTTGCCGATCCTGCGCAGCGCCCAGGCGTTTGGCGTGGGGCATTTGCTGGCGGTGAAAGAGCCGGACAGTAAGAAAGGGCCCAAGGACACCGCTGAATTCGCAGCGGTTGGTGATTACCGAGATCTCATTGTCGGACTCTAACCTCCAAGTGGGAGAAGATCCATGTGGGAGCCGGGCTTGCCCGCGATGCAGGCACCGCGGTGTTTAGCTCAAACCGAGGCGATGCTATCGCGGGCAAGCCCGGCTCCCACACAAGCCCGCTCCCACATTTAGGCCTTCGTATTACTTGGGAATACGCAGCGTCTGGCCTGGATAGATCTTGTCCGGATGGGACAACAGCGGCTTGTTCGCCTCGAAAATCTTGTTATACAAATTGGCGTTACCGTACACCGAGAGAGAAATAGCACTCAGCGTGTCGCCCTTTTTCACTACGACAAAAGTGGCAGCCTCGACAGCCGGCCCCGTGACAGTGATCTGGTCATCCACACTGGCCACACCGGCAATATTGCCCAGCGCCAGCAGAATCTTCTCTTTCTCTTCCTGGGTGGCGACTTCACCGGTCACCGTCACCTTGTCGCCCTCTACCGTGGTCTGCACGTTCGGATTACCCAGACCCACTTTGGACACGTGGTCCTTCAACTGCTCACTGGCGTTTGCATTGCCCGGCGTCAACAGGTCGACAATCTTTTCGCCAGCTTCCTTGATAAAGCTAAAAATGCTCATAGTGCGCTCTCCTTGGTTTTTGATTTCCAGATGCCCAAGACTAGACCAGTCCTGTGGATTTGGGTTCCAGCCCGGCCCAAGACCCAAACGCGCTAGAATCCCACCGCCATTGGAATATGCCCTGGAGCGAAGATGGACATCAAACAGCTGAAATTCCTCATCGCCCTCGACGAAACCCGTCACTTCGGCCAGGCGGCGGCGCGCTGCCACATCACCCAACCGACTCTGTCGATGCGCCTGCGCAACCTTGAAGAAGAGCTTGATCTATCGCTGGTCAACCGTGGCCAGCGCTTCGAAGGTTTTACCGCCCCCGGTGAACGGGTGCTGGCCTGGGCTCGCACGGTGCTGGCGGCATATGACGGTTTGCAGGCCGAAGCGGCAGCTTGTCGCGGTAACCTGGTGGGTACGTTGCGCCTGGGCGTGGTGCCGTTGTCGAGCTTCGATCCCTTGGCGTTGATGCAGCAACTGCATAGAGAACACCCGAGCCTGCGCTTCGAACTGTCGGCGCTCAGCTCCGAACAGATCCTTGAACAATTGGCGAGCAATCGGCTGGACCTGGGCGTGTCTTACCTCGAACGCCTGGACAACGAACGCTTCGACTCGCTGGCGTTGGGCGAAACCCGTATGGGCCTGCTTTACGACCAGCGCTTCTTTAGCTTTGGTGACACGCCGTTGAGCTGGGAAGCGCTGATCGAGCTGCCCCTGGGCATGCTGACCAGTGGCATGCACTTTCGCCAATCCATTGACCACAACTTCCACAGCCGTGGGCTCAACCCGCAACCCTTGCTGCAGACCGATGCCGTCCATCAGTTGTTACAAGCTGTGCACGGCGGCCTCTGCTGCGCGGTGATGCCGCTGGATGGGGGGTTGGATGCGCTCACCGAACATCTGCGCCTGCAGCCGATCGAAGACGCTCATACACTGGCCCGCCTGGGGTTGATCATGCGCCGCAGCGCGCCGCGTTCAGCGTTGGCGGAGGCGTGTTTCGCGCTGTATCAGAAATCGCAAATCGAATCTTGATCGACGTCATCTATCGGTAGATCAGTACTGGCAATTAGACGTGACGCTTTGTCGCGCCTAGTCTGAGCACTGATCAATCCGTCGGTGGTACTGCCCCATGAACGCCAAGCGTCCAGTCTGCGCGGCGCCCGCTGTTGAAACGCCCGCGCCCGCCGCCAGCCAGAGCTACCAGTTTTGCAACCTCGAACACACAGAAGTCGCCAGTACTGCATTGGCGGAAGAAGTGGCCTTGGCGATTGCCTACAACGACATCAGCCAGGCGGTCATGCTGGTAACGCCCACCGACCTGGAAGACTTCATCGTCGGCTTCAGCCTAGGAAGCGGCATTATCACCGACGTTAGCGACATATATGATCTTAAACTCAGCGGTTCGGGCTCGACCCAATACGCTCAGGTGCAGATCTCCAGCCGTGCCTTCTGGAACCTCAAGCAGCAGCGCCGCCAGTTGGCCGGCACCAGCGGCTGCGGCCTGTGCGGCGTGGAAGCGGTGGAGCAAGCCTTGCCAGACCTGCAAGTGCTGCCCGGCGCACCCTTGCCGCCTGCCGAATGGCTCGACGGCCTGCGCCAGCGCATCAGCGCGTTCCAGCCCTTGGGCCAATACAGTGGCGCGGTGCATGCGGCGGTATTTATGAACGGCCAGGGCGAATTGCTGCTGGGCCGCGAAGACATCGGCCGGCATAACGCCCTGGACAAGTTGATTGGCGCACTCATCCGTCAAAAGATCCCGACTGACAGCGGCTTGGCGATTGTCACCAGCCGTTGCAGCCTCGAATTGATACAGAAAGTCCTGCGCGCGGGCATCCAGACCCTGGTAAGCCTGTCGTCACCCACCGGCCTGGCCCTGCAATGGGCGCGCCGGCACAACCTCAATCTCATCCACCTGCCGCAGAAAAGCGCGCCGCGGGTCTACAGCCCTGCGATGGAGTACCAGCCATGAGCAATCATCACCAAGCCGACCAAACCCCAACCCCACGCTACAAGCCCTATAAAGGCCCGGCTGGCGGCTGGGGCGCACTCATCAGCGTGGCCCAGGCGTGGCTGACCAGCGACAACGCGCTGAAAAACCTGCGCATGATGCTCAAGACCAACCAGAACGGCGGTTTCGACTGCCCGGGCTGCGCATGGGGCGACTCGCCGGAAAGCGGCATGGTCAAGTTCTGCGAAAACGGCGCCAAGGCGGTGAACTGGGAAGCCACCAAACGTCGCGTGGATGCTGCGTTCTTCGCCAAGCACAGCGTCAGCGCCTTGATTGAACAGAGCGACTATTGGCTGGAATACCAGGGCCGCCTGACCGAGCCGATGCGCTACGACGTCGAAACCGACCGCTACCTGCCCATCAGTTGGGAAGCGGCCTTCGACTTGGTCGGCAAACACCTCAACGCCCTGCCTAGCCCGGACATGGCCGAGTTTTACACCTCGGGCCGCGCCAGCAATGAAGCGGCGTACCTGTACCAGCTGTTTGTGCGCGCCTACGGCACCAACAACTTTCCGGATTGCTCGAACATGTGCCACGAAGCCAGCGGCGTGGCCCTGGCGCAGAGCGTGGGCGTGGGCAAAGGCACCGTGACCTTTGATGACTTCGAACATGCCGACGCGATTTTTGTCTGGGGCCAGAACCCCGGCACCAACCACCCGCGCATGCTCGAACCGCTGCGCGAAGCGGTTAAACGCGGCGCCCAGGTGGTGTGCATCAACCCGCTGAAAGAGCGCGGCCTGGAACGTTTCCAACACCCGCAACACCCGCTGGAAATGCTCACCAACGGCGACAAACCGACTAATACCGCGTACTTCCGCCCGGCGCTGGGTGGTGACATGGCAATTTTGCGCGGCATGGCCAAGTTCCTGCTGCTGTGGGAACGCCAGGCCCAGGCCGAAGGCAAGGAAGCGGTGTTCGACCACAACTTCCTAAACGAACACACCGCTAATGTGCTGGATTACCTGGGCAAGATCGACGACACCTCTTGGGATGAAATCGTCGAGCAGTCCGGCCTGACCCTGGTCGAGATCGAGCAAGCGGCGCGCATGTACGCCAAAGGCAAGAACGTGATCATGTGCTGGGCGATGGGCATCACCCAGCACCGCCACTCGGTGCCGACCATCCAGGAAATCGCCAACCTGATGCTGCTGCGCGGCAACATTGGCCGCCCTGGCGCCGGCCTGTGCCCGGTGCGTGGGCACAGCAACGTGCAAGGCGACCGCACCATGGGCATCAATGAACGCCCACCGGTGGCGTTTCTCGATTCCCTGGAGCGACGTTTCCAGTTCCAGGTGCCGCGTGACAACGGCCACAACGTGGTCGAGGCGATTCATGCCATGCTCGAAGGCCGCTCCAAGGTGTTTATCGGCCTGGGCGGCAACTTCGCCCAAGCGACGCCGGACAGCCCACGCACCTTCGAAGCCTTGCGCAATTGCGACCTGACCGTACAGATCAGCACCAAGCTCAACCGCAGCCATCTGATGCACGGCAAAGACGCGCTGATCCTGCCGTGCCTGGGCCGTACCGACATTGATATCCAGGCCGATGGCCCGCAAGCGGTAACGGTAGAGGACTCGTTCAGCATGGTGCACGGTTCCAACGGCCAACTGCAGCCGCTGTCGAAGCTGATGAAATCGGAGCCGGCAATCCTCGCGGGCATTGCGGCCGCCACCCTGGGTAGCAAACCCGTGGATTGGAATTGGCTTGTGGCGGACTACGGGCGTATCCGCGACCTGATCGCCGACACCATTCCTGGCTTCAAGGACTTCAACGAGAAGATCAAAAATCCGGGCGGTTTCTACTTGGGTAATTCCGCAGGTGCGCGCCGCTGGAACACGCCGTCGGGCCGCGCCAACTTCCGCCCGAACATCCTGCCCAAAGACCTGATCCATGAACGCACCCACGCCACCGGCCGCGTGCCGGACCTGATCATGCAGTCGATGCGCTCCCACGATCAGTACAACACCACTATTTACGGCCTGGACGACCGTTATCGCGGGGTCAAGGGCCAGCGTGACGTACTGTTCGTCAACGAAGCCGACATCATCCGCCTGGGCTTCAAGCCTGGGCAGAAGGCCGACATCGTGTCGCTGTGGGAAGACGGGCGTGAGCGCCGCGTGAAAGGCTTTACCTTGCTGGCGTTTGATATTCCGGCGGGGCAGGCTGCGGCTTATTACCCGGAAGTTAATCCACTGGTGCCGCTGGAAAGCACCGGGGATGGCAGCCATACGCCGACGTCGAAGTTCGTGGCGATCCGCTTGGAAGCGGCAAGTGACAATGGCTTGATCATGGCCCGCTCGGCGTAAATGCCATGAATTCCGGGCAAAAAAAGGCCGCTTTTGCATAAAAGCGGCCATTCCCAAGTAGCTAAAGACTCACTAATTTGACTTAAGTTCCCCAACTAAAACAGTAACTTAGAGAATTGTGTACAACTCGTGTTACTGGTCGGATTTCTATTGTCACAATGTCGACACAGCCTCAGGATCGCGCCGTCATCCTCTTGAGGTCTCTCTATGAAGTTCTCCTCGATTCTCTTGTTGTCCCTTGGCCTGGTCAGTGGCGCAGCCATGGCCGGTGGCACCACCGAAGCCGGTGTGGGCGGCGCATTGGGCGGGGTACTCGGTTCGGTTGTCGGCCAGTCGATCGGCGGCAACACGGGCTCGGCCATCGGCGCAGCCCTGGGCGGCGCGGGCGGCAGTGCGGTGGGTGCCGACAAACGCAGCCGTGGCGAAGCAGCCATCGGTGGCGCCTTGGGTGCAGCGGGCGGCAACGTGGTTGGCCGCAGCATGGGCGGCAACACCGGCAGCCTGATCGGCGCAGCCGCCGGCGGCGGTGCGGGTGGTGCACTGGGTAACTACATGGGTAACAAGAGCGATGACGACGACCGTCGTTCGCGTAGCCGTGATAAGCGTCGGTATGACCGCGACGATCACCGTGGACGCGGGCATGCCTATGGTCATCGCAAGAACAAGCATCACTACCGTCACCGGTAAGCTCTAAAGAACACCGCATCCACTGTGTGCGGGCTTGCTCGCGAATGCGGAGTGTCAGCCAACGCATTTTAAGCTGACCCACCGCTTTCGCGAGCAAGCCCGCTGACACATTTGGCTCCGTGGTGTTAGTGGGATTGGGCTAGACCAACAACCGCTGCAACGCCTCGCGCAGCGAACCCGGAATCGTCACCGGCTGGTTCGACCCTCGATCTACAAACACATGCACAAAGCGCCCCGCCGCACAGGCCTCTTCCTCGCCTGCCTTGAACACCGCCAATTCGTACTGCACTGAGCTGTTACCCAACTTGCCCACCCGCAGCCCGATTTCGATGCGCTCCGGAAAGGCGATCGACGCAAAATAATCACACGCCGAACTCACCACAAACCCCACTACTTCACCGTCATGAATATCCAGGCCACCTTGTTCGATCAGGTAGGTATTCACCGCTGTGTCGAAGAAGCTGTAGTAAGTCACGTTGTTTACATGGCCATACACATCGTTGTCGTGCCAGCGCGTGATGATGGGCTGGAAGTGAGCGTAGTCTGCACGTTGTGCCACTGAGTCAGGCATCGGTAAGTCTCGCGAAGGTGGGTTTACAGGTCATTCAAATGGGCCTGCGCCCACTCGCGTACTTCAGCGTAAGGGTAGTCTTCCAACGCAGCGAAACCGGGAATACCCCGCGCCTTCAACTTGGTAAACAACGGCACACTGATCCCGCCGAGGAACCGTGTCAGTCGTTCCGCGCCCGGCAGTTCTCCGGTGTGCTCATGATGCCTGTGGATAAAATCACCGCACAGCCCCATGAAGTTTTTATCCACAAGCGGCGGCAAGCCTGGCGGTGGCGGCAGGTGCGCAACGTGGCCGTGGCACACGGAGCAATGCCCACAACGCAGCGGTGCGTTTTCATCGCCAAAGTACTGCGCCAGGCGCTGCCCCAGGCAGCGCTCGGTGGCGAACAGATCAAGCATGGCGTGGATCCGTGCCACTTCACCCACCTCATGCTGCTTGAAGCCTGTGTATAACTCCGCGCTCAGCACCTGCGGATCAAAATCGGTATCCAGCAGGCTGTAGACCTCCGTCATCTGCTTGCTTTCCAGCTCGATCAGGCCCTGCTCCTGGAAGTAATCCAGCGCCTTCACCACCCGGCTGCGTTCGGCATTGTGCTGTTGATAAAGCGCGTCGAAATCCACCGTCGCCCAGGTTTTCGCTCGTTTACATACCTGGATGATCGCCGCCACGAACTGCTGCCGCTCGCCGGAGAATCGCGCCAGCAAAGCCTCTGGCTCGATCAGGTACTTGAAGCGGTACTCGGCATAAAACGCGTAGCGCGGCGCAATCACGCCCTTGAGCTCCAGCTGCACCAGTAGGGTCTTCAACGGCAGTTCGCGGATATTGCTGTGGTCCGACAAAGACCTGAGCAAAAACTCCCACTGCCCATCGCCCCTCGCGGCCTGCAACTCTTCCAGCACCCGACGGATACCGTCCTGCTCCGGCGTATCGCCGTACACGAAGTTTTCCAGCACGTTGAGGCTGTCACGGTTGGCCAACACCAGGCAGTCAGACGGCTGCCCATCACGCCCCGCGCGACCGATTTCCTGGCTGTAGTTCTCGATGGACTTGGGCAGGTCGAAGTGCACCACGTTGCGGATGTCACTCTTGTCGATGCCCATGCCAAACGCGATGGTGGCGACGATGCAATTGGAGCGCCCGCCCATGAAGCGGCGCTGGATGCCCTCGCGCTTATCGTGGGGCAGACCAGCGTGATACGCCTCGGCCTCGATACCGTTGCGGTTCAAGTGCTCGGCAATCTGCTCGGCGGTTTTCTGCAGTGTGACGTAGACGATGCTGGGTTGATTGGCGCGCTCACTCATCCACTGGACCAAACGACGACGCTTGTCCGCACCGCTGACGGGTTCCACCAACAGATTGAGGTTGGGCCGGTAGAAGCCCGTGGTGACCACATCGTCCGGCGCAATGGCGAACTTCGCCTGCATGTCGGCAATCACCTTGGGCGTCGCTGTAGCTGTCAGCAACAGCGCTTGTGGGATATTGAACTGGCGCTGGTAGTCCGGCAGCTTCAGATAGTCCGGCCGGAAGTTGTGGCCCCACTCGGAAATACAGTGCGCTTCGTCCACCACCAACAACGAAATCCGCACGCTTTGCAGGAAGTTACGGAAGCGCTCGTTCTTCAAGCGCTCAACCGAGATCATCAGGATTTTCAACTCGCCCGAACGCGCACGCGCCATCACGTCATTGGCCTCATCGCGGCTCTGGGCCGAATCGATACTGCCTGCCGAAATACCGTGACGTTGCAAAAAACCAAGCTGGTCCTGCATCAACGCCAACAGCGGCGACACGACCAGCGTCAGGTGCGGCAGCAACACCGCAGACAGCTGGTAACACAGGGACTTGCCCGACCCGGTAGGAAAAATTGCCGCTGCCGAACGACCGGCCAGTACGGCGTTGACCGTTTGCTCCTGGCCCAAACGAAACTGTGGATAACCAAAGACCTGCTGGAGGGTGTCGTGCATAGGCTGTCACTCCATTGACCGCTGAACGAGCCCAAACCATAGACCAGCGTGTTCAGCGAATCGAGAAAGGTCGCAAGGAAAAAAGAGACAGGATGATACACAGGCTGAGGCATGGCCTAGGGCCGAAGTGGGAGTGTTCACTCGATTTTGTGAGAAGAATACAAACCAAATGTGGGAGCTGGCTTGCCTGCGATGGCGGTGTGTCAGTCGACATAAGTATCAACTGAACCACTGCCATCGCGGGCAAGCCCGCCCCCACACTTTTAGACCTGCGCTACGACTGAATCAGCGGTTCTGCACGCGCTCAATCGCAGTGTCATACACCGGATTGGCCTTTTGCTCTTTCGCCAACTGGTAGTGACGCAAGGCATCCGAGAATTGCCCCGCTGCTTCGTAGATCCGTGCAATGTTGTAGTAGGCGCCTGCCCGCACGGTCGCTGCATTCGCGCCGGTCGCCAGGGCGATCGCCTTACGGTTGGCCCAGATCGACTCGGCGGTGTTGCCGGCTTTCTGATACGTCAGGCCGAGGTTGCCGTAGGCCTTCCCGAAATTATTGTCCAGATCGATGGCCTGACGAAACAGGTCAATCGCCTGGTCGAGGTTACCGGCCTGGTAAGCCGCTTCACCTTGCACGTTCAGACGCTTCGCATCGGTCTGTGCGGAAGAGCTGACAGCTACCGCCGTGACCGCCACGCTGTCATCCAGCAACCCCTTTACTTCATTGAGCACGTTCGGGGCATCAACCGTCACACCGCTGAAATTGTTGATGTCCTGGAAGTCACCACTGCCGGTCATGCGGAACACGGTCCACAGGTTACCGCTGCGGTTCTTCGGCACGTAATAAGTGCGCACCAAGGATTGACCCATGTAGACAAACACCTTGGCCTCGCTGTTGGACAGCTGGCGCGAGCCTGGATTGCCGCTGTTGGTGAAGTCATGCACGGCGTAGACGTAGCTTTCGCCGTAGTGCTTTTTCTGCAGGGTGATGGTTTCCGGGCCGTAGCTGTCGGTGTCATCCACATCCAGCTCGGCGTCGGTGCCTTTCTGGTTGCCAAAGAAGATGTTGTTGCCCGGGAAAATCATGTGGGAGTCGAGGTCTTCCGGGGTTTTACCCCAGGTCAGCACAACGCGCAGGCCGTCGAGGTTTTCCATCACCGGGCTGATGGCGTACGTCATGCCTTTGCAAGGGCACTTCACCACTAGGTTGGAATAGCCGGGCTTTTTGATGATCAGCAGATTGCTGGCATCATCGGCAGCTTCGCTGGTGAGGGTCACCTGGCCTTGAGCGTTGGTGCGGCCCACCACGTTTTGTGCGCCGTTGCGTTGCAGCAGCACTTCGGCGTCGGCGATTTTCTGGTCCTTGACCACCGCACTCAGCACCTCGATCGGCAACTGTTCGGCCTGGATCGAAAAAGCCACCGCACACAATGACATCGCCGAGGCGACACGAAGCATACCCATGCTTAACTCCCTTTAAGTGCTGGGCGGAATCGCCCGACAAGATTTTGCGGTGCAACATACGCTGAATTCGGTGGGTTGGCGTTTTTTTTGTGCGGAATGTGACCTGGTTTTTATCTCGCCTCCCCCCGCAAGCATTGCGCTACAATTGAACATTGCGACCCAGGAGTACGCTGCAATGAGCGAACCGACGTTTGAGCAAAAACAGGATCACTACCACAAGATCCGCCGCTCCAATTATCTGGCCAGCCTGCGCCTGGAAGGGTTCGACACCCAACCGGCCGACGTCGACAAACCCTTGCCGACCCGCGAAGCGGTTCTTGCCAAGTACCGCAAAACCCCACACTGATGCTCGACAAATACGGGGTGGGCCAGGACCCATACTGCTATCCCGATAGCAGCATCCTGCGCAACCGCCTCGATTTGCGCGACGAATCACTCCTGCATCAAGCCGAGCGCGAATTATCTGAAATCGCCGTAGGCAGCCTCCCGCTCTACCCACCGCCCTACGATCTTAGCCGGCTGCAACACATACACCGCACCCTGTTCGGCGATATCTACGACTGGGCCGGTGAGCTGCGCAGCGTCAACATCCAGAAAGGCGACACCCTGTTCTGCACGCCGGAACGCATTCCGCCGGAAGCGACGAAAATCATCCAATCTATGGAACAGGCCAACTGGTATGTGGGTGCGAACCAGGCCGAACTGGTGCAGTTGATTGCCGAGGCTTATGGCGACCTCAACGTCATCCACCCTTTTCGTGAGGGCAACGGCCGGGCGCAACGGATTTTGTTCGAACAGATCATTGTGAATGCGGGGTTCTCGGTTAACTGGTGGCTGGTGAAACACGCGGCATGGATACCGGCGAACATTGATGCGGTGGCGTGTGATTATCGGGGGCTGGAGGCGATTTTTGAGCGGTGTATCAGTAAGCCGTCAGTGCTTGATCGAATCAGCACCGGTTAAACCATCGGTTTATTGCTCGAAATAACGCTCACTTCTAAGGTTTGGTCACTCGAAAACAGCACACATAAGTGCCACTACCTGCCTTGCGAACGTCTATCGTCAGCTACGCACCAACTTCACCGACACTCATCCTCTCATCATCGACACCGAAGCCACAGCAGAAGACATCCAGAGCGCCGCGCATCCGCGCTGCCACAGACTTACTGGAAACCTTCACCTGCCTGACCTACGAACACGCTGACCTCAACGATATTTCCCACATCATTAACGCCTTGTACCTGCTCGTGCGGGATGGCTGTGATCTGCTGGAAGCGGCGCAACACGTTCAACTGCCCGGCAGCCGATAACCCACCACAACCAAGTCAGCCACTGAGCCAAACCTGTGGGAGCTGGCTTGCCTGCGATAGCGGTATATCAGGCTATATTTATGCACCTGACACACCGCCATCGCGGGCCAGCCCGACTCCCACATTGAAAGGGTGTTGACCAAAAAATCACTGTCAAACCGAAAATGTCGGACAGCCCTGTGGGAGGCCGCTAAATACAGCGTAGTCCTCTTCCTAAACGGCTTAAAACACCTGCTTCGCCCTCTACATAACCCCCCTTCGCATGACCGAAACTAGCGCCCTCTCAACTGCCCCGGCACTCACACATTGCTCGTCGCCCCCACACTTAACCTGGCAGCTGACTTTCCCGACGACCCCGTCATGCTTCACCTTCTGCAACTCGTGAATGAAGACGTGGGCCTGCCCAAACATCAAGCTCTCAGCTTCAGCACTTCAATAAATCATGACCTCGGATGTAGCAGCTCTGAGGCTAGAAAATTGATGGCAGCACTGAAGCAGGATTTCGGCATGAGGTTCGGAGACTACAGGAGCAATCGCTATTTCAAGCGTCGAGGCTTTGACAGGTATTTGCGACATGTGGACAGAGGCAGCAAAGGCAAAATTCCGCTCACCCTTGACATGCTCTACCAAGCCGTCAAAGCCAAACGCTGGAACACACAGGCACTCGAAGCAAGGAGATTTCAAAAGTCATGAATATCGTCCTGCAAATAGCCTGTTTCTTCGGTTTTTACCTTGTACTGCATTACCAAATCACTGACGCTATCCTGAGAAAACGCCTTGCAGTCACATGCCTCATAACCGGCCTAGCATTGACGTTCTTATTACCCTACGTGGCAGTAATCCTCAGAATGCCCTTCCTCCCTATCTTCGTATTCTTGATAGGCTTGGCACTCTTCATCACCCGCAACAAATACCGACTAAAACGCAACCCTCCCCCTCACTCACTCCCGCGTGCGCCCACCATGAACCTGGCCCCCAACTTCCCCGAAGATCCCGCGATGCAGCAGCTTCTGCAATTGCTGCACGAAGAAATCGGCCTGCCGAAACACAAGACCCTTCGCCTCGACACCTCAATCAACTTCGACCTTGGCTGCGACCGCGCCGAGGCCAAGCAATTCATGGAGGCGTTGGAGCAGGATTTTGCGGTCGACCTGGGCGACTACGACGCTTATCGTTACTTCCAGCCGCCGGTGTTTGATGTGTTCTTGAAGCACCGCGCCAAAGGGCGTGGCGATAAGGTGCCACTGACTATTGGCATGCTCTACCTGGCCATCAAAACTCACAGCTGGGACACGCAAACCCTGGAAAACCTCAGCTGAACCCAAGAACGCTGAGCGTCAAATGTGGGAGCGGGCTTGCTCGCGAATGCGGTGGATCAGTGAAAAATATTCAACCTGACACTCCGCCTTCGCGAGCAAGCCCGCTCCACATTGGTTATGCGCTAACCTGGCGAATTGCCTACCTATCAAGGACCGTACATGGACGTAATAATGGGCCTGCTGGCCGCCCTGCTCTGGGGCGGTACGGACTTCCTCGTGGGGCTCAACGCCCGGGCCGTCGGCGTTAAACGCGCCGTGTACTTCGGCCAAGCCCTCGGCTTTTTGATCATGACCCTGTTGCTGGTCATCTTCCCCGCCTACCTGTTCAAATCCCTGAATGCCCCGTTGAGCGTCTGGCTCCTGGGCATCACCGCCGCGCTGCTCACCGTCTCCGGCGCCCTCGCGCTGTCCAAGGCTTTCGCCCTGGGCAAAGCCGCCATCGTCGCGCCGCTGGTGACGTCCTACGGCGTTGTCACCACGCTGCTGTCCTGGGCCAGCGGTGAACACATCAGCCTGATCCAACTCGGCTGCATCGGCCTGTGCGTCGTCGGCGTGATCCTCTCCAGCATCCACCAAGACAACGGCGTCCCCCACAACAACCCGCGCCTGTCTATCGCCTACGCCCTGCTCGCCGCCTTGCTGTACGGCACCAGCTTCTGGCTGCAAGGCCGCTACACGTTGCCCGCACTGGGGCCGATCACCATGTTGTGGCTGGGTTACCTGGTGGGCCTGTGCGTACTGGTGGTGGTGGTGCTGAAGATCAAGGACGGCCTGAAGATTCCACCGCTGAAAAACTGCGCCACCTTGACCGGTGCGAGCTTGATGAACCTGGGCGGGTTCTCGGCATTTTCGTGGGGGGCGATGGCCGGGTCGGTGTCGGTGGTGACGGTGATCAGCACGCTGTCTGGCGGGATCGCGGCGATGCTGGGGTTTGTGTTTTTCAAGGAGCGGTTGTCGGCGGTGCAGGTCTCGGGGGTAGTGTTAGTGCTGGTCGGTGCGGTGGTTTTGCACATCGCCGACTAACGCTTGCGCACAAAAAAGCCGCCCACGAGGGGCGGCTTTTTTACAACAACCGAATCTTACAACTTAGGCCCAGCCGCCTTGATAGCATCGCTCACGTCAAACTTCTTGAAGTTCTCGGTGAACAGACCCGCCAGGGCTTTCGCCGCTTCGTCGTAGGCCGCTTTGTCGGCCCAGGTGTTGCGTGGGTTCAACAGGCCAGTCTCAACGCCCGGTACGGCCAACGGCACGTCGAGGTTGATGGTGTCCAGGTGTTCGGTTTCAGCACCGATCAACGCGCCGCTCTGGATCGCTGCGATGACGCCGCGAGTTGTCGGGATGTTGAAGCGGTTGCCGACGCCGTAGCCGCCGCCGGTCCAGCCGGTGTTGACCAGGTAGACCTTGGAGCCGAAGCCGCGGATGCGTTTGATCAGCAACTCAGCATATTCGCCGGCCGGACGCGGGAAGAACGGCGCGCCGAAGCACGTGGAGAAGGTCGACTTGATGCCGCTGCCGGAACCCATTTCGGTCGAGCCTACCAGTGCGGTGTAGCCGGACAGGAAGTGGTAGGCCGCTTGTTCTTCGCTGAGGATCGACACGGGTGGCAGTACGCCAGTCAGGTCGCAGGTCAGGAAGATCACCGCGTTTGGCTCGCCGCCCAGGTTCTTCTCGGAACGCTTGGCAACGTGCTCCAGCGGGTAAGCGGCGCGGCTGTTCTGGGTCAGGCTGACGTTGGTGTAGTCGGCGTGCTTGGCATCGTCGATAACCACGTTTTCCAGCACAGCGCCATGCTTGATGGCTTTCCAGATGACTGGCTCGTTCTTCTCGGAGAGGTCGATGCACTTGGCATAGCAACCGCCTTCGATGTTGAACACCACGCCTTCGCCCCAGCCGTGTTCGTCGTCACCGATCAGGTAACGGCTTTCGTCGGCCGACAGGGTGGTTTTACCGGTGCCCGACAGGCCGAAGAACAAGGTCACGTCGCCTGCTTCGCCAATGTTGGCGGCGCAGTGCATCGGCAGTACGTCGCAAGCCGGCAACAGGAAGTTCTGTACCGAGAACATGGCTTTCTTCATTTCACCGGCGTAACGCATACCGGCGATCAGCACTTTCTTCTGGGCGAAGTTGAGGATCACGCAACCGTCGGAGTTAGTGCCGTCACGCTCAGGCACGCATTCAAAGTTGGCCACGTTGAGCACCTGCCACTCGTCACGACCGGCCGGGTTGTACTGGGCCGGGTTGATGAACAGGCAACGACCGAACAGGTTCTGCCAGGCAGTCTGGGTGGTCATCTTCACGGCCAGGTAGTGGTCTTCGGAAGCACCTACATGGACGTGGGAAACGAAATGCTCTTGCGCGTTGTTGAATGCCTCGACACGAGCCCACAGGGCATCGAACTTGTCGGCCGGGAACTTGCGGTTGATCGGGCCCCAGGCAATGGCGTCCTGGGTGGAAGGCTCTTCAACGATGAAACGGTCGACCGGCGAACGACCGGTACGGTGACCCGTTTCTACGACCAGTGCGCCAGTATCGGCAAGCACGCCTTCACCGCGCTGCAGGGCTTCTTTAACCAGATCATCAACACTCAGATCGGTGTATACGGCGTTGTTGGCTTGCGTCATGAGGTTCCCCGTCGGCCTATGGCCGAGTGCTCCAAACGTTTTGTAGTAGAAAGTTGCGCACTACTACCGCGAAAAAAGTGGGCCGGATTATGCCAGAAAAGCCCAAAAAAAGTAGGGCCCTCCCGTCAGAACAGCGCTAAACCGGCAATTGTCAGGTGATTCACCTGTGCTTAAACGTTTTAGTGGCGGGTGTTGGAAGGGGTATCGATGCCTGCGCCGGCGAACAATTGGGCGACATCGGCCGCATCGAACAGGTAGCGCTGGTTGCAGAACTGGCAGTCGATCTCGATGTTGCCGCCGTGCTCGACCACCAGATCCTGGGCATCTTCCAGGCCCAGGCTGACCAAGGCATTGGCTGAGCGTTCACGGGAGCAGCTGCAACGGAAGCGCAGGCCCTGTGCGTCAAACAAGCGCACGGCCTCTTCGTGGTACAGGCGATGCAGGATGGTTTCGTTGTCCAAGCCCAGCAGCTCTTCAGCCGTCAGCGTACCGGCAAGGGCGGTCAGCTTGCGCCAGCTATCGGTGCGCTCATCGTCGTCCTTGATGCGGTCAGCCGGCAACTGTTGCAACAACAGGCCGCGAGCACGCTTGCCGTCGGCGTTGAGCCAGAACTTGGTGCCGACTTGCTGGGACATCACGAAGTAGTTGGTGAAGCAGTCCGACAGGGTTTCGCCGTCGAGGTCGACGATGCCTTGGTAGCGTTGGCCTTCGGTTGGGTCGACGGTGATCGCCAGCACGCCGTTGGCCATCAGGTCGGACAAGGTGGCGTCCGGGGCAATCTGGTCGGCGTCGTAACGGGCCAGGCCACGGATTTCGCGTTCGCTGGAGCACTCGATCATCAGCATCGGGACCGGACCTTCAGACCGCGCCTGCAAAATAAGCAGACCGTCGAATTTCATCGTGCCCACCAGCAGCGAGGCGGCCGCCATCAGCTCGCCGAGCAGTTGCGCAACCGGCTCCGGATAAGGGTGCTTGGCAAGGACTTCGGCATAGCTGCGCTCCAGCGAGACCAGTTCGCCGCGGGCATCGTTCTCGTCGAAGATGAAGCGTTGGGTGAAGTCGGTATCCGGTAGATCAGTCATAGGTCTGGGTATCTGAATTGATGACAAATTGATTACAAAGTTTATAGAATTAAACGCTTTAGCACCGTTTTGGTGCTGTTTTCTAGAGCCGTGGGGTACAGTTTATGAACAATCCGGGTTTGTTCCAAGCCAAGTGGAACCTCGGGGGATGGGCCTGGTGCAATCTACTCGCGATCGGGCTGCTGTGTTTTTGGCTGTGGCCCACGGGCCAGATGCTGTGTGTGGTTTTCGACGAGTGGCTGTTTCATCTGCTCAATGAACCGCTCGCGAGCAACTCCACATGGCTGCACGTGTGGGCCGTGGCCAGTTTGCGACCGTTCGACGCAGTGGTCGGCGTGATTCTGCTGCTGCTGTTGATTCGCGGTGATTGGGTATTCAAGGCCGTGCAGGTGCGCCAGGCACTGTTCGGTTTTGTCGGAATTCTGCTGCTGTTGCTGTTTATCCGCATGCTGTTTTCCAAATTCGCGGCACACATGGGCTGGCAACACAGTAGCCCGTCGATGGTAATCAGCGGGGCGATCCAGATGAGCGACTACTTCCCAGGGCTGGAAAAGACGTGGGAACTGAAGGACCGTTCGAGCCAGAGTTTCCCGGGGGATCACGCTTCGGTGCTGTTGATCTGGGGGATGTTCATGACGGTGTTCGCCAAGCGCACCGGCCAGGTGCTGGTGATTTGGGGCCTGGCACTGTTGTTCATGATGCCGCGCCTGGTGGCGGGGGCGCACTGGGGGCAGGACGACTACATCGGTGGTGTGTTGCTGGCACTGTTGGCGCTGGGGTGGGGGTATTACACACCGTTTGCGGCCAAGGTGTCGGGTGGGTTGTTGCGGGTGACGGCACCCGTCTTCCGGCTGTTTCAACGAGTGCCACTGATTAGTCGGCTAAGCGTCATACGCTTGTAGTAATGAGCGGGCTTGCCCCGCGCTGGGTCAGTCATCATTGCCACTGCCGCGAAACTTGAACAAGTCGCGGCGCTGCTTCTTGCTCGGTTTGCCATCGGTGGTCATGCCGATACCGCCGGCCTTTCGCATCGCCGCCGCATTTTCACGCTTAGCAATACTGGCTTCGGTCTCGGTGTACAGCGCCTGCGCTTCAGGCGCCCCACGGCGCACGATGGAAAGCGCCTGGACCACGACCGTTTTTTCATCAAACCCGGTACGAATCTGAAATTCATCCCCGACGCGCGGTTCCTTGCCCGGCTTGCAGCGCTCGCCACGATGATGCACCTTGCCACTCTCGATGGCAGCCTTCGCCAGGGCACGGGTTTTATAGAAGCGCGCAGCCCACAGCCACTTGTCCAGACGGACTTTTTCTTCCTCTTCCTGCTTTTGAGCCACTTGAATTCCTCGCTCTGAAAAATGTCGCAACTTTAACGTTGAAACCCTTCGACGCATAAACCCTAAGGCTCACCTAAGATACGCCAGGTAGCACTCTGTTTTCGCGAGGATACGCTGTGACCGACTTTCCCACTTCACTCACCTCGCCTGACCAGCGCTGCGTGGGCTGCCAGCAAAGCGAACCCTTGGGGTTCGATTTTGCGTTCGCCTATCAGCCTATCGTAGACCTTCGGGACCATTCGATCTTCGCCCACGAAGCCCTGGTGCGCGGCACGCAAGGCGAAGGGGCGCTGTCTGTGCTGGACCAGGTCGACGAAAGCAACCGCTACCGTTTCGACCAACGCTGCCGAACCCAAGCGATCGCCGGGGCGGCGGCCCTGGGTATGCAAACCCATCTTTCTATCAACTTTATGCCTAACGCCGTGTACCGCCCGGAGTTGTGTATCCGCAGTACCCTGGAAGCTGCCCGCGCGCATGATTTTCCGCTGGACCGGCTGATTTTCGAGACACTCGAAAGCGAGCACGTAGATAACAATCGCCATTTGACGAATATTCTGCGTGAATACCGCGAATTCGGCTTCAAGACCGCCATCGACGACTTCGGTGCGGGTTATTCAGGGCTGAGTTTGCTGGCCGATTTTCAACCTGACTTGATCAAACTTGACATGACGCTGATTCGCGATGTCGATCAGGATCGTGTCCGACAGATCATCGTCCGGGGGATTGTCACAATCTGTGAGCAGTTAGGAGTTACTGTCATTGCCGAAGGCATCGAAAGTGCTGGTGAGCGTGACTTCCTTTCCGACTGCGGAATATTTCTGATGCAGGGTTATTGGTTCGCCAAGCCTGCATTCAAAGCCCTGGCTGAGGTTTCACCCCAGGCCTGGGCGAATCGATCGGTTACCCATATTGAAGACATTTGACCATTTGACCGTTGTAGGTCTGCGTGAGTGGGTGGCACTTCCCGACCTGGGAGTGGCAGGCCTGCGCGCGAAGATCGACACCGGTGCCAGTACCTCCAGCCTCCACGCCACCGATATCGAGCCTTTTGAGCGCGACGGCGAGAAATGGGTGCGCTTTACCGCGCATCTGGGCAGCATTGTGCAACTGCGCCACCGCCGCTGCGAGGCGCAGTTGGTGACGATGAAAACCATCAAAAGCTCCAACGGCCACGCGCAGGTGCGCTACGTGATCAGCACAACCCTGGCGCTGGGTGATCGGGTATGGCGGGTGGAATTCACCCTCGCGTGCCGCAAGGCCATGCGTTATCGCCTGTTACTGGGTTCCAAGGCGCTGATTGACGGCCAATTGGTGGTCAATCCAGGTGTCAAGTACGTTCAAGACAAGCCGGTGTTCCCGGTCTCTACTATTTCTGCCCCAGGTGCTGCATGAAGATTGCTGTGCTGTCGCGAAACCCGCGTCTGTATTCCACCCGCCGCCTGGTTGAGGCCGGCACTGAACGTGGCCACGAAATGGTGGTGATCGACACGTTGCGTGCCTATATGAACATTGCCAGCCATAAGCCGCAGATCCATTACCGGGGTAAACCGCTGGAGGGGTTTGATGCAGTGATCCCTCGCATCGGAGCTTCGGTGACGTTTTATGGCTGCGCGGTATTGCGCCAGTTTGAAATGATGGGGGTATCGCCCCTCAACGAATCGGTCGCCATTGCCCGCTCTCGGGACAAGTTGCGCTCGCTGCAGCTGCTTTCACGCCGAGGCATCGGCCTGCCAGTGACCGGTTTTGCCCACTCTCCCGACGACATTCCCGACCTGATCGAGATGGTCAATGGCGCACCGCTGGTGATCAAGGTACTGGAAGGCACCCAGGGCATAGGTGTGGTGCTGTGTGAAACCGCGACGGCGGCGGAATCCGTGATCGAGGCATTCATGGGCCTCAAGCAGAACATCATGGTGCAGGAATACATCAAGGAAGCCGGCGGCGCCGATATCCGCTGCTTCGTGGTGGGTGACAAGGTGATTGCGGCGATGAAGCGTCAGGCCAAGCCGGGGGAGTTCCGCTCCAATTTGCACCGCGGTGGTAGTGCCAGCCTGATCAAGATCACCCCCGAGGAACGCATGACCGCGCTGCGGGCGGCGAAGGTGATGGGTTTGAGCGTGGCGGGTGTGGATATCTTGCGCTCCAACCATGGACCACTGGTGATGGAGGTGAATTCATCGCCGGGGCTGGAAGGGATCGAGACCACAACGGGCAAGGATGTGGCGGGGATCATCATTCAGCATTTGGAGAAGAGTGGCGGAGCGAATATGACTCGGACCAAGGGTAAAGGGTAAGAGCAGCGACAAGCTTCAAGCTAAAAGCTGCAGGAGAAGACAGATTGCTTTTGCTCTTTCTTGCAGCTGATAGCTTGAAGCTTGTCGCTGCTCCTATACCGCATCTCTGGGCAACATCAAGCCCAGCGGCAAACGCACTCGCGCCTCTAACCCTCCCTCTTCGCGGTTACGCAACTCAACATTGCCGCCATGCATCGAGGCAATCCGCCGCACAATTGCCAACCCCAGACCAGTACCCTTACCACCCCGAGCACGGTCGCCGCGGGTGAAAGGGTTGAAGATACCCTCCAGCTCGTCCGGGTCGATGCCCGCGCCCCGGTCCATGACGCTCAGCACCACATAGGGCGCAGCACTGTCGCCGGATACATACGCCGCCACTTCCACATCGGAACCGGCGTGATGCAAAGCGTTACCGATCAGGTTGTTCAACAGGCGCTTCATCGAGACCCGCCGCAACGCAAAAGGCTGGATCGGCTCAAGGCGCATGCGCACCTGCTCACCGTTCTGGTTGTAGGGCGCGACCACCTCACGCACCAGGTCAGTCAGATCGACCTCTTCCACCACCTCATCCCGGCCATCGCGGATGAACGCGAGGAACTGGTCGAGAATAGCGTCCATGTCCTCAATGTCACGGACCATGTCATCGGTCAGATCGCTATGGTTGCCCATCAACTCCAGAGACAAGCGCAGCCGCGTCAAGGGTGTGCGCAAGTCGTGGGAAACTCCCGCCAGCATCAACTCGCGTTCGCGCCCGGCCTGCTCGACGTCTTCCGCCATCTGGTTGAACGCGCCGTACACCTCAGTCATCTCGCTGGGCGTATCGCTGACCGGCAGGCGCACGCTGCGCCCCTGGCCCAATTGGCGGGCGGCAAACACCAGACGTTTGAGTGGTTGGTTGAGCTGCCGGACAAAGATCCACGCCGACGCCGTTGAAAGCAGCCCGATCGCCAGGAACCAGCCCAGCACGTTCCAGATCTTCTGCCCACGCAGCGGATGCGGGTACAGCGGCACTTTCAGCCAATCCTCACCCAGGCTTGGCGCGCGCACCCACAACGCCGGCGATACATGCATGCGCAGCCGCACCTCAGTGTCTTCACCGAGTTCAGCCTGCATCTGGCGCTGGTAAATTTCACTGTAGGGCCAATGTTGCTCACCCTCGGGCACCCCCGCGCCCGCTACACGGACCAGCGTGGCGGCCTTGGCGATTTTCTCGCGGTTCTCGGGGTCAGCCGCCCAATAGGCGCGAAGCGTCAAGGCGACACCGTGGCTGTATTGTCGATCCACCAGCACGTCCTCGTTCATCAACAGATAAACAAGCGTGAGTGCTTTGGAAAACAGAACGACGATCAGCACCAGCCAAAGGGTGCGGGAGAAGAAGCTTTGGGGGAACCACAGCGGGGTTTTCATAGAAGACAGCTAGATACCTTGCAGAAACGAGCGGCGCTCGCAGAATTGCAGACGCCGGACCTCCCGTCGACCCTCATGGAATCAAACGCTGGGAGGCCCGCCCTGCAAATCATCGGTCAACTGGTTTTATTGCCATCCGGCACAAACACATAACCCACACCCCAGACCGTCTGGATATACCTAGGCTTGGAAGGGTCCGGCTCGATCATCCGGCGCAGACGGGAAATCTGCACGTCAATGGAGCGCTCCAGGGCGTCCCATTCCCGGCCACGGGCCAGGTTCATCAGTTTGTCGCGGGTCAGCGGCTGGCGAGCGTTCATCACCAGGGCCTTGAGCACGGCGAATTCGCCAGTGGTCAGCATGTGCACTTCATCGCCACGCTTGAGCTCACGGGTCGCCAGCGACAGTTCGTAGTCGCCAAAAGTGACGCTTTCGTCTTCGCTGCCGGGCGCGCCCGGTACCGGGGCTGCCTGGCGACGCAACACCGCCTTCACCCGCGCCATCAGCTCATCCGGGTTGAACGGCTTGGCCAAATAGTCATCCGCGCCCAGCTCCAGGCCCTTGATGCGGCTCAGCTCATCGCCCTTGGCGGTAAGCATGATGATTGGAATCTGGTTGTTCGCGCCGCGCAGGCGTTTGCAGGCGGTGAGGCCGTCTTCGCCGGGCAGCATCAGGTCGAGTACGACGAGGTTGAACACTTCACGCCCCAACAGACGGTCCATCTGCTCAGTGTTCGGCACCGCGCGGGCGCGGTAGCCCTTGGAGTTGAAGAAACGCTCCAGCAGGCTGCTCAGCCCCGGATCGTCGTCAACGATGAGAATTTTCTCGCCTTCAGCAGTTTGTGCAGTGCTGCTCATTAGATGCTCCTCTTATCTCGGCGCGCATTATGGCCTAGCTGCCGTTATACGCACCGTGTGCATTGTTAGCAGATTTTTCCTCTACTGCCAGCGAACCCGCGCCCTACAACCGTTGGCGCAATCCCCCCCAAGGGCAGAACGCTGGTTATAATGCGGCGCCGTCGTGCAGGGCAACGTCAGATCGTTACCGTTTGATGCCGAGGATTTTTTCACCGCTTGTCGTGATTTTTTCGATTTCGAGGGTCAATAGGCTGCCTCTTGACCCAGGCAGCGGCGCCAGTCGGGCCGCTCAACCAGCCTCCCAACGCCTTGTTTTCCGGGCTTGCGAGCTGCTTTTAAGAATTTCAGGTGGTTTTATGGACAGCATCAACAGCCGCATCGCCGAGGAACTCGGTGTACGCCCACAACAGGTCGAAGCGGCCGTCGCTCTACTGGATGAAGGCTCCACGGTGCCCTTCATCGCCCGTTACCGTAAAGAAGTGACCGGCAGCCTCGACGACATCCAACTACGTCACCTGGAAGAGCGCCTGCGCTACCTGCGAGAACTCGACGAACGGCGCATCAGCATCCTCGCCAGCATCGAGGAACAAGGCAAGTTGACCCCCCAACTCGAGCGCGACATCAAGCTCGCCGACACCAAGACCCGCCTCGAAGACCTTTACCTGCCGTACAAGCAAAAGCGCCGCACCAAGGGCCAGATCGCCCTGGAAGCGGGCCTGGGCGAGTTGGCCGACGGCCTGTTCAACGACCCGTCGCTGACCCCGGAAACCGAAGCCGCGCGCTTCATCGACGCCGAAAAAGGCGTCGCCGATGTCAAGGCCGCCCTCGAAGGCGCCAAGTACATCCTCATGGAGCGCTTCGCCGAAGACGCCAGCCTGCTGGAAAAACTGCGTACCTACCTTAAGCAGGAAGCCATCCTCAGTGCCCGCGTCATCGCCGGCAAAGAGGAAGAAGGCGCCAAGTTCCGCGATTACTTCGAACACGACGAACCGCTCAAGAGCATGCCGTCCCACCGTGCACTCGCCATTTTCCGTGGCCGCAATGAAGGCATTCTCAGCTCCGCGCTAAAGGTCGGCGACGAGTTGCCGGGCACCATGCACCCGTGCGAAGGCATGATCGGTCAACAATTCGGCATCCAGAATCAGAACCGTCCTGCGGACAAGTGGCTCGGTGAAGTGGTGCGCTGGACCTGGAAGGTCAAGCTCTACACCCACCTGGAAACCGACCTGCTGGGCGAACTGCGCGACGGTGCCGAAACCGAGGCGATCAACGTGTTCGCCCACAACCTGCACGACCTGCTGCTGGCTGCACCGGCCGGGCCACGTGCCACTTTGGGCCTCGACCCAGGCCTGCGCACTGGCTGCAAAGTGGCCGTGGTCGATTCCACCGGCAAGCTGCTGGACCACGCGACTGTGTATCCGCACGTACCGCACAACAAATGGGACCAGACCCTCGCGATCCTGGCCGCCTTGTGCGCCAAACACTCCGTAGACCTGATCGCCATCGGCAACGGCACTGCCAGCCGCGAGACCGACAAGCTGGCCGCCGAACTGATCAAGAAATACCCAGCCATGAAGATGACCAAAGTCATGGTCTCCGAGGCTGGCGCCTCGGTGTATTCGGCGTCGGAGTTGGCATCCAAGGAATTCCCGGACCTCGACGTGTCGATCCGTGGCGCGGTGTCGATTGCTCGTCGCCTGCAGGATCCACTGGCCGAACTGGTGAAAATCGACCCTAAATCCATCGGCGTGGGCCAGTATCAGCATGACGTGTCGCAGCTGAAACTGGCGCGCGGCCTGGATGCAGTGGTGGAAGATTGCGTAAACGCCGTTGGCGTAGACGTGAACACCGCTTCCGTCGCGCTGCTTGCACGTATTTCCGGCCTCAACGCCACGTTGGCGCAAAACATCGTGACTCACCGTGACGAAAACGGCGCGTTCAAAACCCGTGCAGCGCTTAAAAAAGTCGCACGCCTGGGTGAAAAAACCTTCGAACAGGCCGCCGGTTTCCTACGCGTAATGAACGGAGATAACCCGTTGGATTCTTCCGCGGTTCACCCGGAAGCCTACCCGCTGGTGCAACGCATCGCCGCCGAAACCGACCGCGACATCCGTTCGCTGATCGGTGACGCTGCATTCCTCAAGCGTCTGGATCCAAAGAAGTACACCGACGAAACCTTCGGTGTGCCGACCATCACCGACATCCTGCAAGAGCTGGAAAAGCCGGGCCGCGACCCCCGCCCCGAGTTCAAGACCGCCGAGTTCCAGGACGGTGTCGAAGACCTCAAGGACCTGCAACTGGGCATGATCCTCGAAGGCGTCGTCACCAACGTGACCAACTTCGGCGCCTTTGTGGATATCGGCGTGCATCAGGACGGTTTGGTACATATCTCCGCGCTTTCGGAGAAATTCATCAAGGATCCACGCGAAGCGGTGAAAGCCGGTGACGTGGTGAAGGTCAAAGTCATGGAAATCGACATCCCGCGCAAACGTGTCGGCCTGTCGATGCGCATGAGCGACACCCCCGGTGAGAAAGTCGACGGTGCCCGTGGCGCACGTCCAGGCTCCGCACCGCGCCAGTCGCAAAACAGCGCTCCGCGCAAGGAAACCGCTACCGCAGCGCCGAGCAACAACGCCATGGCCTCGCTGTTCGCCAACGCTAAACAGTTGAAGAAGCGTTGATGGAAATTCCGGCCGGCTTGACCCAGAGCGCGTTCAGCGAACTGATCGGCTGCCGTCTGCAACGCCTTGAGGAAGGCGTTGCCGAGGTGGCCCTGACCCTGGAGCCGCACCTGCGCAACCGCGCGGGCAAGCTCCATGGCGGGGCGATTTTCAGCCTGGTGGACATTACGATGGGGCTGGCCTGTTCCAGCTCACATGGTTTCGACCAGCAGAGCGCGACCATCGAGTGCAAAATCAACTATATCCGTGCGGTGGAAGGCGGTGATGTGCTGTGCACCAGCCGGGTGATTCATGCCGGGCGCCGCACGCTGGTGGTCGAGGCGGATGTGTACCAAGACGAAAGACTTATCGCAAAAGCGCAGGGTACCTTCGCTGTCCTATAGCCCCCTACCCCCGATTTGAGTTAATTTCGGCGCTGCAATCACAGCGTCGGAATTTTCTTGCCGTGCTGTAGCCAAACTCATGGAGTGAGGTAGGCTTTTTCACAGCGGGTCAAATCGACTCTGAACCAGGCGATCACGCCAGTTTTAACTTCACCCTTGTAGACCGTCCTGCCCACCCCCATATTGGGGCGACTGACGCGTGAAGGAATCCAACTTGAGCGAACTTCTCAACCGCCGCCTGGCTTTGCTCGGCAAGCGCGAACACCTCTCCCTGCTAGAGCAGTGCTTGCACGGCATCGAGCGCGAATGCCTGCGCGTTACGGGTGATGGCCGCCTGGCACAAACGCCGCACCCCGAAGCCCTGGGCGCCGCGTTGACCAACGAACTGATCACCACTGACTACTCGGAATCGCTGCTTGAGTTCATCACTCCCGCCCTGCCCAACCCGGCCGATACCCTGAGCAGCCTGGACAAAATCCACCGGTTTGCCTACACCAAGCTCGGCAGCGAATACCTGTGGAGCCCCTCGATGCCGTGCCCGTTGCCGGCCGAGGAAGACATTCCGATTGCCTACTACGGCACGTCCAATATCGGACAGCTCAAGTACGTGTACCGCAAGGGGCTGGCCCTGCGTTACGGCAAGACCATGCAATGCATCGCGGGCATCCACTACAACTTTTCCCTGCCGGAACAGCTGTGGCCGTTGCTCAAGGAAACTGAAGGATTTGTCGGCACTGACCGCGACTATCAGTCCAACGCCTATATCGCGCTGATCCGCAATTTCCGTCGCTACAGCTGGCTGCTGATGTACCTGTTCGGGGCCTCGCCGGCGCTGGACGCGGGCTTCCTGCGCGGTCGCTCGCACCAGTTGGAAGTGCTCGACGCTGACACCCTGTACCTGCCCTACGCCACCAGCCTGCGCATGAGCGACCTGGGTTACCAGAGCAACGCCCAGGCCGGCCTCACGCCGTGCTACAACGACCTGGTCAGCTACACCGACAGCCTGCGTGAAGCGGTGGCAAAGCCCTACGCGCCGTACGTAGAAGTCGGCACGCACAAGGACGGTGAATGGGTACAGCTCAACACCAACATCCTGCAAATCGAAAACGAGTACTACTCCAACATCCGCCCCAAGCGTGTGACCTACACCGGCGAGCGGCCGATCCAGGCGCTGATGGCGCGTGGCATCCAGTACATCGAAGTGCGCTGCCTGGACATCAACCCATTCCTGCCGATGGGCATCGACCTGCCGGAGTCGCGTTTCCTCGACGCATTCCTGCTGTATTGCGCGCTGAACGACAGCCCGGTGTTCGCCAACAACGAATGTGGCAACGCAACCTCCAACTTCCTCAGCGTGGTCAAGGAAGGTCGCCGTCCGGGCCTGCAATTGCAACGTCAGGGGCAACCGGTGGACATGAAGGAATGGGCTGCCGATCTGCTGGAGCAGATTGCACCGTTGGCCGCGTTGCTGGATGAGAGCCACGGCATCACCGAGCACAGCCAGGCACTGGATGCTCAGTTGGCCAAGGTCAAGGACCCGTCCCTGACGCCGTCGGCCCAGGTGCTGGCGGCGATGGCCGAGCGTAAAGAGAGTTTTGCGCAGTTCTCCCTGCACCAGAGCCAGTTGCACGCTGAGCACTTTCGCAAGGAGCCGTTGCCGGCGGACGAGCAGGCGCGCTTTGAACAGCTGGCACGTACATCGCTGGCGCAACAGGCAGAGCTGGAGCAGAACGAAGTGGGCGACTTTGATGTGTTTGTCGGGTCGTACCAGGCGAGCATTCTGGCCATCAGCAACTAAATCCTTACGCGGCCCCCTGTGGAAGCGGGCTTGCTCGCGAAGGCGGTGTATCAGTCAAACATGTATCGACTGACACTCCGCCTTCGCGAGCAAGCCCGCTCCCACAATTTTACCGAGGTGTGTCCGGTTACTCAGCAGTAGATGGCTTTTCCCACAGGTTAATCCCACCTTCCTGCGCAAACCGATCGATCTCCGCCAGCTCCTGCGCACTGAAGCTCAAGTTCTTCAACGCACCGACGTTTTCAATGATCTGCTCCGGCCGGCTCGCACCGATCAGCGCGCTAGTCACCCGTGGATCACGCAACGTCCAAGCCAACGCCAATTGCGCAAGGCTCTGACCACGACGCTGGGCGATTTCATTAAGCGCCCGCACATGAGCGATGTTTTCTTCGGACAGGTGCTTGGCCTGCAACGAACCACCGCCCGGGCGATTGACCCGCGCATCGGCCGGCACGCCGTTGAGGTACTTGTCAGTCAGCAAACCCTGGGCCAACGGCGTGAACGCGATCACCCCGGCGCCGAGTTCTTCGGTGGTGTCCAGCAGGTCTTTTTCGACCCAGCGGTTAAGCAGGTTGTAGGCTGGCTGGTGGATCAGCAGCGGCACTTTCCACTCTTTGAGCAGGGCCGCCATTTCGCGGGTTTTTACCCCGGAGTAGGAGGAAATACCGATGTACAACGCCTTACCTTGTTGCACGGCGGTGGCGAGGGCGCTGGCGGTTTCTTCCAATGGGGTGTCGGCGTCAAAACGGTGGGAGTAGAAGATATCCACGTAGTCGACGCCCAGGCGTTGCAGGCTCTGGTCGAGGCTGGCCAGCACGTATTTGCGCGAACCGCCGCCCTGGCCGTAGGGGCCAGGCCACATGTCCCAGCCGGCTTTGCTGGAAATGATCAGTTCATCACGGTAGTGCTTAAAGTCTTCGCGCAGCAGACGGCCGAAGTTGATCTCGGCGCTGCCGTAGGGCGGGCCATAGTTGTTGGCCAGGTCGAAGTGGTTGATCCCCAGGTCGAACGCGGTGCGCAGCAGGGCGCGCTGGGTGTCGATCGGGGTGCTGTCGCCAAAGTTGTGCCACAGCCCCAGGGACAGTGCAGGCAGCACCAATCCACTGCGGCCTACGCGGCGGTACGGAATAGATTCATAGCGGTTTTCGGCAGCAATGTAAGTCATCGAATCCTCTCTTGGACGTAGGCAAATAAGGCCTGGGAATAACGATATTCCCAGGTCTTTTAACCAGCTGAATCGCTTAAGTCTGCCCTTTCGTTTTACAGCAAAGTCCTGTGAGAGTGGTACGTACCAATGGCGTAAATGCGCGGTTTGTCGCCTCAGCGCACCAAATGCAGGAACTGCAGGTGCCGCTCGTACTGGTCAAGAATGTCGTTGATGATCTGCTCCTTGGTGTAGCCGACCAGATCGTAGTCCTGGCTGCCCTCGCTCAAGTGCACTTCCGCCCGGTAGTAGCGACGGTTGTTGAGCTGCTTGGAACCCATTCCACCGCGTGCAAATGACGGCGTGAAATAGCCACGCATCTGCACCTGATAAACGAACGGATGCTCATCGCCGTGGCCGATTTCCAAGCTGACGCTGTCGTTGGATGGATCAGGCTGGGTGACGATCCTGAGGCCTTTTTCGACGAACACCGCCGTCACCTCTTCAATCGCCGGGCGCACCGTGGTCTCAAGGAACCGATACACCTCATCCCTTGACGGGAAATGCACGGCCTGACTCAAGCGCTGGCGCCAGCCGCCTGTGCCCTTGCGTGAACCCGACACCGGCGCCAACGAATGCAATTGCGCGATCTGCTTTTGCGACTCCAAGTAGAACGCCTTGTGCAGTCCCCACATCATCAGCAGCAGAATCATCGAGAACGGTAACGAGGTCAGCACCACCGCGGATTTAAGCGAGTCGATGCTGCCGGCAAACAGCAAGGCACTGGTGACCAGCCCGGTCATCACGCCCCAGAACACCCGCAGCCATTTCGGCCCGTCTTCGTCAGCGTTGCCGCCCTTGGACGACAGTGTGGACAGCACCACAGTGCCGGAGTCGGCCGAGGTGACGAAGAACACAAAGCTGATAAACACCGTCACCGCAATAACCGTTTTGCTCCACGGGTAGGTTTCCAGCAGCAGGTAGAGGCTCATCGACGGATCATCGATGGCCGACTGACCGAGCGCGGCCATGCCGTGGTTGAGCACCTGGTCAATGGCGCTGTTGCCAAAGATCGACATCCACGCCAGGGTGAACCCCAGCGGGATCAGCAGCACGCCGAATACGAACTCACGAATGGTCCGGCCACGGGAGATCCGCGCGATAAACAGGCCCACGAACGGCGACCATGCAACCCACCAGGCCCAGTAGAACACCGTCCAACCGCCCAGCCAGTCGCTGGGTTTGTCGTAGGCATACACGTCGAAACTCTTGCTCGGCAAGGCGCCCAAATAGTCACCGATGTTCTGGATCAAGGTATTGAGCAAGTGCTGGGTGGGGCCGGCGAACAACACAAACAGCAGCAGCGCACAGGCCAGCAGCATGTTGATGTCGGACATCACTCGCACGCCCTTGTCGACGCCGGCTACGGCGACCAAGATCGCGGCGCCCATCATCAAGGTGATCAAACCAACCTGGATCCACTGGGTATGGGCGAGGCCAAACAAGTAATCGAGCCCGGAATTGAGGTGCAACACCCCAAAGCCCATGTCAGCACCGAGACCAAACACCGTGGCGATGATGCCAAAACCATCCACCGCGTAACCGATAGGGCCGTTGATGCGCTTGCCGATCAGCGGGTACAACGCCGAACGCAACGCCAGCGGCAAGTTATGCCGGTAGGCGAAATACGCCAATGCCATACCAACAAAGGCGAACACGCCCCAGCCGTGCAGGCCCCAGTGCAGAAACAGCACCTGCATGGCCTGGCGCGCGGCATCGGCGCTCATCGGCGCGCCCTGAGGCGGTTGCACCAAGTGCGTCAGCGGCTCGGACACGCAGAAGAAAAACAACGTGATGCTGATCCCGGCGGCGAACAGCATGCCGGCCCAGGACAGGTAACTGAATTCGGGCTCGTCGTGGTCGGCACCGAGTTTTATCTTGCCGTAGCCCGATAATGCGGTGACCACCACGAAGACCAGATACAGGGTCATCGCCAGCATGTAGTACCAGCCGACCGTGTTGGCCGCCCAGTTTTGCGCGGCCAGCAGCCAAGCGCCGGCCTGTTGCGGGATAGCAATGACCGTGATGCCAAACAGCAGGATGAAGCTGGCGGCAAAATAGAAGACCGGCGCATTCATGCGCACCAGGCCGCTTGCGGGGGTGGACGATGCACTCATGAACGATGCACCCCGACGATGAGCGATGTGGCTGTAAATAACAGACTCAGCAAAGGTAAGCCTCCTGTTGTGAGCGGGCAGCGAACCACCGGGTTTAACTTGAACGAGCATTCAAGTTAAACATGGATAGGCGGTCTGGGACTAATTGCAGGGCCGAGCGGCAGACAACTCCTACACTAGCTCAGGGAAAGGTATGACGGGCTGAGATGACAAAACGTTCAGCACATAGCCCGAGGAAAAATCAGAAAACGCCAAGCAATATGTGCCGCCTGTCAGCGCGCAAGCTCAACACAATCGAATGATTGCTGACGCCCCCGAAAGGTCATTCAACTATGCCTGCAACGCCGACAAGCCGATTACTGGCGATCGCCGAACACACGCCGACCCACTTTGACCTCGTCAAACACCAACTGCCTGGTTGCGGTACAGGTGGTGGGCCAGACGATGGTGAATCACCGCCAGGATGCCGGGGTAGCACAGCAGCACTTCATCGACGCTGCGGGCGGCCGGGTCGCCGTGGTAGGCGGCGAGCACATCGGTGTGCAACAGGCTGCGCAGGGACGGCAATTCGCGCCCGCCATGTTCGCCACTCAAGCGGCCATTGCGCGTTCGCCACTGGTCCCGGGCGCCGCACAGTTGACTGACGATGGTCTGTAATTGCCAATGACTGGCGCGCTCGCTCAACGTCGTCACTCCTGAAAATGGGGAGGCGCAGTAACAAGCTTCAAGCGACAAGCTGCAAGTTGAGCGCGATCAACTTGCGGCTTGTCGCTGATGACTTGCCGCTCAAGGGGCCACCACGCTACGTCATGCGGAGCAGCAGCCTTAATAACCAATTATGGCGAGCAAATAACCAAACCGGTTGCCCGATGAAAAGTGCCTGCCTATAGTCGCCCCATACTCATCAACCGTGCGTAGCCATGATCAAACAACAGCTCGACCGTTTTAACCGCCTGGAATTGCTGGGCGGCGCCACTGCCCTGGAAAAACTCGAGCGGCTGTCGGCCTGGCTGAGCAGGGATGTGTACGTCAAGCGCGATGACACCACGCCGCTGGCCATGGGCGGCAACAAGCTGCGCAAACTTGAATACCTGGCCGCCGATGCCATCGCCCAAGGCGCCGATACCCTGGTGACCGCCGGCGCTATCCAGTCCAACCACGTACGCCAGACCGCTGCGCTGGCCGCCAAGCTGGGCCTGGGCTGCGTGGCCTTGCTGGAAAACCCTACCGGTACCGACGACCCCAACTACCTGGGCAACGGCAACCGCCTGCTGCTGGACCTGTTCGACACCAAAGTAGAGTTGGTGGAAAACCTCGACAACGTCGACGACCAGCTCAATGCCCTCGCCGACCGCCTGCGCAGCAGCG
This sequence comes from Pseudomonas sp. EL_65y_Pfl1_R83, assembly GCF_963970695.1. NCBI lineage: Bacteria > Pseudomonadati > Pseudomonadota > Gammaproteobacteria > Pseudomonadales > Pseudomonadaceae > Pseudomonas > Pseudomonas sp. EL_65y_Pfl1_R83. The sequence goes on along the minus strand of NZ_CAXAQI010000005.1, from coordinate 92,920 downwards.
GCAAGAAGCCGTACCTGGTGCCTATCGGCGGCTCCAATGCCCTGGGCGCCCTGGGTTATGTACGCGCCGGGCTTGAGCTGGCCGCGCAGATCGAAGACAGCGGCATCGAATTTGCCGCCGTGGTGCTGGCCTCCGGCAGTGCGGGGACCCACAGCGGCCTCGCCCTGGCCTTGAGCGAGGTGCTGCCAGACCTGCCCGTAATTGGCGTCACCGTGTCGCGTACCGACGAAGCCCAGCGCCCGAAAGTGCAGGGCCTGGCCGAACGTACCGCGCAGTTGCTGGGTGTGGATATCCCGCAAGCGTTCAAGGTGATCCTGTGGGACGAATACTTCGGGCCGCGCTATGGCGAACCGAACGCCGGCACCCTTTCTGCGGTCAAGCTATTGGCGAGTCAGGAAGGCCTGTTGCTGGACCCGGTCTACACTGGCAAGGCCATGGCCGGTTTGCTGGATGGCATCGGGCGTCAGCGCTTTGAGGACGGGCCGATCATTTTCCTGCATACCGGCGGGGCGCCGGCATTGTTCGCCTATGGTGGCGCATTTAACTGAATGCACACAGATCAAAATATGGGAGCAAGCCCGCTCCCACATTGGATCTACGGCGTATTCGAAAATCGCATATAAAATTTAATTAATATTATTTTCAAGTCTTAAAAACCCGCTTTATAGTCGCGCCGTAGGCGAAGACTCGCTACGCGCTTTAAGGCAGGATACGACTACCGCGTCACCTGCTTCGCTCAACATAAAAACACAGGGGCTCTTCATGACTATTTCTGTATTCCGTCGCACGTTGCTGGTCGGCACTTTGGGCCTGGCACTCGGGGCTGGCCTGATGGGCCAGGCAATTGCCGGCGAGCAGTTGGACAACATCAAGAAAGCCGGCGTCATCAACGTCGGCCTGGAAGGCACTTACCCACCCTTCAGCTTTGTCGGGGAAGACGGCAAGCTCGCGGGTTTTGAAGTCGAGTTTTCCGAAGCGCTGGCCAAGGAGCTGGGCGTGAAGGTCAAACTGCAGGCCACCAAGTGGGACGGTATCCTGGCCGCACTGGAATCCAAGCGACTGGACGCGGTGATCAACCAAGTCACCATTTCCGAAGAGCGCAAAAAGAAGTACGACTTTTCTGAGCCCTACACCGTTTCCGGGATTCAGGCGTTGGTACTGAAGAAGAACGAAGACAAACTCAATATCAAATCTGCTGCCGACCTGGCCGGTAAAAAGGTCGGGGTGGGCCTGGGCACCAACTACGAGGAGTGGGTGAAAGCCAACGTCAAGAACGCTGATATCCGCACCTACGAAGATGACCCAACCAAGTTCCAGGACCTGCGCATCGGCCGTATCGACGCCATCCTGATCGACCGCCTGGCGGCACTGGAATACGCCAAAAAAGCCCCGGACACCGCCGCTGCCGGTGACGCATTTTCTCGTCAAGAAGCAGGCGTAGCCCTGCGTAAAGGCGAGCCTGAGTTGCTGGCCGCGGTCAACAAGGCCATCGAAAAACTGCGCGCAGACGGCACGTTGAAAAAACTCTCCGAGAAGTACTTCAACGCTGACGTTACCCAATAATGGAAGAAAAGTTTCAATTGATCCTGAATTCCACGCCCTTCTTGATGCAGGGCGTGTACTTCACCGTGATCTTGAGCCTGGGCGGTTTGTTTTTCGGCTTTGTGCTGGGCTTCGGCCTGGCCTTGATGCGTTTGTCGCGCTTCAAGACGCTGAGTTGGATCGCCCGCATCTACGTGTCGTTCTTTCGCGGTACGCCGTTGCTGGTGCAGCTGTTCATGATGTATTACGGCTTGCCGCAAGTGGGTATCGAACTCGACCCGATTCCCGCCGCGCTGATCGGCCTCTCATTGAACATGGCAGCGTATATCTGTGAAACCTTGCGCGCCGCCATCAGCTCTATCGAGCGTGGCCAGTGGGAAGCCGCTGCCAGTATCGGCATGACCCGTGTGCAAACCCTGCGTCGGGCGATCCTGCCGCAGGCGATGCGTACGGCATTGCCACCGCTGGGTAACAGCTTTACATCGCTGGTGAAGGACACCTCGCTGGCAGCGACCATCCAAGTGCCCGAGCTGCTGCGCCAGGCGCAGTTGGTGTCCGCGCGCACGTTCGAGATTTTCGCGATGTACCTGTCGGCCGCCCTGATCTACTGGGTGCTGGTCAGCATCCTGGCGTATTTCCAAAATCGTCTGGAAGCCCGGGTCAACCGGCATGACCTGGAGTCCTGAAGCATGATCGTGGTTGAAAAACTGACCAAACAATTCAACAGTCAGGTGGTGCTCAACGGCATCGACCTTGAGGTCAAGGAAGGCGAAGTCATCGCCATTATCGGCCCCAGCGGTTCCGGCAAGACCACCTTCCTGCGCTGCCTGAACTTCCTCGAACAGCCCACCAGTGGCCGCATCAAGGTGGGCGACATCGAAATCGACACCAGCAGGCCGATCAACCAGCAACAAAGCCTGGTGCGGCGCCTGCGCCAGCACGTGGGGTTTGTATTCCAGAGCTTCAACCTGTTCCCGCACCGCACTGCGCTGGAAAACGTCATCGAAGGCCCCACCGTGGTCAAGAAGATGCCGCGCGAAGCCGCTGACGCCCTGGGGCGCAAACTGCTGGCCAAGGTGGGGCTGGCAGGTAAGGAAGATGTCTACCCACGGCGTTTGTCCGGTGGTCAGCAACAGCGCGTGGCGATTGCCCGTGCACTGGCCATGGAGCCGGAGGTGATTCTGTTTGACGAACCCACCTCGGCGCTGGACCCGGAGCTGGTGGGCGAAGTGCTGGCGACCATTCGCAGCCTTGCCGAAGAAAACCGCACCATGGTTATCGTCACCCACGAGATGAGCTTTGCCCGTGACGTGGCCAACCGGGTGATCTTCTTCGACAAGGGCGTGATCGTGGAACAAGGCGAATCCAAGGCACTGTTTGCCAGCCCCAAGGAAGAACGCACCAGGCAGTTTTTGAGCAAATTCCTGGCTCACTGACACGCTTATGTGGGAGCTGGCTTTCCAGCTCCCACATAAGCGCGCTCCTACAGGAAATCGTCATTCCACGCCGTAAAACACCCCGCCACACGGGACTATAAATCCCCCTCCCAGTCAGACCCTTCTGAATATCACAAAACCCGCCGTTTAGCCTTTTGCCGCCATTGACGCCCCTTGGCCAACCCTCTTATCTAGCGCTCAGAGGATTGGATCCTATCCCAGCTGTTTTCTGAATCGTTCATTTCGGTCACCCCGCGCACCCGCGCCAAAGGTCCGGAACGATTGCTGCTGGCTGTATCAAGGAGATTATTTATGACGCCCCCACTGCTCACTGCACCGACACTGCCCCAGGCCATCGGCAATGGCATCAATGCCCTGGCCGCCACACACCTGCAGGTCGACATTGCGCCGTATCCCGGCATGGGTGAAGGCGACCTGATCGAGCTGTTCTGGAACAACTGCTTTGCCGCGTCACGGCGGGTGACCGCGTGCAAGGTCGGCGCATTCACCCACCTGCGGGTGCCGGAAAGTTTCGTGCTGGATGGACCGGCTCAGGTCCATTACCAGGTCATGCAGATCGGCCATGGCCCTGCGCGCTCCGCCGAAACGCGGGTGCGCGTAAAGACCCACTACCCTGGCGGCCAACCCTCGCCCCTGTACCACGACGAAAACCACAACCTCGCCCCCGTGGGCCTGCCCGAGACCATCCGCCGCTGCGGCGTCAACGCCAGCCAGGTACGGCGCGGTATCCCTCTGACCATCGAGCCGTACCTGAACATGACCACCGGCGATGCCATCACCCTGCGCTGGGGCGATGTGCGCCTGGACCTGCCGAAGATCCAGGCCAGGGAAATCGGCCAGGCGGTGCAGGTGTGGGTGCCTTCGACGGTGATTGTCGAAGCCGGCGACGACTGCCGGCTGGAGGTGACCTATTGCATTCTGGATCGCGTCGGCAACAACTCACGCTGGGCACCCGCCCGCACTTTACGCATTGCCGCCGAGGCGCCGACCCACCCGGTCGGGACTGCGCTGATCTATCGTCCCCGCCCTCTCGGGTCGCCCTGCGAACCAGGGTGAAAGACCTTCTATTCATATTCCCAAAAGTTAGTTTATTTAAATATTTAATACGCTTAGGGTATATCTACCGGACCACCGGACATCTCTGAATTTTCTGTTTTTATTTCATTGAATGCGAGGTCGGTATGGTCAGGATTACCCCGGTGGGCAACGCCAGGGCATTACGTGCAGCCAAGGAGCGGCGCTGATGTCTAACTTGGCTCTAACAACTCCCCAGAGTGATCTGGACGTAGCTCCCCTGCTGTTGCCGGCCGCTGTGCTGCGCAACGATGCAGAGGCGTTGAATGCTGCCCAGGAGCTGGCTCAGGCTGCGCGCCTGCAAGCCGCCAAGCGCGACAGGCAACGCCAGCTGCCGTGGGCGCAGATTGAGCAGTTCACCCGCAGTGGGCTGGGCAGTATTTCCATTCCCCGTGAATACGGCGGCCCGCAGGTGTCTTTTGTCACCCTGGCCGACGTGTTCGCGATCATCAGCGCGGCAGACCCGGCCCTCGGGCAGATCCCGCAGAACCATTTCGGCATCCTGCACCTGTTACAGGGTGCGGCCACCGAGCGCCAGAAAAAGCAGCTGTTCCAAAGCGTTCTCGACGGTTGGCGCATCGGCAATGGCGGCCCGGAACGCGGGACCAAGAACACCCTGGAGCTCAAAACGCGCATCACCGCCAAGGGTGACGGTTACGTGATCAGCGGCCAGAAGTTCTATTCCACCGGCGCGCTGTTTGCGCATTGGGTTGCGGTCAAAGCGCTGAACGATGACGGCAGGCAGGTCATGGCGTTCGTGCGCCGTGGCACTGAAGGGCTGCGCATTGTCGATGACTGGTCGGGCTTCGGCCAACGCACTACCGCCAGTGGCACGGTGCTGCTGGACCAAGTGCCGGTGGACGCCGAACGGGTCGTGGAAAACTGGCGCATCGGCGAAACCCCGAATATCCAGGGCGCCGTCTCCCAACTGATTCAGGCCGCCATCGACGCCGGCATTGCGCGCGGCGCGCTTGAGGACACCATCGCCTTCGTTCGTGAACGCTCGCGTCCCTGGATCGATGCCAAGGTCGAACGCGCCAGTGATGACCTGTATGTGATCGCCGAGATCGGCAAGCTCAAGATCGAACTGCACGCCGCCGAAGCCCTGCTGCGCAAGGCCGGTCAGGTGCTGGACCAGGTCAGCGCTGCGCCGATCACCGCTCAGTCAGCCGCGCGTGCGTCGATTGCCGTGGCCGAGGCGAAAGTGCTGACCACCGAAGTGTCGTTGCTGGTCAGCGAAAAGCTCTTCGAACTGGCCGGCAGCCGCGCCACCCTTGCCGAGTTCAACCTCGACCGCCACTGGCGCAACGCGCGGGTGCACACCCTGCACGACCCGGTGCGCTGGAAGTACCACGCGGTGGGCGCTTATCGACTGAACGGCACGTTGCCGGCTCGACATTCCTGGATCTGACTGACCAGAACACTTTTTTACGAGCGTCTGGAGAAACCCATGACTTTTCCCCCTAACGTCGCGGTCATTACCAGCGACGAACACGCCCTGATTGTCGCCAGCGACCTGGCTGAAGACTTCCGCCGCGACAGCGCCCAGCGCGACCGCGAGCGTCGCCTGCCCCTGCCCGAGCTGGACGTGTTTTCCCGCTCCGGCCTGTGGGGTATCAGCGTGCCGAAGGCATACGGCGGCGCAGGCGTGTCCAACGTCACCCTGGCCAAGGTGATTGGGCTGATCGCCCAGGCTGACGCCTCGCTGGGCCAGATCCCGCAGAACCATTTCTACGCACTGGAAGTGCTGCGCGTAAACGGCAGCCCTGCGCAGCAAAAGCGTCTGTACGCCGAAGTCCTTTGCGGTCAGCGCTTCGGCAACGCCCTGGCGGAACTGGGCACCAAGACCGCCCATGACCGCGTCACGGCCATCACCCGCGACGGCGACGGCTTGCGTATCAGCGGCCGCAAGTTCTATTCCACCGGTGCGATCTACGCCCAGCGCATCCCCACGTCAGTGGTGGATGAACAGGGCGTGCAGCAACTCGCCTTTGTCCCGCGCGACAGCGACGGCCTGACGGTCATCGACGACTGGAGCGGCTTCGGCCAACGCACCACCGGCAGCGGTTCGGTGGTGTTCGACAAGGTGTGGGTTGCCGCGCATGACGTGATCGCGTTTCAAAGCGCCTTCGAACGCCCGACCACCGTCGGCCCGCTGGCGCAGATCCTCCATGCGGCCATCGACACCGGCATTGCCCGCGCAGCCTTTGAAGATGCGCTGCACTTCGTGCGCACCAAGACCCGCCCGTGGATCGATTCCGGCAGCGACAAGGCGACTGAAGACCCGCTGACCCTGAAAAGCTTCGGCCACCTGAGCATCCGCCTGCACGCCACCGAGGCGCTGTTGGAACGCGCAGGGGAATTTCTCGACCGCGCCCAGGCCGACGGCAACGCCGAGACCGTTGCTGCCGCCTCGATTGCCATCGCCGAAGTGCGTGCCTTGAGCACCGAAATTGCCCTCGCCGCCGCCAGCACGCTGTTTGAACTGGCCGGCAGCCAGGCCACCCTGGCCGAGCACGGCCTTGACCGCCACTGGCGCAACGCCCGCGTGCACACCCTGCACGACCCGGTGCGCTGGAAGTACCACGCGGTGGGCAATTACTACCTCAACAATGAAAACCCGCCACTGCGGGGGACCCTTTGATGGCGAAGAAGAAAATCCTGCTCAATGCCTTCAACATGAACTGCATCGGGCACATCAACCACGGCCTGTGGACCCATCCACGGGACACGTCCACCCAATACAAAACCATCGAGTACTGGACCGACCTGGCGCAAACCCTGGAGCGTGGGCTGTTCGACGGCCTGTTCATTGCCGATATCGTCGGCGTGTACGACGTGTACCAGCACTCGATTGACGTGCCGCTCAAGGAGTCGATCCAACTGCCGGTGAATGACCCGTTGCTGCTGGTCTCGGCCATGGCCGCCGTCACAAAAAACCTCGGCTTCGGCCTCACCGCCAATCTCACCTATGAGCCGCCGTATCTGTTTGCGCGGCGCATGTCCACGCTCGACCACCTGAGCCGTGGCCGGGTCGGTTGGAACATCGTCACCGGCTACCTCGACAGCGCCGCCAAGGCCATGGGGCTTACCGAGCAGGTCGAGCATGACCGCCGTTATGACCAAGCCGATGAATACCTGGAGGTGCTCTACAAACTCTGGGAAGGCAGTTGGGAAGACGACGCAGTGATCAACGATCCACAGGCGCGGGTTTATGCGCAGCCGGGCAAGGTGCACAAGGTCGAGTATCACGGTGAGTTCTATCAGGTGGAGGGTTATCACCTGTGCGAACCGTCGCCGCAACGTACGCCGGTGCTGTTTCAGGCGGGCAGTTCGGACCGGGGCCTGCTGTTCGCCGGGCGTCATGCCGAATGCGTGTTCATCAGCGGGCAGAACAAGACCGCGACCAAAATCCAGGTGGACAAGGTGCGCGCCAGCGCCGTGGAAGCCGGGCGCAACCCGGATGACATCAAGGTGTTCATGGGCCTCAACGTGATCGTTGGCGCCACTGAAGCGCTGGCCTGGGCCAAGCACGCCGAATACCTGAGCTACGCCAGCGCGGAGGCCGGCGTGGCGCATTTCTCGGCGTCCACCGCGATCGACTTCGCTCAGTACGAACTGGACGAGCCTATCCAGTACGTGAAGAGCAACGCGATCCAATCGGCCACCAAGAACCTGCAGAACAACGACTGGACCCGGCGCAAATTGCTCGAGCAACACGCCCTGGGCGGGCGCTATATCACGTTGGTGGGCTCGTCTGAGCAAGTTGCTGATGAGCTGGAGTCGTGGATCAGCGAGACCGGCCTGGATGGCTTCAACCTGACGCGCATTGTTACGCCGGAAAGCTATGTGGACTTCATTGATCTGGTGGTGCCGGAGTTGCAGCGCCGTGGCTCGTACAAGACTGCTTATGGCACCGGAACGCTGCGCGAAAAGATCTTCCATGGCAGCGCCCGGTTACCCGAACAGCACGCCGGCTCCACCTACAGACACTAATCAAAAATGTGGGAGCGGGCTTGCCCGCTCCCACATTTAGATCTTCATCGCTCGTACCTACACCTGATGACTGGAAATCGACCATGAAAAAAACACTGCTCTCCCACCCAGTCAAAGCACTGGCCCTGGCCTTCGGTTTGTTCAGCTCTGCAGTGTTCGCTGCCGATGCGCCGTTGAAAATCGGCACCACCGCCGCCTTCGCCATTCCCCTGGAAGCCGCGGTCGCCGAAGCCGACAAACAAGGCCTGAAGGTCAAGCTGGTGGAGTTCACCGACTGGATCGCGCCCAACGTCAGCCTGGCCGCCGGTGATATCGACGTGAACTACTTCCAGCACATCCCGTTCCTGGAAAACGCCAAGGCCGCCGCCGGCTTTGACCTCGTGCCGTACGCGCCGGGCATCATCAACAACGTCGGGCTGTATTCGAAAAAATACAAAAGCATCAACGACTTGCCCCAGGGCGCCAGCGTGGCGATTGCCAACGACCCGATCAACAGCGGTCGCGGCCTGCAATTGCTGGCCAAGGCTGGCCTGATCACCCTCAAGCCGGGCGTGGGCTATAAGGCCACCGAAGAAGACATTGTGACCAACCCAAAAAAGATCAAGATCCTGCAAGTCGAGGCCGTACAACTGGTGCGCGCTTATGACGACGCAGACTTGGTGCAGGGCTACCCGGCCTATATCCGCCTGTCCAAAACCTTCGATGCTGAGTCGGCGCTGCTGTTCGACGGCCTCGACCACCCGGAATACGTGATCCAGTTCGTGATCCAGCCGAAAAGCAAAGCCGACCCACGGGTGATCAAGTTCGTCGATATCTACCAGCACTCGCCCGTGGTGCGCGCTGCGTTGGATAAATCCCTCGGCAAGCTCTACCAAGTCGGCTGGGAAGATAAAAAATGACCGCCGCCGATGCGCAACTGCGCGACCTCAGCTCAGCGCCCAGGGACGCCGAACAGACAGAACTGCATGCGGACCTGAACCGCGCCCATGTGCGTTTTATCAACCTGGGCAAGACCTATGACGGCACTGTGCACGCCTTGCAAGGCATCGACCTGGCGATACAGCGTGGTGAAGTGTTCGGCATTATCGGCCGCAGCGGCGCCGGCAAGTCGTCGCTGATCCGCACTATCAACCGCCTGGAGCAACCGAGCAGCGGACGGGTGCTGATCGATCAGGTGGACATTGGCGAATTTGACGAAGACCGCCTGGTGGCGCTGCGTCGGCGTATTGGCATGATCTTCCAGCACTTCAATTTGATGTCGGCCAAGACCGTGTGGCAAAACGTCGAATTGCCACTGAAAGTCGCCGGAGTGCCCAAGCCCCAGCGTGAGCAGAAGGTGCGCGAGCTGTTGGAATTGGTCGGTTTGCAGGACAAGCACAAAGCCTACCCGGCGCAGCTTTCCGGCGGGCAAAAACAGCGCGTGGGCATCGCTCGTTCGCTGGTACACGACCCAGAGATTTTGCTCTGCGACGAAGCCACCTCGGCCCTCGACCCGGAGACCACCCAGTCGATCCTCGGCCTGCTGCGCGAGATCAATCGGCGCCTGGGCCTGACCATTGTGTTGATTACCCACGAGATGGCAGTGATCCGCGAAATCTGCGACCGCGTGGTGGTGGTGGAACACGGGCGCATCGTCGAACAAGGCCCGGTGTGGCAAGTGTTTGGCAACCCGCAACATGACGTCAGCACAACCCTGCTGGCACCGCTGCAACATGGGCTGCCGGACGAGTTGCAAAGCCGTTTGCAGGCCACACCGCAATCCACCGATGCCGCTGTGGTGCTGCGTTTGCAGTTTACCGGCAGCGATACCGACGCGCCGGACCTGGCCGCGTTGTTCAGCGCGCTTGGCGCGCGTGTACGCCTGCTGCAAGGCGGCGTGGAACGTATCCAGGGCCACGCCCTGGGGCAACTGCTGCTGGCGGTGAGTGGCTCGGCCCACAGTGCCGAAGAGCTGCGTAAACGCGCCGGGAATTGGGCACAACAGGTGGAGGTGCTGGGCTATGTGGTTTGATCGTTTAGTACAGGGTGCCATCGACACCTTGTTGATGGTCGGCGTGTCGTCGCTGATCGCGTTGCTGGTGGGAATTCCACTGGCGGTGTTCCTGGTCACCAGCGACAAAGGCGGCATTTACCAGGCACCTGCGCTCAACCGCATGCTGGGGGCGTTCGTCAATCTGTTCCGCTCCATACCCTTTCTAATCCTGATGGTGGCGCTGATCCCATTCACCCGGCTGATCGTCGGCACCACCTATGGCGTCTGGGCGGCGGTCGTGCCATTGACCATCGCCGCCACGCCGTTTTTTGCACGGATTGCCGAGGTGAGCTTGCGCGAAGTCGACCACGGCTTGGTCGAAGCCGCGCAAGCCATGGGCTGCCGACGCTGGCACATCATCTGGCACGTGCTGTTGCCGGAAGCGTTGCCGGGGATTGTCGGCGGGTTCACCATCACCTTGGTGACCATGATCAACTCGTCCGCCATGGCCGGGGCGATTGGCGCCGGCGGTTTGGGTGACATCGCCTACCGCTACGGTTATCAGCGCTTTGATACGCAGATCATGCTGACGGTGATCGTGCTGCTGGTGATTCTGGTGGCAGTGATCCAGTTGGGTGGGGATCGGTTGGCGCGGGTGTTGAACAAGCGGTGAGGTATAGTCGGGCCCTCTCAGTACCCGGTATTCCCCGTCATGACCCTCAAGCCCGACGACCTCGACCAGATCACCGCCGCCACCCTCGGCCACTACAACACAGTGGCCGAGGACTTCCGCGAAGGCACCCGCGATCACGATGTGAGCCAGAACATCGACGCGCTGTTGCGGCATATCCAGGGCTGCGCGCCGTTTACCGTGCTGGATTTCGGCTGTGGGCCGGGGCGCGATTTGCAGACGTTTACGCGCATGGGGCATATCGCCGTGGGGCTCGATGGTTCGGAGCGGTTTGCGCAGATGGCGCGCGAAGACAGTGGTTGTGAAGTGTTGCAGCAGGACTTCCTGAAACTGGACCTACCTGCCGAGCGCTTTGACGGGATTTTTGCCAATGCCGTGCTGTTTCATATTCCCAAGCAGGAATTGCCGCGTGTGCTGGAGCAGCTGCATGGGACGTTGAAACCAGGTGGCGTCTTGTTCAGCTCCAATCCACGCGGTGAGAACCTGGAAGGCTGGAATGGGCCGCGGTATGGGTCTTATCACGACCTGGCGGCGTGGCAGGCGCTGTTGGCGGGGGCGGGGTTTGTGGAGCTGGAGCATTACTACCGGCCTGCTGGTTTACCGAGGGAGCAGCAGCCTTGGTTGGCGAGTGTGTGGAGAAAGAACTAGGTCTGTGTTGCCTGCGCTGGCCTCATCGCAGGCAAGCCACACAGTTGGAATGCATTTCCCTGTGGGAGCCGGGCTTGCCCGCGATAGCGGTTTGGCAGGGTGAGCTAATCGACCTGATACACCACCGACTTCTCACCCACAACCAGCGCAGTCACACTACGCCCCGGATATCCCTCTCTCGGTTCAGCAGCAAAATTCGCCACCAACCGCGTCCCATCGGCAAACGTGGTCTCCTGCACCAAACGATCCGCTGTCAGCCACCGAAACCCGGTCATTGCCTGGGTCGCCAGGCGCTGATGCAGCGGCCGGAAAAAACGATCCTGGCGCTGGATCAACGGCAATCGCTGGCTGACCGTCGAAGCGCTCAAGTGATACAGCGGCGGCACGTTGTAGAGCAGTTGGGTCAACTCATTCTCGGCCCGCACATTGCTCAGCTTCAGGCTGTCAAACAGCCAATGATGGGTGGTGATCACCGAGCCGTGGAACACCGCCTGGTACAGCGGCAGGCGCATGTCCGTCTCGAAATACACCGTGCGAAAGGGTTCTTTCAACGGCACCGATTTGAAAAACACTGTCGGTTGTTCCGGCGGGTACCAGTTGCCCACGTAGTAGGGCGATTGCTTGTCTTTGGTCATGGCTTGGTCGCCCCAACCGATCACGGGCGTCTGCATGCCATGGGCGAACAGGATGCCCTGGGCGGTGATGGCATTGCCGTCTTCGGAACCGGCGGGCAACTTGAGTGCGGTATTCAGCCAACGAGAGGCGTCGATGTTGCCTTGCGCGTTTTGCGCCTGGGTCATTGGAGCGCCGTCGCGGTAGCTGTCGAAGACCATGCTGGTAGCGTAGGCATCGAGGAACCACGCGTTGAAGCCCGCCTTGGTTTGAACGGCCTTTACTCGTGCTTCCAATAAGGACCGCACGCAGCGCGGGTCGGTGTAGTGACCGGATTGCTGGAAGCCGGTCTTGAGCTTGCCGCCCTTCAACACAATTGCGCAGTCGCGATAGGCCTTGCTGCCCAGGTGGGCGGTGGTCCAATCGGGGTTTTCCGTGGCGGCCAGGGCCGTTTCATAGGAGTCATAGGGCGCCATCAGGTAGCCGGCGTCGACACCGGCGCGGATCGACTCAGGGTGCCACAGGCCGCCTTCCCAGCCTTCGCCAAGGGTGAGCAGCAAGCGTGGGAGCCCTGAGTCGCGCAGCGACTGGATCGCTGTGCTGCCCCAGGTTGCAGGGGTATCACTCAAGGCCCCGGCAAAGTCCACCGCCAACTCGCTGCGCAGCTCGCCGTAGCGCGCCGCGAGCCGTGTCATATCGGGCTCTGCAATCTGCCAACTCTGTCGGGCCTTTTTGTTGGTCGCCGCGTTCAGCCCCCGGAGCAGCACTGTCTGCTCGTAACGATTCAACGCCGTGCCCTGGGCCAGGACCTTCGTGGCTTCCTTGTCCAACAAGCCCTTGAGTTCATGACCGCGCAAGCGCTTGAGCAACAAAGGCCAGTGGCGTACATCCTCCGGGGCCAGCAGATCGTTGCCCCACAGGTAGACGTGGCTGGCGCCCAGCAACTTGTCGGCCTCAGGCGTCTGCCGCAGTTTGTCCGCCAACGGCTCATACCGGCCCTGCTCTACCAGCCATTGGCGATAACGCTTGGCCCCGGCCAATGGGTCGGCAGCGCCTAGGTGCAACAGCAGGGTCATCGGCTTAGACGGCTCGAGCGAAGTGAATTCATGGGCCAATGAGAGGGCCATGCCTTCCTGCCAGCGCAGGCGGTTGTTATAGGGGTTGGTCAGCAACCAGTTGAGGGTAAACGTGCCGTGATCGACACCCCACAACGGCAGGCTCAGATCCTGGGTGGTGTTGATGACGCCCTGCTCGAGTAGAAAGGCCTTCCAAACGGCGTTGCCGGCAGGCACGTAATGCCCTTCGGCCAAGGGCCAGATCAGGCCTTGGCCAATCGCTTCGGCGGGTTGGTTCAGCAGCGCCAGCTCACCTGGTTCGCGAGCGGTGACGGTCAGGGTCAGGTCACGCTGTTCAAGGCGCGCAACCAGGCGATACGCACCACCGTCCCATTGCCAGCTGGCTTGCTCAGCACTGCCCTGCACATCGCTGACGGTGTGCGCGGGAATGCCGCTGGAGGCCTGCACCGAGGTTTCACCCACCGGGGTGACGCGCAACGCCAGCGTGGCGGGGTCGATTTCGACCCGCCACAGGCTATTTTCCAGTACGGTGCCCGCAAGCGTCAGGGGCGAAAGCAGGAGGGTACAAACCAGCAGAAAACAGCGCATGACACAGACCGTCCAATCGAAACCAGGCCCGGAGAGTAATGCAATTACCGCCAGGCAAATGTCTCGAAAGTGTTTCCAGGAACCTTCCCACACCTATGCAGGAAGGCAACGACAGTCAGGCGTTCTCCTGTTTCGGCTCGCGAATCTTGTACCAGGCCACATACAGCGCCGGCAGGAACAACAGCGTCAGCAACGTGGCGATGATAATCCCACCAATCATCGCGTACGCCATCGGCCCCCAGAACACTTCCCGCGCAATCGGGATCATGCCCAGGCTCGCCGCCGCCGCCGTGAGCAGGATCGGCCGACGCCGGTGCTCGGTGGCTTCCACTACCGCATCCCACGGCGTATAGCCGGCCACCTCGTATTCATGGATTTGCGTCACCAGGATCACCGAGTTGCGGATGATGATGCCGATCAACGCCAAAATACCCAGGATTGCCACAAAGCCCATGGGCGTGCCTGTGGGAATCAGCGCCAGCACCACGCCGATCAGCCCCAGCGGCGCAACACTCGCCACCAGAAACATCTTCTGCACACTGTGCAGCTGGATCATCAGGAAGGTCGCCATGAGGAACAACATCAGCGGCACCACGCTGGCAATCGGGCCCTGGGCCTTGCCGCTTTCCTCCACGGTGCCGCCGGTGGCGACCTTGTAACCCGCCGGCAAACCGGCGCTGAACGTGTCGATTTCCGGCTTGAGCTGCTTCACCAGGTCCGTCGGCTGCATCTCATCGCGCACCGAGGCCTTGATGGTGATGGTCGGCTTACGGTCGCGACGCCACACCAGCGGCTGCTCCAACTCATAGCGTACGGTGGCAAAGGCGAGCAGCGGAATCGAGGTGCCGTTGGGCGTGACGATCTGCAGGTTCTGCAAGGTTTCCGGCGTGCCGCGCTCGGCGTCTTCGGCGCGGCCAACCACGTTGATCAGGTAGATATCATCGTGCACCTGGGTCACCGAGGCGCCGCTGACCACGCTGTGCATCAATTGCGCCACGTCTTCCGACGACAGCCCCAGTTGCCGCGCCTTGTCCTGGGCAATGTCGATGCGCAGCACTTTGCCCGGCTCGTTCCAGTCGTAGATGATCTCGCCCAGGTGGGTGTTCTTATCCAACAACGTCGCCAGTTCGATGGCGTGTTTGCGCACTTGGTCGGTGTCTTTGCCCGACACACGATACTGAATCGGGCGCCCCACCGGCGGGCCCATTTCCAGCGGCTGCACATAGCTGCCTATGCCGACAAAGTCATCGCGCAGGCGCTTTTGCAGACGCTGGATCAACTCGCCGCGCTCCTCCAGGCCCTTACTCACGATGACCAATTGCGCGTAGTAGGGGTTCTCCAACTGCTGGTCGAGCGGCAGGTAGAACCGGATCGCGCCCTGGCCGATATAGGTGCTCCAGCGCGAAATGTCCGGATCGTCCTTGATGATCGCTTCCAGACGGTCGACGGTTTTACGCGTCTCGTTGATCGAGGCGTTCTGCGGCAGGTTGAGGTCGACGAGGATTTCCGGGCGGTCCGACGAGGGGAAGAACTGGTTCTGCACAAACTGCATGGAGAACACCGACGCTACAAACAGCGCCACGGTGATGCCGATCGCCCACCAGCGGTTACGCATGGCCCACAGCATGCCGCCATTGAAAGCGCGGCCAATCCGCCCCGGCTCGCCATCGTGCGGCTTCACGTTGGCGCTGAGGATATGCACGCCGATCACCGGCGCAAACAGCACCGCCACCACCCACGACACCAGCATCGCTACGGCAATGACCGCGAACAGGGTGAAGGTGTACTCGCCCGCCGAGCTGGCGTTAAGGCCAATTGGCACGAAGCCGGCGACCGTCACCAAAGTACCGGTGAGCATCGGAAACGCCGTCGAGGTGTACGCGTAGGTCGCCGCCTGCTCCTTGGTTTCGCCTTTTTCCAGGCGCGTGATCATCATCTCGACGGTGATCATCGCGTCATCCACCAACAGGCCTAAGGCGATAATCAACGCGCCCAGCGATACCCGCTGCATGGTGATGCCGCTGTACTCCATGAACACGAACACCAGCGCCAGCACTAACGGAATCGAGCACGCCACCACCAGCCCGGCGCGCATGCCCAGGCTGATAAAACTCACCACCAGCACGATGATCACCGCTTCAAACAGGGCACTGGTAAAGCCGCCGACGGCTTCCTCCACCACTTCCGCCTGGTCGGAGACCTTGTGCACGCCGACGCCCACCGGCAGGTCGGCGGTCAGTTCGTCCATGCGTTCATGCAAGGCCTTGCCGAACGACTGGATATTGCCGCCCTTCTGCATGGCGATGGCCAAGCCAATCGCCGCCTTACCGTTGAAACGGAACATCGGCCGCGCCGGGTCGACGTAGCCACGCGCGATCTCTGCGATATCTGCCAGGCGATAGAAGCGGTCATTGAGCCGCAGGTTGACGTTAGCCAGGTCTTTCTCCGAGGAAAATTGCCCCGACGTGCGCACGGAAATCCGCTCTGGCCCGGCCTCGATCACCCCAGCCGGCGTCACCGCATTTTGCGATTGCAGGCTCTGCACGACCTGGCGCTGATCAATCCCCAGGGCCGCCAGCTTGCGCGTGGAAAAATTCAGGTAAATCACTTCGTCCTGCTGGCCGATCATCTCGACCTTGCCCAACCCCGGCACCGAACGAATCTCAGCGCGCACCTGTTCCACGTAGTCGCGCAACTGGCGCATCGAAAGGCCATCGCCGGTAAAGGCGTACACCGAGCCGAACACATCACCGAACTCATCGTTGAATGACGGCCCCTGCAAACCTTGAGGGAAGTTGCCGCGAATATCGTCGATCTTCTTGCGGACCTGGTACCAGATGCCCGGGATGTCCTTGGCGCTGGTGGTGTCCTTGAGGAACACGAACACCGTGGACTCGCCCGGCCGCGTGTAGCTTTTTACGTAGTCGAGGGAGTCCAGTTCTTCGAGTTTTTTCTCGATGCGGTCAGTGACCTGCTTAAGGGTTTCTTCCTGGGTCGCGCCCGGCCAGCGGGTCTGGATCACCATGGTCTTGATGGTGAACGAGGGGTCTTCCTCGCGGCCCAGGTTCATGTAGGAGAACACACCCATCAGCAGCGCGACGAACATCAAGTACCAGACGAAAGACTGATGCTTAAGGGCCCAGTCGGATAAGTTGAAACTCCCTTTCATCGCGGGCTGTCCTCGTCGATTTTGACCTTCTGCCCAGGCTTCAGGCTGTTCACGCCAGCGGTGACAATGCGCTCGCCGGGTTTGATGCCGCCATTGAGCAAGGCGCTGTTGGCATCACGGCTGATCACGTTGATGTCGCGCGGTTGCACGGTCTGGCTTTGGGTGTCGAGCAGCCAGATGCGGGTCTTGCCGTCGACATCCTGCAGGGCGCTCAGGGGCACTTCGATGCGCGGCTCGATGGCGGTGCTCAGCGTCACGCTGATCGCCGTGCCGAGGCGGAATGCCGGTGGTGTTTCGGCCAGCGTCAGCCGCGCGCGACGGGTGCGTGTGGCGCTTTGCGCCTGGGGCTCAACCTGGCGCACGATGGCCGTGGTGTTGACGCTCGGGTCGAGTTGCCCGGCGACCAGGAACACCACGTCCTGCGGCAGGCGCTCGGCCAGGCCGGCGGGCAGGTCGATCACTGCTTCCTTGATATCCGGACGGGCCAGGGTCACCACTTGCTGTCCAGCGCTGACCACCTGGCCGGCCTCGGCATTCCAGGCGGTGACGATGCCGGCGTGGTCAGTGCGCAGTTCGGCGTAGTTAAGTTGGTCTTTGGCTTGATTGACTGAGGCCTGCGCTTGGTCGAGGGAAGCCTGGGTGGTTTTCAGGTCGGTCTGGGCGATATCCAGTTGCGCCTGCGCACCGACGCCACGGTTGAATAACGCCTGCTGACGGCGGGCGTTGGCCTGGGCGTTGATGAATTGCGCCTGTACGCGCGCCAGATCGCCCTGGGCAGAACGCAATTGGTTCTGTTGGTCAGTGGGGTCGAGTACGGCGAGCAAGGCGCCCTTCTCCACTTCGGCACCCACATCCACGGCGCGCCGGGCAATACGGCCAGGCACGCGGAAGCCCAGGTTAGTTTCATAGCGGGCCTGGATGGTGCCGGCGAAACGACCGAGGTTTTCCTGATCTTCCGATTTTACTTCCATGGACAGCACCGGCCGCACGGGCTCCGGCGGCGGCTCTTCTTTCGAACAGGCAACCAGCAACAGGCTGGCGGCGAGTATCCCCGTCAGGCGCTTCATGGCTGCGCTCCTTGCTGGGCGATCTCGACCAGCATGCCGGGGTGCAGCAATTGCCCACCGGCCACCACCACTTTTTCGCCGCCTTTGAGGCCGTCGCCAATGATGACTTTGCCAGTGAGGTAACGCGCCACGGTGACTTTATGCAATTGCGCCTTGCCGTCGCCGTCGATCAACCAAACGGCGGGTTCGCTGAGATCTTTGGTCAGCGCGGACCAGGGTAGTTCGATACTGGCCTTGGCCGGGCCATTGGTGGTAGCGCTCACCACCGAGCCCAGTTGCATGCCTTTGGGCAGGGCTTGCAAGGCGATTTTCACCTGTACGGTGCCGGTATTGGCCGCCACGGCGGGTGTGACTTCACGGACCTTGCCCACGGCCTTGATGCTCGGGTTATCCAACAGGCTGACGGTGATCGGCGCATCTGGCGGCGGCTCTACCAGCAGCGACTCGTACACATTGAATACGGCATCACGCTCGCCATCGCGGGCCAGGCTGAAAATCGGCACAGTGGCCTGTACCACCTGGCCGACCTCGGCCTGACGCGCCGTAATCACACCCGGCGCTTCGGCGATCAGCGCGGTATAACGGAGTTGTTCGCGGGCATTGGCCAACTGGGCTTGGGCGGCCGCCAGTGCGCTTTGGCTGCTGCGCAGCGCGGCCTGGGCGGAATCGTATTCGCTGCGGCTGGTGTAACCCTTGGGCAAGAGTTTTTCCTGGCGGACAAAGGCGGCGGCGGTTTGCTTGACCCGTGCCTGCTCGGCCACGACCTGGGCCTGGGCGGAATCGACGTTGGTCTGCAAATCCTTCGGGTCGAGCTTGGCCAGCACTTGCTTGGCGGTTACGCGGTCACCCACATCCACCATGCGCTGGATGATCTTGCCGCCGACGCGGAACGACAGGTCGGTTTGCACACGGGCCTGAATGTCGCCGGTCAGCGTGACAGCCGCGGCGAAGCCCGCCGACTGTACGGTCTGCACAAACACCCGTGAATGCGGCTTGGGTTCAGCCTTATCCTCGCCACAGCCGCTCAACAGCGTCAGTAGGCAGAGACCAAAAATACAGGTGGAAACGCGAGCGCCCATGCAGGCTCCTTTTGCGTGATGCCGACTTGCCAGTGTGTATGCGACTGTGAGCTTAGATCAGGGTTCCTTATCTGCATGGAGGCTCTCATACTCCGATGGTTCCCAAGCCGACTGAATGCCCATGCTCAAGACCCTCGCGGTGGCCAATTACCGCTCGATCAACACATTGGTGGTGCCCCTGGACCGCCTGAACCTGGTCACCGGGCCCAATGGCAGCGGCAAGTCCAACTTGTACCGCGCCCTGCGCCTGCTGGCGGAAACCGCCCAAGGCGGGGTGATCAATGCGCTGGCCCGTGAAGGCGGGTTGGACTCCACATTCTGGGCCGGGCCGGAAACCATCAGCCGGCGCATGCGCAACGGTGAGGTGCCGATTGAGTCCACCGTGCGCCAGGGCGTCAAACGCTTGCGCCTGGGCTTTGCCGGGGACGACTTCAGCTACGCGATTTCCCTGGGGCTGCCGGAAAAGACTCTGTCGTACTTCTCCCTGGACCCGGAAGTAAAGAAGGAATGCATCTGGGCCGGCCACCTCTACCGCCCGGCCAGCCTGCTGGTGCAACGGTCCGGGCCCATGGTGCGCGCACGCGACGGTCGAAACTGGGATGTCCTCGCCCAGCACACACCCAACTACCACAGCCTGTTTGACCAAGTCGGCAGCCTGCGCGGCTCGCCGGAGGTGTTGTTGCTAAGGGAAAACATCCGTGGCTGGCGCTTTTATGACCACTTTCGCAGCGATGTGGATGCACCGGTACGCCAACCGCAACTGGGGACGCGCACACCGGTTTTGCACCACGATGGGCGCGATCTGGCGGCGGCGTTGCAGACGATTCGCGAGATCGGTGACCCCGAGGCTTTGCAGCGGGCGGTAAGCGATGCGTTCCCCGGTGCGCGCTTGAATATCGAGCCGCTGCAGGGCGGGCGTTTTGCGATTGAGTTTTATCAGGAAGGTTTGCTGCGGCCACTGTCGGCGGCAGAGTTATCCGACGGCACCTTGCGATACTTGCTGCTGATCGCGGCGCTGCTGACACCTAGGCCACCGA
Organism: Pseudomonas sp. EL_65y_Pfl1_R83; assembly: GCF_963970695.1. Lineage (NCBI taxonomy): Bacteria > Pseudomonadati > Pseudomonadota > Gammaproteobacteria > Pseudomonadales > Pseudomonadaceae > Pseudomonas > Pseudomonas sp. EL_65y_Pfl1_R83. Next base: position 72,912 of record NZ_CAXAQI010000005.1, on the reverse strand, counting down.
CCATGATGGTGCTGAACGAGCCGGAGACCAGCCTGCACCCGGATTTGTTACCGGCGTTGGCGCGCTTGATTATCCAGGCTTCGCAGCATTGCCAGGTGTGGGTGGTGTCCCATGCCAGCCGCTTGATTGCGGCGTTGCAGCAGGATGAGGGGTGTAATTCGATTGTGCTGGAGAAGGTGTTGGGGGAGACGCGGATAGTTGGGCAGGGGATTCTGGATGCGCCGGCTTGGCATTGGCCGGAATAGGGGGTGTCTGTACTGGCCTCATCGCGGGCAAGCCCGCTCACACATTTTGATTTGTGAATACCTTCAAATGTGGGAGCTGGCTGTCGGTGGTCACGATGGTGGTGCGGGTGGCCAGGTCATCCAGGCTTTTCACGGCGCTGTTGTTCGGCACCAGGGCCTGTACCGCGACTTTCGGGTTGGGGTTGGTGAAGTCCACCGCCTCCTTGCGCTCCGGGGTCACCGTCATGTTGGCAAGGATCAGATCGACCTTGTCGCTTTGCACGCTCAGGCCAAAGAAAATCGGCAGGCCGAAAAACAGCAGGTACAACCACACCAGCGCCGGGATCGCACGGAACAGCCCCAGGTAAACCCGCAGCACGCAAATCAGCGTCAGTACGGCGAGCATCTCGTAAGTCTTGTAGTACAGGACGATGTAGCTCTTGGGGGTGTAGAGAATCTCCGGCACCGCCACGGCGGAGACCACCGGGGTTTCCTTGAGCAGGAAGATGAAATTGGCGAACAGCGCCGGCAGGGTGCTGAGGATAAAAGCGGAACCGAAGGTCATTTTCAGTCCATGACTGCAGCGAGCGCGATACGATCCTTCGTGGGTAACGCCGAGTAGCGCGAACTTTAAAGGTATAAAAGCAAAAATTTAAATACCCAGACGGCACATTGATATCGATCAAGAAGATAACTGACGGATTCGCGGGTTTGCCGGATGACGGCTATGGTTGGGGGGTCTGAGACTCGAGGGACTGAACAATGAACGAAGGGAAACCGATTGATCCGCAGGAGTTGGTGAAATGGTTGATGGCGTTGCGCAGGGCGATCAATAGCCAGGCACTGTGACAAAAAACAGCCTCACCATGGTGAGGCTGTTTTTCAGACTTTTAACCTTGCGTCGACGGCCGCCGATCAGCCCCCCCTGCCATGGCTTTGGTGGCACTTTTTTGCTGCTCTTCCGTTTCAAAATTGACGTAGTTGTCCGGGAACTTGAAGTGCGAATCCACCAGTTTCCAGTACTCTTTGTTCTCTGGCTTCGCCATGTCCCATATACGTTCGGCGGAGGATGCGGCGTCGTTACGTATTTGGTCTGGTTGCCCTTTGGCTTCTTGTATCACCCTGTCGACATGCCCGCGTAATGCGTTGGGCCCGGTGGTTTCGATCGTGCTTTTGTTCGGGCGGCTGAAATAACGGTCGCCGGCGTACTCATTACCTTTCATCGAGCGGTATTTATCCCCGATGTCATCAATCATGGTCGTCAGCATCGCGCTCTGGGGATGGCTGGCGAACAACGCGTTGGCAAAATAAGGTGTGGCGTTGCCACTCGCTTCACTCTTGCCTGCCGCCATGCCGACCAGCATCAGGTCCGGATGGGCATTCAATGCGCCATCAAGCGGGCGTACGCTTTCCAGATCGATGTCTGTGTAGGTGCCGCCATGTCGATTGACGATTTCATAACGGGCGACGTCAGAGGCTGCGGCATAACCGCCATTGCGCCCGATGATTTCATGTTGATAAACGTCCTGGTTTTTCAACCGTATATCGGCCGGATTGCTCAAATCACGTATCTGTACGTTTTTCAGGTCTGCGAATCGCTCTTGCAAAGCAGCTAGCGCAGTCGTATCACGGGGCGGGTTGCTGACATAGCGGTCCCACGACTTGGTGGTCTGGTCGAGAATGGTGGCTTCTGCTTGATTAAACTTATCATCGGTACGTGAAGCATGACGCGCAAATGCACTTAGCACTTGCGAAGCATTCTCCGGCGTCACTTTCCCACCCTCAGGCAGCAGAGAAGCCCTCAATGCTTTGTTACCTGAGGACGACAGTTCTTTATTAAGTTCTGAGATCACCTGTTTTTGCTCAACCTTATTACGCTGCTCGTTCCCTGGGCTGCTCATCACCGTTTTAAGTTGACTGAACACGCCACGAACAGGCCTTTCCGACTGATAGTTTGGATAGATACTTTCAGCGTTAGCCTGTGCTGTTTTATTGGTTGTATAAGCATCGAATTGAGTAGCGTCCACCCACAACATAATTTTATGGTTGGGGTTCATCTTGGCCCACTGGCGTAAGTAGGCGTCCTGGTTTGAGCCGGGCTTGGAGCCGACCCAGACCATGTGGATATTATTGGGTACCGGCTTGCACTGGTCTTTGGGGTATTGGGTGTCGAAGCTTGCAGCACTTTCTGGCGGGTGAACCCCAATGACAGGAGCGGCCGTAAAGGTCGGCACATGATTGGGGGAAATGGCTTTCAACATAATAATAACGGCTCCAAAAAATTATATAACTCACTGGTGCCTCCATGCGATGACTCCTACAACCTGTGCAAGGTTGCTCTCACACATTCAATCGAGCAAAACTAAAACTGTAAGATAATTTATAAACACACCCAGAATTAATTATTCAAATTGATAAATGAACCAAACAATTCGCTTAGGCCAATAAAGTAGTTGATACGCCTATATTTTCTAACCCTGTTTTCTCAAAAAGACCGGGCATAAAAAACGCCGACGCAGTACAAGCCGTCGGCGTTGAAACCTTGAAGGGGGTTTTGGCTTACATCAGAACGCCGGCACTACCGCGCCGTTGTACTTCTTCTCAATGAAGGCTTTGACTTCCGGGCTGGTCAGGGCCTTGGACAGTTTCTGGATAGCATCGCTGTCCTTGTTGTCCGGGCGCGCCACCAGGAAGTTCACGTAGGGCGACTTGGCGTCTTCGATGATCAGCGCGTCTTTCGCTGGGTTGAGGCCAGCTTCCAGGGCGTAGTTGGTGTTGATGACGTCGAGGTCAACCTGATCCAGCACGCGTGGCAGCAGGGCCGATTCCAGCTCCTTGAATTTCAGGTGCTTGGGGTTGTCCTTGATGTCTTTCGGCGTGGACAGGGCATTGGTCGGGTCTTTCAGCGTGATCAGACCGTTCTTTTGCAGCAGCAACAGGGCACGGCCGCTGTTGGAGCCTTCGTTCGGGATGGCAACGGTCGCGCCATCTTTGAGTTCAGAAATGTTCTTGATCTTTTTCGAGTAACCGCCGATCGGTTCAACGTGTACACCGACGACGGTGACGAGGTTGGTGCCCTTGCCCTTGTTGAAGTTTTCCAGGTACGGCAGGGTCTGGAAGTAGTTGGCATCCAAGCGTTTCTCGGCAACCTGCGTGTTGGGTTGCACGTAGTCGGTGAAGACTTTGATTTCCAGGTCCACACCTTCTTTGGCCAGGGTCGGCTTGATCAGCTCGAGGATCTCAGCGTGCGGGATCGGAGTGGCAGCAACCACCAGTTTCTCGTTGGCCTGGGCCAAGCTTGCAGTCAGGGCAGCCGCCAGTGCGGTAAACAACAGAACCTTTTTCATGCAGTGTCCTTATCGAAATTCCGGGGCGTCTCTGACGACCGTTCTTATATGGTGTGCCAGCGAAGTGCTATCGAGGCATGGGATGGACAATACCTAGATTTTTTATTCCCGAACAATATCTTTTATTCACGTTGATATTCCATTTTGTTCATACAGGAATTTGCGCAGCGTTTCCTGCTCGGCAAGGCTGGCACTGTTGAAAATTCGCTGTACTTGCTCCAGCGGCGAGCCCGCCACTGGCAGGTTCAAATGCTCGGGCAAAATCTCGTCGCCGCTGCTGACCAGCAACGCAAAGTGAATAACGTTTTCCAGCTCACGGGTGTTTCCCGGCCAGCTGTGGTGTTCCAACACACGCTGGGCGGCATCACTGATCAGCGGCGCCGGCAGGTCCAAGCGCTGACTGTAGATCCCGAGGAAGTACTCGGCCAGGGACAGGATATCGCCGACGCGCTCGCGCAACGCCGGCAGGTCCAACCGGCCTTCGCTCAAGTAATGGAACAAGCGCTCATGGAACTTGCCGGCAGCCACGGCCTGGGCCAGGTCGATGCTGGTGGCGGCGACCAGGCGCACATCCACCGGGCTAGGCTGATGGGCACCGACGCGGGTGACTTCGTGGTTTTCCAGGGCGGCCAGCAGTTTCACCTGGATCGGCAGCGGCAAGTCGCCGATCTCATCCAAATACAACGTGCCGCCATTCGCCGATCCAAACCAACCGGCCCGGCTGCTGGCCGCGCCACTGTGGGCTCCAGCGGCATAGCCGAACAATTCGGCATCGGCGTAAGTCGGGCTGATGGCGCCGCAGTTGACGCAGACAAACAAGCCGGTGCGGTCGCTGCCACGGTGGATATGCCGCGCCAGCAGCTCTTTACCGCTACCGGTCTCGCCGCGGATCAACACGGGCAAGGCGCGCGGTGCGAGGCTTTCCAGCTCTTCGCGCAGTTGCCGCGAACGGGGATCAACAAACACCAACGCCTTGGCGCGGATACTCAGCGGGCTTTTCTCGGCATCGGGAAAGGTCAGCAAAGGCTGGCCGTAGGTTTCATGCAGACTCATGGCAGGCTCCCGCCACCAATCCACTCAGGGACGGGACGTTGAAAAATGTTCAGGCGGTACGCCGGGCGTGTTGCTCTAGGCGGCTCTGCAGGCGATAGAGGTAAGCGAAACCCTGCTCCCAGCGTTGGTGGCCGGATTTCACATTGATATGCCCGGCACCGGACAAGATCCCGGCTTCGGCCCCCCAGTTACGCGCTAGCTCCAAGGCTCGTGGAGCACTGACGGCACTGTCGTTATCGGAACTGACCACCTGGCTGGGAAACGGCAGCAGGTGGGTGGGGATCGGCGCAAAGTTGCGCAAGGCAGGCGAGCAGGCAGGACGTTCGACATCGGCCGGGGCCACCAGCAAGGCGCCGCGCACGTGCCGTAGAAACTGCACGGGGGCCGTGGCCGCCCAATGCGCTACGGTGATGCAGCCCAGGCTATGCGCGATCAGGATCACCGGCGTGCTGTCGGCGGCGATGGCTTCGGCCAGCGCGGCTACCCAGTCTTCGCGACGCGGGGTGAGCCAATCGGCCTGTTCCACCCGTGCACTGTTGGGCAGGTTGGTCTGCCAGTGACTTTGCCAATGGTCTACTGGCGATCCTTGCCAGCCCGGCACGATCAGATAACGAGTCGACTCGCTGTGCATGGATGTGCCCTCCTGCGGCGTTTAACGTTGCTGAACAGTATAGGGACGGTGGTTATATCCGTTAAGGAATAAGAAGCTATTTATTAATAACCAAAATCTCAAACCCACAAGTCAAAATGTGGGAGCTTGCTCGCGAAGGCGGTGGGTCAGTGTCGTGGCCGGCCCCAGGTGGCGACCGAAAAGACCACCAGCAGCCAGATCACCACGCTTTCAATGGATTCAAGTGACGGCTGGAGAAACGCTTTGGAGTTTTCTGCGTTCGCAGGTGCCCAACGGCGCGCGGTGCGGCCGGCCAAGGGCGACCAAATCGCCAGCCGGTGCCTGGCGCCCTTGCGCCCTTGCGCCTCGTGTGCACTGGCGGCGGTCTGGACATTGCCCATTGATTCACTCCCTACGGTCTTGAACAAAAACCGACGGGCCTGCATGGAAGGCCGTCGATGGCTGAATCATCGGGGCCAGACGCTTATCTCTTAAAGTTATAAATAGATCAAAAAATGAATAAGCGAAGCACCCAGAAACTGGATATCCACGTCCTGCGCGGGCTGGCGTCGAGTCGCTGCTTTTCAATGCATTTGAGGCATAAAATATTCAGCAAAGGCATCGGTCAGGCAGGGTTGTTCGTGCACAAATCAAGCAATTGGCGCTGCAAGCTCTGCCCTGCCGCACCCAGGCCAGCGCGCCCATACAGCGCAAGCCGAACGCCCTGCACCTTGGGCAAACCGCTGTCTGCGCCCAGTACGACATGCCCGGCCTCCACCACTCGACGGGGCAACAAACTGATCCCCAACCCCGCCACGACCGCAGAACACACGCTGGCCAGGCTCGCGCTGGAATAGCCAATACGCCAGCGCCAGCCGCCCACTTCCAGGTGTTGCAGCATTTCATTGCGGTACAGGCCGCCCACCGGGAATGCCACCAACGGCAGGGGATCGCGACCCAGTGACGGTGTGTGACGACTGTCCACCCAGCACAAAGGCTCTGGCCATGAGGCCAGGCAGTCGTCGCTGTCGCCCATCTGCTTGACCAACAACACATCGAACTCACCGCCGCGGTACTGACGCTGCAATTCGGGGCCGAGGCCACTGGTGACCTCCAGGCGCACTCGAGGATAGGCCTGCACAAAGGCCGAGAGCAGAGGCATAAGGCGTTCGGCGGCAAAGTCTTCAGGTACACCGAGGCGTAGCACGCCGTCGCTTTGCTGGCTGATCAATACGTCAGCGGCTTCCTCATTCAGCGCGAGGATGCGCCGCGCATAAGCGAGCAGGCGTTCCCCCTCCGCCGTCGCCACCACACGGCGTTGGTCACGATCCAGCAACTGGCACGCCACCCCCTGTTCCAGGCGGCGGATCTGCTGGCTCACGGTGGATTGGGTCAGGTGCAGGCGCTCGGCGGCGCGGGTGAAATTGCCGCAATCCACCACGGCGACAAAGCTGCGCAATAACACGGGATCAAACATGGCGCTCACCATTCCATTTGCCACTGGTTGGCATGGTTATATTTAATTTCAGAATACCCGTGGTGATGCCCATACTCACGCTTCATTTTTGACCCTTCGGACGCCTGCTGCATGACGCTCAACCCTTCATCTGCCAGCAAATTCGCCGGCTGGGGACTGTTGGTAGTCCTGGGTCTCAATCTGCGACCCATCCTCAGTTCCATCAGCCCTTTGCTCGGCGAAATACGCCTGGCCACCGGCTTGAGTTTCCAGAGCAGCGCCTTGCTCACCAGCCTACCGGTGGTGTGCATGGGCCTGGTGGCGCTGGTGGGCGTGCGCGTTGAAGCGCAGTTGGGTGAGCGGCGCGGCATTGCCCTGGGCCTGATGATGATCCTGCTGGCGTGCCTGGCCCGTTGGCTGATGGGCCAGGGTTCGGCGCTGCTGGTCACGGCCTTGCTCGGCGGTGCCGGTGTGGCGCTGATCCAGGCGTTGGTGCCGGCGATGATCAAGCGTGAGTTTCGTCACCGTGTGCCGGTGGCGATGGGCGTGTATTCGGCGTCGCTGATGGCCGGTGGCGGCCTGGCAGCGCTGCTTAGCCCGGTGGTGGCCAGCTACTTCCAGCACTGGCAGGCCGGGCTTGGCGTGTGGCTGTTGCCCGCATTGGCGGCGCTGCTGCTGTGGGCCTGGTTGCCGCTCGGCACAGCCAAAAACCCACAGGCAACGCCTGCATTCCAGGGCCTGCGCAACCGTCGCGCGTGGCTGCTGGCGCTGTATTTCGGCTTGGTGAACTGCGGTTACATGAGCATGGTGGCTTGGCTGCCCGCCTATTATCAGCAACTGGGCTGGGGCGTGTTGCCCAGTGGTTCGCTGCTGGCATTCATGACCATCTTCCAGGTGATCGCCGCGCTGTTGATGCCGGTGCTGGCGCAACGCGGGATAGACCGTCGGCCACTGCTGTGGGTCAGCCTGCTGGCCCAGACCATCGGCTACCTCGGCCTGTTGCTCGCGCCGCTGCAATGTCCCCACCTGTGGGTTGCCTTGTGCGGTTTCGGCCTGGGCGCGTGTTTTGCCCTGAGCCTGTTGCTGACCCTCGACCACCACCGCGACCCGCGACAGGCCGGTCAACTGGCTGCCTTCGTGCAGGGCGTGGGCTTTTTGATCAATGCGATTTCGCCATGGCTGACCGGCTGGCTGCGCGAACTCACCGGCAGCTTTGTCAGCGCCTGGGCGGTGCTGACCGTAACGGCCGTGGCAATGCTGGTGGTGACCCGCGTGTTCAGCCCCGCCACCTACCGAGCGGCACCCGCTCTATAGCTATGCCTTTAAGTTCAATATAAAAAAACATGCTTCATTGACGGAATAATCAGCCCCCTTAAAATTCCGGCTCTCCTATTTTTCTGCCGCGCCGAACACCCGCTATTGGCCTGGGCGCCGAACAAACGTTCGTCGACGCTTTCGCCAGTGACCAATTGCAGGTGTTGCACTGGCGCAACCTGCCCCATGCCCTGGACAGCCTGAACAACCGTAGCGGGGTGATCAGCCGCGCTGGGGTTCGCTTGTCGCCTGTGGCGAAGGTGCTGATCGAAACCCTGCAGGCGGTGGAAAACCAAGCCGATTGGCCCGCGCAAACGTCCCGAAATCATTGAAGCGCACACCCATTTGCGCCATGACCTCGTGCGCCACCTTCGCGGTCATCTGGCGGATGTAAAACGGCTCTTTCACCACAAAATGGTGGATGCCGTGGGTGCTGCCGAAGTTGAAGCAGAACGCCTGCAACGGCCACATCCACCAAGGGTTCAACACCTGGGTTTGCTGGATCACATTGCCCAGTTCCACATCACCGTAGTAGTGCATGTTGGAGCTGACAAAGTGCAGGCAAAAGGTACGCAGTACGTTGGGGCCAATGATCACCACGGCGGCGATGTCGATCACCTGCATCACCTGCAAGGTGCCGGCAGACCATTCGATGGGTGAGCCCACCAGGCTGGCGAGGCCGTTGGCGGCATGGAAACCCAGGAACACGTACCACGCGCCCCAATGCAGCAGCGCCAGCGGTGCGTACACCAGCAGCGAGCGCTTGAGGATCGACAGTTTGTGCTTCCAGGTCTTGGCCCGCAGCATGCGGATAAACGCCGACATGACGTTATCACCGACCATCAGCAACCGCGCAAAACCCCAAGGCTCGCCGTTGGTGATGGCGCGCTCTTCCATATCGGTCTCAGTACCGGAGACCTTGTGATGGTTGAGGTGCAAGTGGCGGCGTATCCACGGGTTGATCGTGCTCGGACGCGCCAGCCACACCAGGCCCATCATCAGGTTGTGGGGCAGGCGCTGCCTGCGAAAATACATGCTGTGGATCAGGTCGTGTTCCAGTTCATGGGTCAATGAAGCGAGGAAGGCGTTGAGCAGCAGGCACACCCACCAGGCTATATACCCGGTGACGTAGAGCGCTGCGGAGCCAAGCATGCCGACCAGCGCAAACGCCAGAATGCCCGCGCCCAATGCGTCTTGATGCAGCAACCAGGGGTGCTGCCGGCGCAAGCGCACGCCTTCGGCCAGCACCACATCACGGATATGCGCCGCGCGCTGTTGTGCATTCATCTGCTGGGGGCTTGCAGAAGTACCGTCCATGATCACATCCTCTGGTTATCGATGCGTTCATCCTGCCCCACGCGATCTGGCAGGACGCTAGCCCTGGACGCCAACCTGTTGACCGCAAGCGCCAATCGTCATGACCGAGCCCACCTCCCTCGCCAGCTGGACCCGCGCCCTGCGCAAGCAGCTCGATGCCTTGGGCCTGGACAGCGCCGCGCTTTGCCTGAAAGCCGGGCTCGACCCGCAGCAGATGGACGATCCCAATGCGCGTTATCCGCTGTCAGCCACGACGCGGTTATGGGAATTGGCGGTGCAAGCCAGCGGTGACCCGGCGATTGGCTTGCGGGTGTCGCGGTTTGTCAGCCCCACCACCTTCCATGCGCTGGGGTATGCGCTGGTAGCCAGCGGCAGCCTGCGGGAGGTGTTCGAGCGCATCGTGCGTTATCACCAGGTGGTCAGTGATGCGCTGACGCTGGCGCTTAGCAGAGACGGCGAGCGCTACCGCTTTCGCCTGCTGCAACCCCCGGGCAGCCCGGCGCCGGCATTCGAGGCCATTGATGCGTTTGCGGCGATTTATGTGCGCACCTGCCGCAATCGCCTGGGCCGTGAGTACGCACCGCTGGCGGTGCACCTGCGACGGCCAGAGCCTGCCGATCCCAATCCGTGGCACACCGTGTTTCGGGCGCCCGTGTTCTTCGGCGCCGAAGAAGACTGCCTGGAGTTTGCCGCCCACGACTTCGACAGCCACTTGGACGACGCCAACCCTGAACTGGCCGAGCACAACGAAACCGTGCTCAAGCGCACTCTCGCCCAGCTGCAGCCGCTGACCTGGGAACGTAAGGTGCGTGCGGCTATTGAAGCGCAATTGCCGGACGGCGAGCCAAGTGCTGAGCGCATTGCCCAGGCCCTGCACCTGAGCTTGCGCAGTTTGCAGCGGCACCTGGCGGATGAAGGGTGTCGGTTTGATGCGTTGCTCAATGAATGCCGGGAGAATTTGGCGTTGCTGCATCTACGGGATCCGCAGTGCTCATTGGCAGAGATCAGCCATTTGCTGGGGTTTGCCGATACCAGCAGCTTCAACCGGGCGTTCAAGCGCTGGACGGGTATGACGCCGGGGCAGTTCAGGGATGGCTTGCGGTAGGTGAGTGTGTTGTGTTTTTGAGGGCCTCTTCGCGATAGCGAAGGCACTAGACATGCCGGATCAATCAACGCCCGCGATCACGTCGCAACAGCTTCTTCACCCGCGCCACCAAAGCCTTGGCCTCAAACGGCTTGAGCAAGTAATCATCCTCATGCAGTTCCAACCCGCGCAGGCGGTCCTCAATCCCTTCCGTGGTCGTCAAGAACAACACCGGCGTCTCGCCCTTCTTGCGAATCGCCTGCTGCAACTTCCAGGCATTCAAACCCGGCAACATCACATCCAGGATCACCAAGTCATATTCAGCGCTTTCCACAAACCGCTGAGCCGCCATGCCATTGGCGGCGACTTCCACTGCGAAGCCGGCCTCACTCAAGCCCTGGGCCATGAGTTGCGCTAATTTCGGCTGGTCTTCCACTAACAATACCTGCATGCCTACCTCTTGGTTCATTACAAACCTGTAATCGAATTGTTCGGCTTTTGACCGAGATCACTGGCTAAGGTAGCGGCCTGCTTTCTGGAGCCGTTCCCATGTATCGCAATGCCTTGTTCTTGAGCTTCGCCATCAGCGCCACCGCCCTCGCAGCACCACCGCTGCCGCGCCACGCCGACCTGGATTTGCACACCGCACGCCAACTGGCAGACGCCAGCCTGGCGCAGTGCACGGCGGCACTTACCGTACTTGATCGGGGCGGCAATCCATTGCTCAGCCTGCGGGCCGACGGCGTAGGTCCGCACAACAGCATCGCCAGCCAACGCAAAGCGTACACGGCGTTGTCGACGAAAACCCCCACCCGCCTGTTTGCCGAGCGTGCGCGCAACAACCCCGAGGCCGCCAACCTTAACAGCTTGCCCGAATTGCTGTTGCTCGGGGGCGGCATCCCGCTGTTTGCCGACGCTGAACTGGTGGGCGCGTTGGGCATTGCCGGTGCCGGCGGTGCCGAGCAGGACGAAGCGTGCGCGGTAAAGGCAGCCACTCAACTTGGCCTGACAATCACCCCTTGAGGAAACCTCCATGAAAACCCTGACTAAGACCCTCGCCGCCCTCAGCCTGAGCGGCCTGAGCAGCCTGGCCCTGGCGGCCGGCAACCCCCTGAGCGTGCATGTCCTGAACCTGGAAAACGGCCTGCCGTCTGCCGGTGTCAGCGTCACCCTGGAGCAGCACGTAGGCGATCACTGGCAATCGCTGTCCGAAGGTGTCACCAACCAGCAGGGGCGCATCGCCGAACTGTTCCCGGCCAACCAAGCCATGAAACCGGGCGAGTATCGCGTGGTATTCAAGACCGGCGACTACTACAAGAAAGCCAATCGCGAGACGTTTTTCCCGCAAGTCCCGGTGATATTCGAGGTCAAGCAGGCCGACCAGCACTACCACATCCCGCTGCTGCTGAGCCCTTACGGCTTTTCGACATATCGCGGTTCCTAGTCGGCCCCAGCGGCCTGCCGCAAGCGCGGCAGGTCGAGGACTTCAATCGCGCCGTAACTCAGCTTGATGATCCCTTGCTGCTCTAAGGCCTTGAGCAAACTGTTGGTGGTCTGGCGCGACAGGCTCAACATCGCGGCCAAATCTTCCTGAGGCAGCTGCAAGACGCGACGGGAGTGCTCTATCTCGCCGTACCCGCCGGCAATCATCAGCAGCCGGTGAGCGATACGCGTCGACGCCGGCATCAGGCTCATCTGTTCGATATTGATCAGCGACAGGCGCAACTTCTGGCTCATCAACAACGCCATGTCGCGCCAGTACGTCGGGTTTTGGTCAAGCATCTCGAGCATCGCCGATTGCGGCACCTGCAACAGCGTGCACGGCCCAACCGACAAGGCGTCGTGGGTGCGCGGCAAACCGTCGAACAGGCAGATCTCGCCAAACCAGAAAGGTGTTTCAATCAGGCTCAACACCGCTTCCTTGCCCTGCGCATTGACCGCACTGACACGCACGGCCCCCTCCAATACCGCATACACCCCACAGGGCGGATCACCGCGCCTGAACAGGTATTGCCCCGCCGTCAGCTGACGCAGCCGAGCCGCCGCCAGCACACTATCCTGTAGCTGCACAGGCAGGTGGCTGAACCACTGACCGGTGGCCAATCGGGCATGCCAGGTTGCCGCAATCATGAGAACTCCAGAGATTGTCGCCCAGTTGACAGTCAGTCGCCGGCTGACGGGAGATGATCAAACATCCTACAGGAGGAATAACAATGAAAAGCCTCGTCGACCACCTCAGTCAATACGCTGCCTACCACCGCGACCCGCGCAATATCGCCAGCCACTTTATCGGCATTCCACTGATTGTCGTCGCGGTGGCCGTGCTGCTGTCACGCCCGGAATGGGCGATCGGTGGGGTGTGGATTTCGCCGGCAGTGATCGTCGCACTGCTGTCAGCGTGGTTTTACCTGCGCCTGGAACTGGCGCTGGGTGTGTTGATGACGCTGCTGATGGGCCTGTCGGTGTGGGCCGGGCATGTGCTGGCGGCACAGAGCACGATGGTGTGGCTCAGCGGCGGCATCGGGATGTTTGTGGTGGGCTGGGTGATTCAGTTCGTCGGGCATTACTACGAAGGCAAGAAGCCGGCGTTTGTGGATGATGTGTCGGGGCTGATCGTGGGGCCGTTGTTTGTGGTGGCGGAGTTGGCGTTTTTGCTGGGGTTGCGGCAGGGGCTCAAGCAGCAGATTGAAGAGCGGTCGGGGCCGGTGGCCGTCAGAGAAAAACGCGCTACGGTCTGAAAGTTAATAGAGATCCAATGTGGGAGCCGGGCTTGCCCGCGATAGCAACACCTCGGTCAAACAGTCATACCGAGGTGTTGCTATCGCAGGCAAGCCAGCTCCCACATTGATCTCCATGGGTACTTAGGCTTTTTGCCAGACCTTGGGCTTGAAGAAAAGCGTCTCACCCCGCGCCAGCCCGGTCAGGCTGTCGTGGTCTTTCACCACTTCTGCCTCGATCAGTTCGCTCTGGCCTTCGACCTTCAGGGTTACCCGCGTGGTGGCGCCCAACGGGCGAATGTCGCGCACTTGAGCCGCATGGTGATCTTCCAGCTCATGCCGCGACAGCGACACTTCGTGAGGGCGGAACAGCACGTGCTTGTCTTCACCCAGGTGCAGACGGTTGGAATCCCCTAGGAAGTGATAGACGAAATCGCTGGCCGGGTTTTCGTAGACTTCGCCCGGTGAACCGATCTGCTCGATCACACCCTTGTTCATCACTACGATGCGGTCGGCGACTTCCATGGCCTCCTCCTGGTCGTGGGTCACAAACACGGACGTCAAGTTGATGTCTTCGTGCAGGCGCGCCAGCCAGCGGCGCAGCTCTTTACGCACTTTGGCGTCGAGGGCGCCGAAGGGTTCGTCGAGCAACAGCACTTTGGGTTCTACGGCCAGGGCGCGGGCCAGGGCGATACGCTGGCGTTGGCCGCCGGAGAGCTGTTCCGGGTAGCGATCCGATAACCAGTCCAGCTGCACCATGTTCAGCAGTTCATGCACCTTGACCGCGATCTGGCTTTCATTCGGGCGCTGGTTCTTTGGCTTCATGCGCAGGCCGAAAGCCACGTTGTCGAACACGGTCATGTGGCGGAACAGCGCGTAGTGCTGGAACACAAAGCCGACGTTGCGATCGCGTACGTCGTGGCCGGACACGTCTTCACCGTGGAACACGATGCTGCCGTCATCCGGTGTTTCGAGCCCTGCGATGATGCGCAGCAAGGTGGTCTTGCCGCAGCCGGACGGGCCGAGCAACGCCACCAACTCGCCACTCTGGATGTCCAGATTGATGCTGCTCAGGGCCTTGAAGGCGTTGAAGTTCTTGCTGACATTACGGACTTCGATCGACATGACTTATTCCTCACCGGCGCTGTTGCGCAGGCGGTTGATACGGTTCTCGCTCCACTGCTTGAGCAGCAGGATGAAGAGCGCCAGGATCAGCAACAGGCTCGCGACGGCAAACGCGGCGACATGGTTGTATTCGTTGTAGAGGATCTCGACATGCAACGGCAGGGTGTTGGTAACGCCGCGAATGTGGCCGGACACCACCGACACCGCGCCGAACTCACCCATGGCCCGCGCAGTACACAGCACCACGCCGTAGATCAGGCCCCATTTGATGTTCGGCACGGTCACATGCCAGAACATCTGCCAGCCATTGGCGCCCAGCAGGCGCGCGGCCTCTTCTTCCTGGGTGCCCTGCTCCTGCATCAGCGGGATCAGTTCACGGGCCACGAAGGGTACGGTGACAAAGATGGTTGCCAGCACGATGCCGGGCAAGGCGAACACGATCTGGATGTCATGCTCTTGCAGCCAAGGGCCAAAGAAACCCTGCGCGCCGAACATCAGCACGTAGACCAGACCCGCGATCACCGGAGACACCGAGAACGGCAAGTCGATCAGCGTGACCAGGATGCTCTTGCCACGGAACGAGTATTTGCTCACGCACCACGCGGCGCTGACGCCGAACACCAGGTTGAGCGGCACCGAGATCGCCACGGCGATCACCGTGAGCTTCAGTGCCGACAGCGCGTCTGGCTCAAGGATCGCGGTGAAAAACGCACCGAGGCCGTTCTTCAAGCCCTGGGTCACCACGATCAACAGCGGCAACAACAGGAACAACACGAACACCAGCCAGCCAAGGCCGATCAAGATACGTCGCGACGTTGCGCTGCCACGGCGGGCTGCATTGGCCGAGGACGCCGCGGAAATAGACGATTGGGACATGTTCCGCGCCTCCTTATGGACGTTCGATGCGCCGCTGCAACAAGTTGATCAGCAGCAGCAATACAAAGGAAACCACCAGCATCAGCACGCCGATGGACGTGGCGCCGCGGTAGTCATATTGGTCGAGCTTGACCATGATCAGCAGCGGCAGGATCTCGGTTTTCATCGGCATGTTGCCAGCGATGAAAATCACCGAACCGTACTCACCCACGCCACGCGCGAACGCCAGGGCAAAACCGGTCAGCCAGGCCGGCAGCAATGCCGGCACGAGGATGTAGCGGAACACCTGCAACGGCTTGGCGCCCAGGCAGGCGGCGGCCTCTTCGATTTCCCGAGGGATATCGGCGAGCACCGGCTGCACCGTGCGTACTACGAACGGCAAGGTGACAAAGGTCAGCGCCAGGGTGATGCCCAACGGGGTATAGGCGATCTTGAAGCCCAGGTCGGCGGCGAACTGGCCGACGAAGCCGTTCGGCGTGTACAACGCGGTCAGCGCGATACCGGCTACAGCGGTGGGCAAGGCGAACGGCAGGTCGATCATCGCATCGATGATCTTGCGGCCCGGGAAGGTGTAGCGCACCAGCACCCAGGCCAGCAGCGTGCCGATCACGCCATTGATCAGCGCGGCGTAGAGCGCGGTGCTGAAGCTCAGCTGCAACGCCGCCAGCACGCGCGGTGCGGAGATGATGGCCCAGAACTGATCCCAGGTGAGTTGTGCAGCGTGTACAAACATCGCCGCGAGGGGAATGAGTACGATCAGGCTGAGGTACACCACGGTGTAGCCCAGCGTCAGCCCGAAGCCGGGTATGACGGGGGAGATACGACGCGACATAAGAGTCCTTGGTTAACGAGTAGTATCGAGCAGAACGCGAGCTTATGTGGAAGCCGGGCTTGCCCGCGATGCAGGCACCTCGGTGTGTCAGTGACGCCGCAGTGACGCTATCGCAGCGGTCCTACAAGCCAGCGCCCACACAAGATCGCTTCTACATGATTTGTTTACTGCGCCGTGTAGATCTGGTCGAACACGCCACCGTCGTTAAAGAATTTCGGTTGGGCAGTTTTCCAGCCACCGAAGTCTTTGTCGATAGTCACCAGGTCCAGTTTCGGGAACTGCTGGGCGTATTTGGCGGCCACTTTTGCATCGCGTGGGCGGTAGAAGTTCTTGGCCGCAATCTCCTGGCCAGCCGGGCTGTACAGGTGTTTGAGGTATTCAGTGGCGATTTCGGTGTTGCCCTTTTTCTCGGTGTTCTTGTCAACCACGGCCACTGGCGGCTCCGCGAGAATCGACAGCGAAGGCACGACGATATCGAACGTGTCAGCGCCGCCGTCTTCTTTAAGGGCCAGGAACGCCTCGTTTTCCCAGGCCAGCAACACGTCACCCTGACCGTTGTTGACGAAGGTGATGGTCGAACCACGCGCGCCGGTGTCCAGCACAGGCACGTGTTTGAACAGCTCTTTCACGTACTCCTGGGCCTTGGCTTCGCTGCCGCCGGTTTTCAGACCGTAGGCCCAGGCGGCGAGGAAGTTCCAGCGTGCGCCGCCGGAGGTTTTCGGGTTTGGGGTGATCACGGACACCTCTTTCTTGATCAGGTCGCCCCAATCCTTGATGCCTTTAGGGTTGCCCTTGCGCACCAGGAACACGATGGTCGAGGTGTACGGGGTGCTGGCGTCCGGCAGGCGGGTCTGCCAGTTTTCCGGGAGGCTCTTGCCCAGTTTTGCGATTTCGTCGATGTCACCGGCCAGGGCCAGGGTCACTACGTCGGCGCGCAGGCCGTCGATCACGGCACGCCCTTGTTTGCCCGAACCACCGTGGGATTGCTGGATTTTGACGTTGTCGCCGGGGTGGGACTGTTTCCAGAAACGGGTGAACTCAGCGTTGTAGTCCTGGTACAGCTCACGGGTAGGGTCGTACGAGACGTTGAGCAACTCGTAGTCCTTGGCAACCGCGGAACCTGCAAACACGGCACTGGCCAGGGCGGCCAGGACATAACGGCGAATCGACGACATAGAAGCTCCTGAAATTCTGGGGTGTTGGCTTTTTCTTATAATTGCGGGTCTATCGCCGTTCTTGCTTAGCTCGGTTTGTTACCCGGATTCTGCAGACGGAATTTTTCTTTGCGTTCGATCTGTACCACTTGCGCGTTGTGCACAGTGATTTCCACCGCGCCAAACCGCAGATCGCGCAGGGCGCTCTGGATCTCACGCAAAATGGCTGCTTCGTCCTGGCCGTCGACGCTACGTAGAGATGCGCTCATGGTCTCGCTCCTGAAATGAATAGTGCCTCGCAGTGGCGGCACTGCTTGCGGCATGAGGGCGATAGTAGATAAGCGCGGATATTCTTAAAAATACTATTTCAGCATGTTTATATAACCAGAAAGAATTTTCTGGTGGGGCGTGGGGTTGCGCGCTGATTTCATTGATCAACGCCGAAATCAAGTCGCAAGCAGATCCAAATATGGGAGCGAGCAAGTCGAATCGTCGCACCGCCGCTCCCACATTTTGACCGTATTTCAAGCACGGATGGTGGGTGCTTTCGACCAATCAATTTCCTGCGCCGGCATCGGCCTGCCAAACCAATACCCCTGCCCCAGATCGCATTCCTGCTCCAACAAAAACCGCGCCTGCTCCACCTGCTCGATCCCTTCGGCCTGCACCTGCATGCCCATGCTTTTCGCCAGCGCAATCACCACCCGCACAATCGCAGCATCGTCCTCATCCCACGGCAACCCAGCGACAAACCCTTGGTCGATCTTGAGCTTCTGCACAGGCAGGCGCTTGAGCCGCAGAAGCGACGAGTAACCGGTACCAAAATCATCAATGGCCAGGCGCAAGCCCAGTTCGCGCAGGCGGTGTAGTTGTTCCAGGGCGACTTCGGGGTCGTCCATCACTGCGCTTTCGGTCACTTCAAGTTCAAGGAAACCGGGGTCGAGGCCCGTATCGTGCAGCACTTGGGCGACCTGCTCGTACAGTTCGCGCCGCGCAAACAACCGGCTGGAAACGTTGACGGCGATAAAGCTCAACGGCACCCCATCGGCCAGCCATTGGCACATCTGCCGGCAAGCCTGGTCCATGACCCAAGCGTCGATATCGGCAATCAACCCGGTGCGCTCGGCAATCGGGATAAATTCCCCCGGCGGCACCAGGCCACGCTCCGGGTGCTGCCAGCGCACCAGTGCCTCGACGCCTATCAGGCGACTGCCGTGCAGCTCATGCACCGGCTGGTAATAAACGCGCAACTCTTGCTGCTCGAGGGCACGACGCAGCTCGTTGGCAATTTCCACGCGGTTCTGCGCAAGGGCGGTGAGTTCTTCGGTGTACAACGCGTAGCCTTCGCGGCCGGCGCTCTTGGCCTTGAACAGCGCAGAGTCGGCGTTGCGCAACAGCTGTTCGGCGCTCAGGGCATCGCTGGGAAAGAGGCTGATGCCAACGCTGGCGCTGATAAACAGCTGATGGCCGTCGAAGATGAACGGCTGCTTCATCGCATCGAGGATGCGTTGCGCCAAGGCGGCAGCCTGAACCACCTGTGGACAACTTTCCGCGAGCACCGCGAACTCATCTCCACCCAGGCGCGCCAGGGTCACGCCGGGTCCGAACAACCCCTGCAGCCGTTCGCCCACCTGC
This sequence comes from Pseudomonas sp. EL_65y_Pfl1_R83, assembly GCF_963970695.1. Taxonomy (NCBI): domain Bacteria; kingdom Pseudomonadati; phylum Pseudomonadota; class Gammaproteobacteria; order Pseudomonadales; family Pseudomonadaceae; genus Pseudomonas; species Pseudomonas sp. EL_65y_Pfl1_R83. The sequence continues at coordinate 54,168 of NZ_CAXAQI010000005.1, read as the reverse complement.
TTGAGCAACTGGTCTCCAACATTGTGGCCCAGGCTGTCGTTGATGATTTTGAAGTGATCCAGGTCCAGCAACAGCAGGCCGCAACCGCGCTTGTGGACTTGCGCCGAGGCCAGTGCCTGCTCGGCGCGGTCGGTGAACAGCAGGCGGTTGGGCAGATCAGTCAGGGGGTCGTGGTGCGCGAGGTGGGCCAGTTCGTGCTCGGAATCCTTGATGGCGCTGATATCGGAGAACACTGCGACGTAATGACTGACGTGGCCTTGGTCATCGTGAATCACACGAATGGTTTGCCACTGTGGATAAATTTCACCGCTCTTGCGCCGGTTCCAGATTTCTCCGCTCCATTCGCAGGTGCTCTCCAGGCTCTGGAACATCTGCTGGTAGAAATTCGACGAATGGCGACCGGACTTGAACAGGCTGGGACGCTGGCCCATGACGTCTTCGCCTTGATAACCAGTGATCGCCATAAAGGCGCGATTGACGTGGACGATCAGCCCCTGGGCGTCGGTGACCAGCACGCCCTCACGGGTACAATCGAACACGGCGGCGGCTTGGCGCAGGCGCTCGCGGTTTTCCTTCAGGGGTTGTTGCAATTCGTGGGCACGGGCAAACCGGGCGTAGATCAGGTAAATCGCCAAGGCGCTGAAGGCCACCCACACATAGCCACTTACTTGCAACCAGTGGTTCAGCTCGCTGGGGTCATCGAGAAACTCGATCAATACCTGCCGAGTGAGGCCTATCCAGAGAGTGGAAACCAGCAGGTAAAACAGCCCCGCACGCAGGGCACCTCGGCATGAAAACAGCATACGTTGATCAATCCTTACCCAAAAAACAGAATCGTCCTACAAAGGCTGGGGATTATAGAATAAGAAACATCCAGTCACTCCTATCTGAAAGAGCGGCTGGTTTTCTGTGTAGGCTTAGTGATAATGCGTAAGCTGTTCTTTTCTTTATCTGAGGGCCATACAGCCTATGTGGTACAACGGTTTTCTTGACTTGTCAGCCTGGCAACTGGTTGCAGTCACCCTGTTGATGACCCACGTGACCATCGTTGGGGTCACGGTCTATCTGCACCGCTATTCAGCCCATCGCTCCCTGGAGCTCAATGCCGGCCTGAAACACTTCTTCCGCTTCTGGCTGTGGCTCACCACGGCGCAGAACACCCGCGAGTGGACTGCCATCCACCGCAAACACCACGCCAAGTGCGAAACCGTCGATGACCCGCACAGCCCGGTCATCAAGGGTTTGTCCACCGTTATGCGCAAAGGTGCCGAACTGTACCGCGCCGAGGCCGAAAACCCTGAGACCCTGCGCATCTACGGCAAGAACTGCCCGGACGACTGGATCGAACGCAAGGTCTACACCCCTTACCCATTGTTGGGCGTGGCGATCATGGGCGTGATCGACCTGCTGTTGTTTGGCACGATCGGTATCACCATCTGGGCGATCCAGATGATGTGGATTCCGTTCTGGGCCGCCGGCGTGATCAACGGCCTGGGCCATGCCGTGGGCTATCGCAATTTCGAATGCCGTGACGCGGCGACCAACCTGGTGCCGTGGGGCATCATCGTCGGTGGTGAAGAGCTGCATAACAACCACCACACGTACCCCAACTCCGCCAAGTTGTCGGTGAAGAAGTGGGAATTCGACATGGGCTGGGCCTGGATCAAAGTGTTCAGTTTCCTGCGCCTGGCGAAGGTGCAACGCGTTGCGCCCATCGCCCACCGCGTCGAAGGCAAGGGCCACCTGGACATGGACACCGCCATGGCGATCCTCAACAACCGTTTCCAGATCATGGCCCAGTACCGCAAGTTGGTGATCGCCCCGCTCGTCAAGCAGGAGCTGGAAAAAGTCGATCACTCGGTTCGCCACCAATTCCACCGCGCCAAGCGCCTGCTGTCGCGAGAAACCAGCTTGTTGGATGACCGCCACCACCTGCGTATCCAGAGCATGCTGGAACACAGCCAGGCACTTAAAGTGATCTACGAAAAGCGCCTGGCACTGCAGCAGATCTGGCTGAAGACCAGTTCAAATGGCCACGATATGCTGGCAGCCATAAAGGAATGGGTGCATGAAGCTGAGGCCAGCGGCATCCAGTCCCTGCGGGATTTCGCCCACCAATTGAAGACCTATTCGCTGCGTCCTGCGGCGGTCTGACCGTAAGGTGGGAGGGCTTCCCCTCCCACCTTACGGCTTTTTGGCGTCATTTCTCGGACACCGGCAATCGATCCTGTTGACGGAACTTCACTGCAATTCGCCTCTCTCAATGAACACTTCGCCATCATGGTGGCCCTTGTAGTGACCGCTGTTTCAATGTGCGGCGCGCCCAGAGAGAGTTGTGCCGATGGTTCACGAAAAACCCTACTTGTCCGATCCGCCCACCGCTGAACATCCGCGTCCGGCTGCGGCGGCGACCCTCTTGGCGCTGGTGCACGCCCAGGGTGAAGTCGAACGGCTGAGTGAGCGCGAGCAGTTGCTCAGCTCAATGCTGGTGAGCGTGAACGCCGTGCTGTGGGCCATGGACTGGGAAACGCGCCGCGTACTTTATGTGAGCCCGGCCTATGAGCGGGTGTTCGGGCGCTCCGCCGGCCTGCTGCTGGCAGACCATCGGGAGTGGCGCAACAGCATTCACCCCGAAGACCTCGACTACGCCGAACACAGCCTGGCCCGCGTGCTGGGACAAGGCGCCGTCGAAGACCGCGAGTACCGCATCATCACCGCCGACGGGCAAATCCGCTGGTTGAGCGACAAGTGTTACATCAACCAGCAGATCGAACCTGGTGAACCCTTGATCGTGGTAGGCATAGCCGAAGACATCACCGAAAAGAAACAGATGGCGCTGGAGCTGCACCGTCTCGCCACCACCGACGTGCTGACTCAAAGCAGCAACCGTCGGCACTTCTTCGAATGCGCCAATCAAGCCTTCGACAGTGCCTGCGCGCAAGGCGCGCCGCTGGCGTTCCTGCTGCTGGACATCGATGACTTCAAGGACGTTAACGACACCTACGGGCATCTGGAGGGCGACCAGGTGCTGCGGCGCATCGCCGAGAGCGGTCGAGGGGTATTGCGCCGTGGCGATCTGTTCGGACGCATTGGTGGTGAAGAGTTCGCCGCCGTGCTGCCGGGCTGCGCGCCGGAGATGGCGCTGCAAGTGGCCGAACGCCTGGGCAAGGAGATTCAAGCGCTGAGTTTCAGCTATGAAGGCCAGGCGTTCAAGGTGACCATCAGCCAGGGCCTGGCCAGCCTCACCGAGGCAGACTCGACCCTGGACAACCTGTTCGCCCGCGCCGACGCCGCCATGTACGAGGCAAAACGCCTGGGCAAGAACCGCGTAATAGCGGGTTAAGCAATCGCATCCCCCTGTGGGAGCTGGCTTACCTGCGATAGCATCACTTCGAACTGCCTGAAGCACCACGCCGCCTGCATCGCAGGCAAGCCAGCTGCCACATTGATATGTGTCGCCCGCTAGGCCTTGCGCACCCGCATCAGCTCAGACAAGCCAACTTTGAGCAGCCGCGCCGTCTTGCCCTTGGCAAGCGCATCCAACCCTTCATGCTCGGTCAATCGCGCCATCTGCGCGGCCACATTCATCCAGCACGCTCACTCGGTAATGCTGCGACCTTAGACAATGCCGCGGCCTACTGACAATGAACACGGCCTGAATGCGCTGGAGTGGGCATAAAAAAACCCGCCGAAGCGGGTTTTTTCTGTCGATCAGGTCAGCGTCCGCTTACAGCTCGGAGAAGCACTCTTCAATGATCGCCAGGCCTTTGTCCAACTGCTCGTCCGGCGAGGTCAGCGGGACCAGTACGCGCAACACGTTGCCATAGGTGCCGCAAGACAGCAGGATCAGGCCCTTGTCACGCGCCTTGGCTACCACGGAAGCAACGGCAGCGGCGTTTGGTTTGTGACTATCGCCACCTTCAAACAGCTCGACCGCGATCATCGCGCCCAAGGCCCGCACTTCACCGATCACCGGGTACTTGGCCTGGATGGCCTTGAGGCCCGTGACCAAGCGCTCGCCAACCGCTTTGCAGCGGTCCAGCAGGTGCTCTTCTTCAAACACTTCCATCACCGCCAGCGCCGCAGCGCACGCGATCGGGCTACCGGCATAAGTACCGCCCAGGCCGCCTGGCGCGATGGCGTCCATGTACTCGGCCTTGCCGCACACACCCGCCAGCGGGAAGCCGCCGGCGATGGATTTGGCGAAGGTGGTCAGGTCGGCAGCAACGCCCATCTGTTCCATGGCGAAGAAGGTACCGGTACGACCGGCGCCGGTCTGCACTTCGTCGGCGATCAGCAGGATGCCGTGCTTGTCGCACAGTTCGCGCAGGCGCTTCATGAAGGATTTTGGCGCCACATAGAAACCGCCTTCGCCCTGCACCGGCTCGATGATGATTGCAGCGATATCACGCGGCTCGGCATCGTTCTTGAAAATGCGCTCGATGCTGGCGATCGAATCGTCGTCGCTCACACCGTGCAGTTCATTCGGGAACAGCGCACGGAACACACCGCCTGGCATCAGGCCCATGCCGGCCGAATAAGGCACGACTTTACCGGTGAGGCCCAGGGTCATCATGGTGCGACCGTGGTAAGCGCCAGTAAAAGCAATCACGCCAGCACGGCCAGTGGCGGCGCGGGCGATTTTCACGGCGTTTTCGACGGCTTCGGAACCGGTGGTGACCAGCAGGGTTTTCTTGGCGAAATCACCTGGGACCTTGGCGTTGATTTTTTCGCACAGTTCCACGTAAGGCTCGTAGGCCAGCACCTGGAAACAGGTGTGCGTCAGCTTGTTCAGTTGCGCGGTCACAGCGGCGATGATTTTCGGGTGCACATGGCCGGTGTTCAGCACGGCGATGCCGCCGGCGAAGTCGATGAACTCGCGACCTTCAACGTCGGTCACGGTGGCGTTCTTCGCGGATTCAGCGAAGATCGGGTGAATCTGGCCCACACCGCGGGGTACAGCGGCTTCGCGGCGTTTCATCAGGGATGCGTTGGTCTTGCTCATAAAGTCCTCATTCGCCACTCATCGGGTGGCGTGGTCCAAGGAATACGTGGCGGGGAGGCAACTACGGCAGCATGCGATGATCGACTGCCACAGCTTTCCCGGCCACTACGAAGTACGGTGTGAAACACGCAAAGGGTCAGCGCTCTCGTGCCCTCTGCGTTTACAGCAGTGCCATGCCGGGCTCGTTAGATGCCCAGGCAGAGGTATTTGATTTCCAGGTAATCCTCGATCCCGTACTTGGAACCTTCACGGCCCAGGCCCGAAGCCTTGATGCCGCCGAACGGCGCCACTTCATTGGAGATCAACCCAGTGTTGACGCCGACCATGCCATATTCCAGAGCTTCAGCCACACGGAAAACACGGCCCAGGTCACGGGCATAGAAGTAGGAAGCCAGGCCAAATTCGGTGTCGTTGGACATCGCGATCACTTCGGCCTCGTCTTTGAAACGGAACAGCGGCGCCAGTGGGCCGAAGGTTTCTTCCTTCGCGACCGCAGCGTTTTTCGGCACATTGGTAAGGATAGTCGGCTCGAAGAAGTTGCCTTCCATCACCTTGCCGCCAGCCAGCAATGTGGCGCCTTTGCTCAAGGCATCAGCAATGTGTTCCTGAACCTTGGCCACGGCCTTTTCGTCGATCAACGGGCCAGTGGTGGTGCCTTCTTCCAGCCCGTTGCCGATCTTCAACTTGGCCACGGCCGCTTTCAGTTTTTCGGCGAACGCGTCGTACACCGAATCCTGAATGTACAGGCGGTTGGCACAAACGCAGGTCTGGCCGTTGTTGCGGTACTTGGAGATGATCGCGCCTTCGACGGCCTTATCCAGGTCCGCATCGTCGAACACGATGAACGGCGCGTTGCCACCCAATTCCAGGGAGACTTTCTTGATGTCCTTGGCGCATTCGGCCATCAACTGGCGACCGATTTCGGTCGAGCCGGTGAAGGACAATTTACGCACGATCGGGTTGCTGGTCAGCTCGCTGCCAATGTCACCCGCACTGCCCGACACCACGCTGAAAACACCCTTTGGGATACCGGCACGCTGCGCCAGCTCAGCCAGGGCGAATGCGGAAAACGGAGTTTGCGACGCCGGCTTGAGGACCATTGTGCAACCGGCGGCCAGCGCCGGGCCGGCTTTGCGGGTGATCATCGCGGCCGGGAAGTTCCAAGGCGTGATGGCGGCGGTCACGCCAATCGGCTGCTTGATAACGATCAGGCGCTTGTCGGGCTGGTGGCCAGGAATCACGTCACCGTAGACGCGCTTGGCTTCTTCGGCGAACCACTCGATAAACGAGGCGGCGTAGACGATTTCGCCCTTGGCTTCGGCCAATGGCTTGCCTTGCTCCAGGGTCATCAGGCGGGCCAGGTCTTCCTGGTTCTCGATGATCAGTTCGAACCAGCGACGCAGCTTGTTCGCGCGGTCCTTGGCGGTCAGTGCACGCCAGGCCGGCAGCGCCTTGTCGGCGGCTTCGATGGCGCGGCGGGTTTCAGCGGCGCCCATCTTTGGCACGGTACCGAGAATCTCGCCCGTGGCAGGGTTGTTGACCTTGATGGTTTGGCCGTTGTCCGCATCGACCCAAGCGCCATCGATAAAGGCTTGTTGGCGGAACAACTGGGTATCTTTGAGCTGCATGTCGGCTTTCCTTAACAGCACCGCGCGCACGCGGAGCGAATTAGAGTTGTTGAAAGGCGCCTTGTGGGCTGCCGTCAGGGAAATCAGCCCCAGCGCGCGGAAAAAGTGAAAGAGCGCACGGGAGACAGAGCGTTTGAAATCTCAAACGAATCCTAGGATCAATGGGGGTACAGGGCAATAGGATGTTCGAAAAAAAGAACGAAAACGGCGCATTTGCCGGTTTTTTCTGATCAGCGTAGCTGGGTCAGATTTCATTGCATCGTTCGGTGGCGCCCAGCGCAGGGCCTCTATACCGCAGATTCCTACACTCAAACGCCCAAAGACCAGCATGGACGCCCAAGGTCGACATGGGTATGATGTCGCCCGCACAAGCATCCGTAGCTCAGCTGGATAGAGTACTGCCCTCCGAAGGCAGGGGTCGTGGGTTCGAATCCCGCCGGGTGCACCATATAGCAGTCTCGGGCTGTCTCAGACAGCCTACGAAACACCCCAAGAAGCCCGCCCCGTGCGGGCTTTCTTGTTTCTGGCTATCGGCCGACAATGCTCCAGCCAGTATCACCCCTTGGTAAGATCAACCAACGGCGTCTGCCGTACCTCAGTCTCCCGCCCACCCTGAATCTCGCTAATCTGCTTCAAGGCTCTATCCACCGCCGCCTTATCCGCCAACAAGCTATAGCTGATGCGGAACTGCTTGTGTTCCTTGGGCCCAATTGTCGGTACTAGATTCAGTGGCCGCTGATAACGGCGGTTGTAGGAAAAACTTGTCCCCGGTTCCAGCCCTGTGACATAGCCCTGGCCTTCGGTGTCGGTGTTTTTCCACAGGGAAAACACGGGCAGTGTCTGGGTATTGAAGCCGACCGAAACGCCCAGGCTGCCGGCCTTGTTATGCAACACGGTCAACGTATCGCCCTTGGCATCGGCATACGGCACCACGTTGTACACCGTTTCGTCGTAGTCCCTGGTCGGTGCGCGGTAGGTTTGCCAGTCGGGGAGATCGTCCTTGGCCTTGTCGTTGAACGGCGACACCTGTTTCACCGGCGCGGAGAAACGAGCGCCCTGCTCCAGGAACGGGGTGCTGAAGTTGCTGTGATACAGCGCCTGGTATTCCTTCGGATAGTCGCCGTTGTTGGTCAGGGTGTCGTTGAGGGCGAACACGACGCTGCCGGGTTCGGTGACCAGTTCGGTCGCGACCGAGAAGTCGACCTTCTTGAACGCCTGCTCTTTCAGCTCGCCGCGCAGGGTAATGGCGTACGGTGGTTTTTCATCGATATGCAGCGTGACTTTGTTCGCAGGAATGTTGGCGGCCCGACCGTGCAGGGTCAGCAGTTCGCCGTTGTCGACGCCGGGGTGGCCGACCCATTCGTATCCGCAGCGGGTGACCAGCTCATTGAAACCTTCCAGCCAGCCCAGACCACCGCGGCCATTGAGTTCGATGAAAGACGGATTGACCACTTCCTTGACCGGCGAATCCCAGCCCATGCGTACATTGCCAACCGAGGCCTGCAAGACGTTCATTCCGCGAGTCGGCACTACCGAGAGTTTCATCGTGCCGTTATCGATGTCGACGATGCTGACGCCTTCCTGCCGACCGCCGTGCAACGTGCGCAAGGTAACGCTGAAGGGTTTGTCGGTTTTTATTCCGAGTTGCTGACTGGTGATCTGCCAGCTCTGGGCGGCTTTGTCAGTGTCGAGCAGAACGTAATCCCAGGCCATGGCGTGGGAGGCAGCGGACAGTGCGCTGATGGCAACAAAAAGTTTGAGCGGGGTCATGGCGACAGCCTTTCTTGGAGTTGTGCCATTTTTATAGACTTGATGAAACGTTTCAGCAAGCTAAAAGATCGACAGGGTAATGTCGCTGATAGCCGATTTCTGCCTTCTGTGACCGGCTAAAATCGGCCCTAAGCTGATCTTCGCGAAAGGCAGCAACAGGCCGACTGTGTTGAAAAATTCGGCCATGGTTTGCGCATCAGAAAAGTACGCGTCCGAGATTGAAATCTTTACTTTTGGCAGAGGCTTCCGGACCCGGATTTCAGGTAACAGCGTGCAAAAAAGGCATTTTCACCGGTCAATGATCAGGCACTTTGGGCAGGCCGACTTTTTCAACAGAATCGGCCAATAGCGGTCTTCATGAATTTCGCTCAAACAACATCCTTTCCAGCGTATTGTCCTTCATCCAATAGTGATGAAACAGACCCGCCACAGCGTGCAAACCAATCAACCAATATCCTGCAGTGCCAACCAGCTCATGCCAGTACTTCAGCTGTTTGGCGAAGTCCGGGGCAATGGCTACCGGTGCCGGCACGTGAAAGCCAAAGTAAGGGAACGGCTTATCGCCAGCTGCGAGCATCAGCCAGGCGAGGATGGGCGTTGCGATCATCAGCCCGTAAAGCGCAAGGTGTGTCAGATGCGCGATAGCGGTCTGCCAAGCCGGTGGTTTTGGGATGATCGGTGGTCGTGGGCTCAGGCGCCCGACCAGGCGAACCCATACCAGGGCGAAGATGCTTGTACCAAACAAGCCGTGAAAGCCCATGAGCAAACCCCGCGCTTCGCTGCCTTTGGGCAGATAACCCTTGATTTCAACACAGGCATATACCCCGACGAACAGGGCGAGCATCAGCCAGTGCAGGGTTATTGAAAGTTTTCCATATCGGGTTACGGCGGTGTCGCTGGTCATAAGAAGCGCCTGTTGATTGTTGTGAGGGACGGTTGATTCGGTTGCCTTGAACCGGCTGCGTCACCCTGCTCGTTCTATCTTAAGAGAGTCTGAAGATCGACTCACAGGCTAATCTTTTTTCACCTTCAGACTTCGTTAAGAAATGGCTTGGATACTTCGCTCAAACTCATTGAGGGAGGCGTTTGGCCCATGCCCGATTTTGACTGGAACATCCCCCTGCCCTTGCATTTCGGCCAGGCTGAAACGTCACCGTTAACCCTGGCTGGTGCTTTGCCGAACAACGCTTTGCGAGCGACGTTCGAAGACTTTATCCAGCAGCGTTTTCGCAAGGCCCACGGCGCCGACATCCGCCACTTCATGCCCGAGCTGTTCGGTATGCACAACGGTGAGGGCCAATTGTGCGCAGTGGCCGGCGTGCGTCGCGCGCACCTTGAGCCGCTGTTTCTGGAGCGGTATCTGGATGAACCAATTGAGCCTTTGATCAGCGCGGCGGCTGATCACTCGGTAGACCGAAATGCCATTGTCGAGGTTGGCAATCTGGCGGCCAGCGACACCGGCAGCGCGCGCCTGAGCATCATCGCCATCACCTATTTGCTGGCCATGGGTGGCCTGGAATGGGTGACGTTCACTGGCAATATCGGACTGGTCAACAGCTTCCATCGTCTCGGACTGAAACCCGTGACCTTGTGCGCCGCTGATCCAGATCGACTGGGCGACGAGCGCCAACATTGGGGCAGTTATTACGAGAGCAAGCCCTGGGTGCACGTCGGCAACATCCGCGCCGGGTTCGTCCACCTACGCACTATCGGCCTGTTCAGCCGCCTAGGTTTGCCGACCTCAATTGAAGGAGCCTGTCATGTCGCTTGAACTGCAACGCTTTCAGGAAACACTGCGCGAGCACGCCCAGCGTAATAACAACGCGACCGCACTGTGGGGCGACACGCTGAAACTCGATTACGCCACCGTATATGCAGAAGTGCTGTATCGCCAGGAGCGCCTGCGCGATGAGCAGGTGCAAGTCGTCGCCCTGGCGCTGGACAACGGCGTCAACGCAATGCTCTGGGATCTGGCGGTGTTGTTCGAAGGGTTGACCTGCGTAACGCTGCCGCCGTTTTTCAGCGCGGCACAACGCGCCCATTGTCTGGAGCAGAGTCAGGCCGAACGCGTGATTGCCGAACCGGAGTTGGACCCCGAACTGCGCGCTGCCGGCTATGAGCAACGCGGCGAGTTCTGGTGCCGCGCCTTTAGCAGCCAAAGACACATGCCGATTGGCACCGCCAAACTGACCTTCACGTCCGGCACCACCGGCACGCCGAAAGGTGTTTGCCTGAGTGCCGACAGCTTGCTGCGGGTCGCACGAGAGCTGGATCAGGCGAGCGAAACCACCGGCCCGCAACATCACTTGGCGCTGCTGCCATTGGCAATACTACTGGAGAACCTAGGCTGTTATGCCGCGCTGTATGCCGGTGCGATGCTCAGTTTGCCGAGCCAGAAAACCCTCGGTATTCAGGCCGCCAGTGGCGTCGATGTGCCGCACCTGTTGGGTTATCTCGCCGGGCGTGCGCCGGAGAGTCTTATCCTGGTGCCACAGCTGTTGCTGATGCTAGTCAGCGCCGCCGAACAGAAAGCCTTCGCCCCGCAAACTCTGCGCTTTGCGGCGGTCGGTGGTGCAAGAGTTTCCAAAGATTTGCTGGACCGTGCGCAACGGGTCGGCCTACCGGTTTTTGAAGGTTACGGTTTATCCGAATGCGCGTCAGTGGTGTGCCTCAACCGCCCCGGCGCACTCAGACCCGGCAGCGTCGGTCGACCGCTGCCCCATGTCGACGTGCGGTTGGCCGAAGACGGTGAAGTGCTAATCAAGGGCTCGACGCTGCTCGGCTATCTAGGGGACACATCGTACGCCGATGAGTGGTGGCCGAGCGGCGACCTGGGCGAGTTCGACCCGGAAGGTTTTCTTTATCTCAAGGGGCGCAAGAAGCATCAGTTCGTCACCAGTTACGGGCGCAACGTCAACCCGGAATGGGTCGAGTCCGAGCTGACCCAGCGCCGCCACATCGCCCAGGCGTTCGTTTACGGTGAGTCCTTGCCGCGCAATCACGCCCTGCTCTGGCCGCATCGCCCGGACTGCACCGATGCCGAACTAGCCGCTGCCGTCGCCGAAGCCAACGAGGCATTGCCCGATTACGCACAGGTGCATCAGTGGACGCGTCTGCCACAACCCTTCACTGCGGCCAATGGCTTTCTAACCGCCAATGGCCGCCCACGCCGCGACGCCATCGTCACGCAGTACCACGCCCAATTGACCGAATCCGTTGTCCGAGAGGAATCCGCATCATGAGTTTTTTCGACACCCTGCAAGAAGCCACACAGCGTGAACGCGACGAGCTGTTTAACCTGCCGATTATCCACGATGCGTTGCACGGTAAGGTTAGCCTCGATAGCTATCGGGCTTTTCTCGCACAGGCTTACTATCACGTGCGCCACACCGTGCCATTGATGATGGCATGCGGCGCACGTTTGCCGACGCGTCTGGAATGGTTGCGCAAAGCTGTGTGCGAGTACATCGAAGACGAATACGGCCACGAACAATGGGTACTCAACGACATTGCGGCCTGCGGAGGTGATGCCAAGGCCGTGCATGATGGCCAGCCTTCGCTGCCGATTGAGCTGATGGTGAGCTTCCTTTATGACCTGATTGCCCGAGGCAACCCGGTGGGTCTATTTGGCATGGTCAATGTCCTCGAAGGCACGAGTATCGCCCTGGCCACACACGCGGCAGGGAGCATTCGGGAGCGCCTGGCGTTGCCGGAAACCGCCTTCAGTTACCTGAGCTCTCACGGTTCGCTAGACATCGAACACATGCAAACCTATCGCCGCCTGATGAACCAATTGGAAGATCCTGAGGATCAATCAGCAGTGATTCATGCTTCAAAAGTCGTGTACCGACTGTACACCGACATGTTTCGTGGCCTGCCGCGTGACGCGGAGACCGAACATGCAGCTGCGTAACGCGCGCGTGGTCTTGACCGGTGCTAGTGGCGGTATCGGCATGGCTATCGCCGAAGCCTTGTGCGCCGCCGGTGCTCGAGTATTGGCCGTGGCACGGCATCAGGAAGCCTTGGCTCCACTGCTCAAACGCTACCCTGACGCCCTGTGCTGGGTCGCGGCTGACCTGACACTCCCAAGCGACAAACGCAAAGTACTCGCCGCCGCCGAAGAAATGGGCGGAGTCAATCTGTTGATCAACGCCGCCGGGGTGAACCACTTCGCCATGCTCGAACAGCTAGAAGACAGTGATATCAATGCGATGCTCGCGGTGAACATCAACGCGCCGATCTGCCTGACCAAGCTATTGCTGCCGCTACTCAAGCAGGCCGATAGCGCCATGGTAGTTAACGTCGGCTCGACCTATGGCTCGATCGGCTATGCCGGTTACGCCAGCTATTGCGCGACCAAGTTTGCCCTGCGCGGATTTTCCGAAGCGTTGCGCCGAGAGCTGGCCGACACCCGGGTCAGCGTGCTCTACGTCGCACCGCGGGCCACCCGCACGTCGATGAACAGCGCGACGGCGCAAGCCCTGAACGACGCGCTCAAGGCCAACGTTGATGATCCGCAAACCGTGGCCTCGGCGGTGATCCACGCGATTGCCGGTGACCGCCGCGACCTGTATCTGGGATGGCCCGAACGCTTCTTCGTGCGCCTCAACAATCTACTGCCGCAACTGGTCGACCGAGGGCTGCGCAAGCAGTTGCCCCTGATCCGTCGCTTCAGCGAAAAACCCGAAAACGAGACCCTCAAGCCATGAAAAAAATCTTCGCGTGCCTGTTGATAGCAACCCTCAGCCAAAGCGTTTGGGCCCTGGAGGCCGCCGACCAGCAGCGCCTGAGCAGCATTCAACAAACCTGGGCGCACATCCAATATGAAGTGGCGGAGAAACAGCGCGCCGCCGCGTTCGAGCAGTTGTCCAGCGAAACCCAGGCGTTCACTGCGCAGCGCCCGGCGGTGGCCGAAGCCTGGATCTGGAAAGGCATTGTCACCAGCAGCTGGGCCGGCGCCGAAGGCGGACTCGGAGCGCTGGGCAAAGCCAAGGACGCTAAGGCCGACCTGGAGAAGTCCCTGACCCTCGACCCCAAGGCTCTGCAAGGCTCGGCCTATACCAGCCTGGCGGCGCTGTATGATCGTGTGCCCGGCTGGCCTATCGGTTTTGGCGACAGCGACAAATCTGAACAGCTGCTCAAGCAGGCGCTGCAACTCAACCCCGATGGCATCGACAGCCTATACTTCTGGGGCGATCACCTCTACCGTCAGAAACACTACGCTGAAGCAAAAGCGGCGCTGCAAAAAGCCCTGCAAGCGGCGCCGCGTCCCGGCCGTGAAACGGCAGATGCGGGACGCCGCAAAGAGATCGCCACTCTGCTGGTGGACGTCAACAAGAAACTCGACTGACAGGAGTCCGCGTGCGTTTATTACTGATTGAGGATGATGTGGCGCTAGGTGAAGGCATCCATCAAGCGCTGGGGCGCGAAGGCTACACCGTCGATTGGCTCAAGGACGGCAGCAGCGCGCTGCATGCCCTGCTCAGCGAAACGTTCGATGTCGCTGTGCTGGATCTCGGTTTGCCACGCATGGACGGTCTCGAAGTGCTGCGGCGCCTGCGCGACAGCGGCTCGAACCTGCCGGTGTTGATTCTCACCGCCCGCGATGCAACCGAAGATCGCATTGCGGGGCTGGATGCCGGTGCCGACGACTACCTGATCAAACCGTTCGACCTGGCCGAACTCAAGGCGCGATTGCGAGCGCTGTTGCGGCGCAGTGCCGGACGCGCGCAAGCGCTGATCGAACATGCCGGCATCATCCTCAACCCCGGCACCCAGCAGGTCAGCTACCAGGGCCATCCCGTAGCACTGACGCCCAAGGAGTATCAGTTGCTGCATGAACTGCTCTCACCTCCGGGCCGGGTGATGACTCGAGATCAACTGATTCAACTGCTCTATGGCTGGAGTGAAGAAGCGGAAAGTAACACTCTGGAAGTGCACATCTATCACCTGCGCAAAAAGTTCTCTACTGAGCTGATCCGTACCATTCGGGGTGTGGGCTATCTGGTGGAGGAACGCTGATGACTTCGATCCGTCGCCGTACATTGACGCTGATCATTGGCCTGCTGCTGGCCGGTCTGGCGGTGCTCAGCCTCTTCAATCTGCACGATAGTAATCATGAAATCGCCGAGGTTTACGATGCTCAACTGGCGCAGAACGCGCGCTTATTGCAAGGCGTGATGCGCATGCCGCTGGGGAGCAAGCAACACGCCGAACTGTACCGGGCCTTCAATAGCGCACTGGGCGAAGCGCTGCCGCGCGGCGATGGTCATCCATACGAACGGAAAATTGCTTTTCAGGTATGGAGCGCTGGCGGGGAGGTGTTGGTGCACACCGCCAGCGCGCCGTCCTTCAGTTCACCGCCGACGCAACCGGGTTTCAGTGCTGTGGTGGATGTGAACCATCGTCATTGGCGCGTCTTTCTCCTTGAAGACCCAAAAAACGGCATGCGCATCTGGGTTGGCGAGCTCGATGATGTGCGCGCTGATCTGGTCGACCGCATCGTGCGTCATACGCTATGGCCGAACATCGTCGGCAGTTTACTGCTCGCGGCGATGGTCTGGCTCGCTATAGGCTGGGGCTTGAAGCCTTTGGCAAACATGGCCGAGACCCTACGTGCCCGCAACAGCGGCTCACTTGAGCCGTTGCAACTGGCACCGTTGCCCAGCGAACTTGAGCCCATGCAGGCGGCGCTCAACCGCATGCTCGCGCAGATTCAAGAAGTGCTTGGCCGTGAACGACGCTTCATTGCCGACGCGGCCCACGAAATGCGTACGCCACTCGCCGTGCTGCGAGTGCACGCGCAAAACCTGCTGGAGGCAGGCACAGAACAGGAACGTCGAGAATCGCTGGAATTCCTTATCTCAGGCGTTGATCGCACCACCCGACTGGTCAACCAGTTACTGACCATGGCGCGACTGGAGCCCCAACCCAATCCGCCACCGCTACAGCGCATCGACCTCAGCGAAACCGTGCGTAATAGTCTCGTGCAACTGACACCGTGGTTGTTGAGCAAAAACCTTGAACTGATATTCGATGTCAGCGACCAGCCATTTTATGTATTCGCCAACCCCTCCGCCATCGACATCGCGCTGGGCAACCTGATCACAAACGCAGCCAATTTCTCTCCCGAACACGGGGTAATCGCTGTGCAACTGAACCAGGCTGATGGCTTCTGTCATTTGACCGTCGACGACCAGGGGCCGGGAATTGATGAGTCATGTAGAGAGCGATTGTTTGAGCGCTTCTATAGCCGTGGAACGGCGCAAGGAGCCGGTTTGGGGCTAACCATCGTCAACACAATCGCCATGCGCTTGAACGGGCGTATCGCACTGGTAAACCGGGCCGAGGGAGGTTTGAGGGCTACGTTATCAATTCCAGCCAAAGAATAACCGCAAAGCATCAAATGATTTTTTCGTGTCGTACAGACGGTAAACATCGTAAGGGATGGCAAGGCCCCACGTTCAGGCTGGTGAAAAATATCCGGGACTTTTAAACGCAATCACTGCTGTGATGGTGTTTGGCGGTTTGTCCACAGCATCCGTTTTAGTTCGAGAGCAGGCTCCCACCAGCGACTTCTTTTGGCCCAGAGTGTGTAAAAACGCTTCGCCAAAATTGAAGTGTGCGCGTCTACGTTAAATCTGAAATGTATCGGCACGTCAGCAGATATAGGTTTCGCGTAGAAGCGCGATTTGCAGTCCCGTGGTGAGTACCTGACGTGCTCGAAAACGTTTTTACACAGCCTCGGCCAGTTGCGGCCGTTTACGTGGGCCGCTTGGATTGGTTGCATCACTCAGGCCGATCCTTGGGACACTCGCCCCGCTAACGACAGCGAAAACCAGCTAAGCTTGGCTACTACAACCCATTGATTCCCCAGCTAATCCCCGCTAACGCATTGATTCTAAACGTCGACTTTTAGGGCTCTGAAAGCAGGCGTCGTGGGTTCGAATCCCGACAGGGCACCAGATATGATGAAACAGCCCCAGGTCAAAAGGCCTGGGGCTTTTTTGTTTTTGAACTCTCCGGAGTCTCCGGAGAGTTCAAAACGAGCGCGTCCGCTTAGCGCTTTTGCAGTGCCTCCAACCGCGCAGGTAAATCTTCTTCGGGGAAACGCTTGTAGAGTGCTAGCAGGTATTCATCTGCCGCTTTGCTTTCTCCCGCCTCACGCAGCCTCGCAATCTCCTGCAACCCCTCCTCCAACGAAGGCAACGCCACCGGCGCGCGCTTGCTGAGCTTGGCGCTCGACTCATCAGCCATCGAGCCCATGACTTGCGCATGCTCGGCCTGGGGCGCGACGGCCATTCGGGCCACTGGCGCAGGCACGGACATTGCTGGCGGGGCCGGGCGAGGAGCTTCCTCATGAAGGGCGGAGAAGGCTGCCGTGGATATTTCAGGTTGTGGCACGGGGGAGCGCGTCACCACGCCGACCATCAGCGCTAGCCCGGCCACGGTGGCAAACGCCATCTGCCAGCGCGGACGTTGGCACGCTCGCACCCAACGCTGCCATAAGCTCGGCTGCGGCACCGGGGCTTCTCGGCGGGCGGCGTTGAGGATGAAGGCGTCGAGGGACGCGGGCGGCTCGCCGGTGCTGTGTTGACGAAAGTGCTGGATGAGTACGTCGTCAGGATCCGGGGTGTGTCGGGAGTCGGTCATGCGGTTATCTCCTCGGCCAGCAGGCGGCGCAGTTTCTGCTGGGCGTAACGCAGGCGGCTTTTTACGGTTTCCAGCGGGGCGCCAGTGAGGGCGGCGATTTGCGGCACTTCGAGGTCGCCATGCAAGCGCAGCAGGAAGACTTCGCGCTGGTCTTCGGGCAGGTCTTGCAGCGCGGCGTCGAGGCGCGCCTGGTCGCGGCTCAGGCTCAATTGCTGTTCGGGGCCGGCGCTGTCGTCGGCCTGGGCGTGCAGTTGCTCGTCGTAGCTGTCGTGCAGCGGGTTGTGGATGCCGTGCTTGCGCCAATGGTCGATCAGGCGGTTGCGGGCAATCTGGAACAGCCATGTGCGAAAACTCGCCCGGCCTTGTGGCTGGGTGGCGCTGCGGATCAGGCTGAGCCAGGTTTCCTGGTAGATTTCCTCGGCCAGTTCGGTCTTGTTGCTCAAGGACACGAGGAAGCGGTACAGGCCCTGGCGGTGCCGCGCATACAGCGCTTCAAACGCGGCAGCGTCACCGGTTCGGTAGCGGGCCAGCAGCGATTCGTCGCTGGGTGAAGCATCTGGTACGGCCATCTAAGTGGCGAACTCCTTCT
Source organism: Pseudomonas sp. EL_65y_Pfl1_R83 (assembly GCF_963970695.1). Classification (NCBI taxonomy): domain Bacteria; kingdom Pseudomonadati; phylum Pseudomonadota; class Gammaproteobacteria; order Pseudomonadales; family Pseudomonadaceae; genus Pseudomonas; species Pseudomonas sp. EL_65y_Pfl1_R83. The sequence goes on along the minus strand of NZ_CAXAQI010000005.1, from coordinate 36,524 downwards.
AGCCAGTAAAACAGAACCCCTGTGGGAGTTGGCTTGCCTGCGATGGCATCAGCTCGGTGTCTCTGATGGACCGAGTCGCTTGCATCGCAGGCAAGCCAGCTCCCACATTGGATCGTCGTTGCATACGCGATCAGTGTTTGAGGCCCTGCGCCAGCTCTACCAGTTGCACAAACTCGCTGCGCAACCCGAACGGGTCATCGCCTCGGGCCGAGCGGGCCAACGCGGCGGTGTCTTGCAGGCTCATGCTGCCAGTGTAGCGGCCATCGCCCTTGAGCTGTTGGGCGAACGCTGCCACGGCCGCCGCAAAGCGCAGGTCGTCGCTGGCCTTGGTGGATTCGGTGCTGATGGGCCGCGCGATCAACTGGCTTTCACCGCCCGCAGCGGGCTTGTAGCGCACACGCAACATCGCCAGCTCACCGGACTTACCCTCGCCTGCAGGCGCAGCGGCGTAGCGTAACGGCTCCAACCAACCCTTCTCGCCCTTCGGCACAATCTCGTACAACGCAGTTACCGTGTGCCCTGCACCGATTTCACCGGCGTCGACTTTGTCGTTGTTGAAGTCCTCACGCTTCAGGGCGCGGTTTTCATAGCCAAGCAGGCGATATTCGCTTGCACGCGCGGGGTTGAACTCCACCTGCAATTTCACATCCCGCGCGACCACGGCCAGGGTCGAGCTGAGTTGGTCGACCAACACTTTGCGGGCTTCGCGCAAGTTGTCGATGTAGGCGTAGTTACCGTCGCCCGCGTCGGCCAGTTGCTCCATCAGGTGTTCGTTGTAGTTATCCACGCCAAACCCCAGGGTGGTCAGGGATACGCCGCTTTTGCGCTGCGACGCGGCCATCTGCTTGAGGCTGTCGAAGTCACTGATGCCCACGTTGAAGTCACCGTCGGTGGCCAGCAGGATGCGGTTGATGCCCTTGTCGATAAAGCCTTCGCGGGCCATCTGGTAGGCCAATTCGATGCCGGATGCACCGGCTGTGGAGCCACCCGCAGTCAGTTGCTCGATCGCATTGCGGATCTTCACCTTGTCGCGACCGGAGGTGGGCTTGAGCACCACGCGGGACTCACCGGCATAGACCACCAGCGAAACACGGTCCTGTTCACGCAACTGATCCACCAGCAATTTCAGGGTGCTTTTTACCAGCGGCAAGCCTTCGCGGCGGTCCATGGAGCCGGACACATCCACCAGAAATACCAGGTTGGCCGGCGCCAGGTCCGCCACGGCGCGGTCGGACGCCTTGATGCCGATTCGCAGCAGTTGGGTACGTGGGTTCCACGGCGTGGCGGCCACTTCGGTGGTCACGCCAAAGGGCGAGCCATCGGTGGGCAGTGCATAACTGTAGGGGAAATAATTGACCATTTCCTCCAGTCGCACAGCACCTTCGGGCGGCAAGCTGCCTTGGTTAAGGAATCGTCTTACGTTGGCGTAGCTGCCGGTGTCGACGTCAGCGCTGAAGGTGGAGACGGGTGTTTCAGCGACACGATGCACCGGGTTGTCCGGCAGGTTTTCGTACTGTTCGCGGGGCTCGCTGCGGTACTCCAGGGTGGCCGTCTCACGCATCAGCATGGGCGCAGGCATGGCCATTTTTTTGACCGCGGCGCCTTGGACTTGCACGCGATGCAGTTCGGCGACGGGTTCAGCCGGCTTGGCCAGTTCAGGGGATGAAGACAGCCCGCAGCCGGCCAGCGTTACCAGCAGAGTAACGGCGAAGCCCTGGGCAGTAGGACGCAGGAAGAGCAGAGGACGGGACATGGGCTGAACCTCGTGAATGAATGATCCGTTCACAAGGTCAGACGCAAGGTGTGGAGGGTTCGGGTTAAACCTGATTCGGAATAACACCACCCATCTACTGTGGGAGCAGGCTTTGTGTGGGAGCTGGCTTGCCTGCGATGCAGGCGCCTCGGTTTTTCAGTTAGACCGAGGTAATGCTATCGCAGGCGAGCCAGCTCCCACATGGGCCGGTGCCCACAGTGGATGTGTGGTGTGCACAGAACCTGGGGATCAGTCCGTGCCGTACTTGGGGTTACGCGGACCGTACAGGATCCCCGCGCGCTGCCCTGGCGACAACAACCGCGCACTGGTGATACCGGCAATCGGGTGCGCCGCATCGGTGGAGCTGTTGATCACCTGTTTGACCGCCGCGGTGATCAGCATGCCGACCAGGCCGCCGCCGTTGTTGTTGCCTTCCTCGCTGGAAGCATGCGCAGAGCCGGTCCACAGGGTGGTGCCGGTGCGCAGGTCGACCAGTTTGGCCGAGGCCGTGACGGAGGTGTCGCTGGAGATCAGCATGTACTTGGTGCCGTAATTGGTAACGGTGATGTACAGCGCCGCGTCCGCACCAAAGATGTCATGCAGCTTGGCCGGTGCCACGCCCTGGATATCGTTGGCGGTGGTCAGGCCGTTCTGGCGGAAGGTTTCGTCCACCAGGGCGATCGGCAACACGTAGTAACCGGCTTCGGCCAGCGGGTAGGTCACTTGCGAAACCAGGCTGTAGGACGCCTGCACTTCCGGCGATTCATTGATCGGCGGCAGTACCAGGATCGACTTGGGTCGCGACTGTTTGTACGCCGTGTAATCAATCGTCTTGGGGGCCGCGCAACCGCCGAGCAAAGCCAGGGCCAGCAGGGCGCCAGTGAGTTTTAACAGGCTCATTTAGTGGCGACTCCGGTCTTGGCGTTTTTCAGCAGGAAATCCATGTAGGTGGCGGACTCCGGGAACAACGCCTTCTCGGTGCGGAATTCCTGCACCATCTGGTCATCCTTGCCCATGCTCAGGTACAGCATGCCCAAGTGGGCATGGTAACCCGGCGGGGCCTTGCGGCCGCTGGCGTTGATCTTCTGCAGATCCCGCTCCAACGCCTCGACCTGCGCTTCCTTGGGCTCGCCCTTGAAGTACTCGTAAACCTGTGGCTGGTAGCTTTCCCATTGATACAGGGGCTGGGGCGCCGTCTGGCACCCGGCAACCGCCGCAACTGCTGTCAGCATCAGCGCCAACTTAACTGCCTTGCTCATCCGTGTACTGCTCCTTGAGGTGCTGCTGATCAGTTGCGTGGGTTCCAGGCGCCGGCGTTGATGCCGTCGACAAGGCGATTGATCGCTTCGCGCATGGCCAGGTCGAGGACCTTGCCATTGAGGGTGGAGTCGTAGCTGGCGGTGCCGCCGAAGCCGATGACTTCACGGTTGGACAGCGCGTATTCACCGGCGCCCTGGGTGGAATACACCACTTCGGAGGTGCTGATGTTGACGATATTCAGCGCGACTTTGGCGTAGGCCACCTGGGTCTTGCCACGGCCGAGGATGCCGAACAGCTGGCGGTCGCCGGTTTCTTTGCGGCCGAACTCGGTCACGTCGCCGGTCACCACGTAATCAGCGCCCTTGAGCTTCTGCGCGGTACCTTTGATCGCGGCTTCCTGGGAGATTTCGCCCATGTTGTCGCGGTCCAGCACGCTGAAGCGGTTGGTCTGCTGCAAGTGGGTGATCAGGATGGTCTTGGCTTGGCCACCGAGGCGGTCGACGCCGTCGGAGAAGATGCCGCGCATGTAGCTGGAGCGGTTGTCGAACTTGCCCACGGCAATCGGTACACGCACGCCGGAATAGGCAACGTTGGCGCTGGCGACTTGTTCCACCGGCAGCGCGCGGTTGCTCTCGGTGGCGCAACCGGCCACGGTCAGCAGCGCTGCGGCGGTGAGGCCGGACAGCAGGATTTTGGACAGTGTGTTCACAGGGTGCTCCTAAGTGGGAAATCGGGTGCGGCGGCTAACGCTAGCGGGACGGAATGTCGCGCAGGTCGTCAACGATGAATCGGCTCAATAATCCGGTGTAGAAAGTCTCGACGCTGGAGTTGCCAGAGTTGGTCAGCACCCCGGCCATCGTTTTCATGTTCTGCCAGTCGCCCTTGTACCCGCCTGGCATCAGCCCTTGGCGAGCCTGAGAGAAATGCAGCACCTCGGCGCCGGCTTTCTTGATCTTGACGAGGTAGTTGAAGTCGACACTGGCGAGGATGGTCTTGTCATCGACGATGGCCGTCATGAAACCGCCTTGGGTGTCTTGTATGCGCCGGGTATAGATGACATTCACATCCAGCAGGTAGTCGGCCTTGTCCTTGCTGCTGGCGTAGCGCTTGGCCTTGAGCAGGCGGTCGATCAGATCGACACCGAGTTGCTGGCGCACTTTGTCATCCGACAGGAAGCGTTCGTTCTTGCCCACCACCTCAACATCGAAGGTGTCGAGCCAGTAAGTTGCAGTCTTGGGGATGGTAACCGGCGTCGGTGAGATGTAGTAATCCGGCTTGGAAGCACAGCCCGCCATGAGGCAGGCCGCAAGAAATACGGCAAACAGGCGCATGTCTGAATTCGTCCCTGAAAAGTATCGTGCTTTAAACAATCGCGGCATTTTACGGAGTTAAAAGCCGTTCTCAAGTTGTTTTGACGCCCGCGCTGCGCCGTTTTACTGGCACTCACGCCCAAGTCCGTGGAGAAATGTCCTAAGACGTTGTCAGCAAAACAAAAACAATGATGGCTATTAGCCTGCATCGATCAAATAAAAAATGCATTCACGCTCTGCATCATCCCCTACCACTGCGAAGAACATTTTTACCCTCGAAACGGTGTTCAAGGACAAGGACGGCAAGGAGTTAGGCCGCCCTGCTCAAGTGTTGATCACAATCGTCTTGGCCAACATGTCGCCCAATCGACGGCGCAACCCGAACAGCACAAAAAGACCGTCCAGCATACTGAACAGCAGCTTCGGAACATTACGCAGAAACGATTGAAACAGCGTGCACTTCGTTGGATACGGGTAACCCACCACCGCCGTGCGGCACACCCGCTTACCCAGGCTCTGGCCTTTGGGCAAGGCATCGCAAAACAGAAAGTACGCGAAGGCTAAAAACATCAGCACATAGCGAATGCCATCGAAAAACAGCGGGCCCACCACTGAGTCCAAAGACAGATACACGTAGTCCAGGTTGCGGATCAAAAACAGCAGGAAAAACACCACGGCCATATCGACGACATAGCCGAGCAGCCGCCTGAACGGGCTGGCGAGGTTCCAGGTTTCTGCCGCCGATGCTGAATCGTTCATAACGTGCTTATCCCCTGCCTTTGTCATAAATATCCGCCAGGCTGCGAACGCTCGTCAGGTTACCGGTCTGGATCACGATGGTCTTGGCGAACATGTCGCCCAGGCGTGTCCTCGATTCCATGAGGATCCACACCCAATCGATGACCACCAGTGCACCGGAGTTACGCGTGAACGACTGGGAAACGCTGCAACCCTTGAGGGTCTTGCGGTCAACCGTGGCAATGCTCAGCAGGCGCTTGCCCAGGCTCTGGCCGTTGGGGAGTGCATCGGCCAGCAGGAAGTAGGCAAAGCCCGCAAAAAACGCGCAGAGGAAACCGGCCTTGGGCGTCACCCCAGGGACATAGGCAGACAACGCCTCTGCGACATATTTGACGATGAAAAAAATCAGCACCGCGATGGCGCAGTCGATCATGCGTGCGGCCAGGCGACGGCCAATGCTGGCCAGGATTGTCGGGCGTTTATGGGTGCTATTTGCGTCCATACAGGATTACTCCAACTTCAAAGTGATTGCGTCTATTCCGGGTGGGGGCAATTGCGCTCCCAGCCTTTTTCAATTGTGCCGCCGTACTTTTCACAGGACGCCCTTTCCAACAGAGCGTCCAAGGCATCGCGCCCAGGCTCAACCCATAGCAGACCGAGCAAGTAGGCCGCCGTGGCCGCGAGCACCAGGATCGCAGCCATCCGAGTCAGCATGAATCGAAGCGTTGCTGCGGTTGTGCGCGACCGCTCAAACACGAACGCGAACAACAGCCCAATGCCGCACCACACGAAGCCTGCGACTGCCACGCCCAACGGCGTCGAACCAGGATCGAAGTAGACCCAGGCCAGCATGAATACCGTGGCGCTGGCGAACATCACCAACAGGCACAGCCACTGGGCAACCCGACACCCGATGCTGAAAAAGCGCGACGAGCGCATTTGAGCATTCACGGGAACGTCGTACCGATGCGTGCCCGCTCTTTGGAAAACCAGATGCCGGTGACCTTACCGACCACCTCTTCAACGGCCACCTGCCCCATAAAGCGGCTGTCATTGCTGTTATTGCGGTTGTCACCCAGCAGGTAGACGTGCCCTGGCTCGACCTTGAGCGGAGCCAACTCCATCGACGCCGGCCCATTCACACGGTCTGCCGGCGCATGAAACAGGCCGAGGTTTTCACCGTTGCGGATCAGTTCGCCGTTGACGATGGCCAACGTATCTCCCCCGACACCCGCCACGCGCTTGATCGCCTCGGTGCCGTTCCAACGGTACACCACGACATCGCCGACCTTCGGCGCACCGGCCTTGAGGTCGGCCACAATGTAGTCGCCCACGGACACCGTCGGCGCCATCGAACCGGTCGGAATGTAGTAGTTCTTGAACCCTATCAGCGGCCCCCGCAGGACCTCCAACAGAATGAACGTGATCACGATCAACACGCCGACGTATAGCGCGTGGAACCGTTTGCGCGGCACGCCCGCCGGGCCTTTGTAACGACGGGCCAACACTGCCGATACGATTGCCGAGCTGAGCTTGACCGCGATAATCCAGCCGCACAACACGTACAGCCCGATGGGCGAGGCGCTCAGACCGAACACGCCGAGCAGCACCACACCGCCGTACAACAGCGCGGCAACCCAAATGGCCCACTTGATACGGCCCACGTAGACAAGCCCCCAACCGGCCAACAGGCAGGACATCAGGAAAGCTTGCAGGGAGAGTTTTACGGGTTTCATGAATCTTCCTTGAAAAGAACGGTGTAAGGCTTATGGGTGAGGAGCCGCCGACACTGACATCCGCAACAGACACCTTGAAAATGCCGCAAATCCGGCAGCGCGTCGGTCCAGCAGCCTATCCAGCGTTTCGCCAGTGTCTGCCATTAATCACCTCACTCACTGCTGTTTTTAATAGTTACCAAGCCCACGACATTTCCACAAAATGGCATAGGGCAGCTCGCCATCCAATATGTCTGTCGAGCGAAAATAGTAGACTGCTGACGCGGTCTCAAGGCTTTTGTGAACAAAGGCACGATCGGACATTATGCGGTAAGAGGCATGTTCCATAACGTCCCCGGCGGCCTTCAACGCTTGCTTGATTTGACCATAGGTCGTGCATGCCGTCTTTGGTATCAATTCCGCAGGGGGTCTACTGACAGCCATGTCATCACGTTCAACTTCTCTGAAATAGGCTCGACGAAACGCTGCTTCGCTGGCTGCCCAGTAAAAAGAAACTAATCGGAGTTTGTCCTGACCATCCTCGTTAAAGGTGTTGGCCAAGCAGAATTGATTATCACAAGTTCCATAAACACCCTCATCAATGAGTGAAAGTGCCACTCCGGATGTATCAAGCACATCACCCTCTTTTTGCTCGAGCAACAACCACCAAGGAATCATCACCACACCCTCCAGAATTATTGCGGCCATTTGAATATTTTGCCTTCGACCCTGCCAGTTATGAGCGCATTTTCAGCCGCTGTTTTACGAGGTCCCTCAGGCCTATTTTTAACCGAGTTCACGATCTAACTTTGCCAGGCCTGGAGTTTTTAAGTCGGCACCGATGAAAGAAAATAGGGGTCAGACAACCATTGACGTTTGAAAGTCATTGCTTTGGGCGGCCAGCGAATCCTCTAACGGTTCGCTTGCCCAAAGCTTGTGCTATCTGCGACGCAAACCTTCCCGTTCCGAATACGTAATTTCCATTTGTAGCATCTCTGATTTGGTCGATTACTTCTTGCTCAAGCTCATCCTTGAAAAGACGACGATACGCCTCAGCCCTCTGATCGACATTACCACCCAATTCTTTATAACAATCATGAGGCGTTATAAGTGCTGAAGGTTCCAGCTGTGCATTTGCTCGGTAGCTCGTCCAACGATATTCAGCGGGATGATCCACCATTCCCGCTCTGACGGGATTCATTTCTATATAGCGATAACAGGCCATCAAATAGCTTTCGTGCTGCACCAAACAAGAACGATAACGACCTTCCCACAGAGTTCCTGTTCGTTGATAAGCACGATTTATATTTTGAACATAACGCTGACCAAGCTCTTTCATTAACGAACAAGCACTTAGAGGGGTAGTTGGAGTCAGTAATAAATGCACGTGATTCGTCATGAGACACCACGCGTGAATTTTGCAGCCATGCGTTTCCGACAAGAGCGTTAAGCGGCGGATATAAAAAATATAATCATCTTCTGAATAGAAACAAACCGAACGATTATTTCCGCGCTGAATAATGTGCAGCGGAAGACCTGGTACCAACAACCGAGGACGACGAGCCATAACAACCCCCTGATTTCTGAAAGAGATCAGCTTAGTCGCCCGTAACAAAAGCAAAGAAATATAATTATTTCAAAAAATAAATCAAATTTTTAAATAGCATAAGTCGTTATAAATAGCGAAAACCGTTATATACGTTAATGAAACATCACAAAAAAGTTAAACCCTTGTATGGATTTCGCTGAAAACGTGGTCTGACCCCGATTCCCGTTCAATTCAGGCGGACTGATTAGGCGAAACAATTCGCTTCGCTCTATCCTCGGTCAATGCGTAGTAGTTACCATTGCCGGCCAAGAACTACTTATTTGCCCTTCCAAACAACTTGGTGAGCCATCCCGTTTTCTTTGCTTGAGCCAACTCTGGAAAAACGGCATCACTGGGGTGAAGCAGTTCGCCGGGATAGTGTTCATGGCCGATACAAGCTCTGTCATCCATTGAGAACGCTTTGACCGCCGCAACAGCCTCAAAGCACCAACGCCCGAAGTAGCTGCCCATCTCAAGCGGGTGTTTAACCGGGTCACCATAGAGGTACCACCAGGGCTGATGTTTACCGCGCCGGTTCAGCTCCAGGTACCAGTGCTCTACAAACTCCCGCAACAGCGCTGCTTGTTTCGCCTGAGGCGCGTCGATAGCCTTGAGCAGTCTCGCGTAGGGTTTGACATGCAGCAGTTGAACCCCAATCACGCGCCCCGGTTGGCGGGATGCAATGATTCGATCCAGCAGAACGTCCCGCCCACCCTCGCCGATTAAAATAACCAATCGGCGCCACGGGTCATCTGGAATCTCAAGCGCCAGCCCCAGGCTCACTAACCAGAAACACCAGATATAGTGGTTAAGATCCGCCAATTCAAAGGTCCAGTCTCGGCAGGTCTGCAGATTGTTTTCTGCACAGATCTTGTCGGAGGCAGCATTGGAGAGTTCCCATGCGTCCAAAAGCCGGGGAAAGTAGGTCTGCATCTCAGCCACATGGCCGCCACTTGAGTAAACCCTTATAGCTGCACGCAAATTATGCTTCGCAAAATCGAATGCAAATTGCGGTTCGTACTCGGGATTGGGAGATGGCTCTGCCAGCATTTGGCTGGTCGTCTCAATCCATTGCAGGTCTTTTACCTGACGCATGTCCCAATACTGTTTATCTCCCAAAGGTGCGCGAATCATGGAAGAACCCCGTTCAGGTTTTTGGAAGGTAATATTTTAGAGGTGTCAGTGGGTTTGACCTTGCCAAGCGCATCCAATACCTCGACTTCTGTGGAACCATCAGGCCGGGTTCTTACGACCCACGTTTCGGTGCGGTTCATCCGCACGGCTGCCTGTACATCCAGGCTCTGATCCTGCCCTACTGCCCGCTCCAGGCGATCGCCACCCAGAGTCCATGCGGTAGAACCTTGCTTGCCATCCAACGTATTGCCTAGCCCCGAGGCCCCCGACTTCTTGTTGTCGCCAACAAACTTGTACTCAATGACGACGAAGTCAACATCTGGACGATTAACCTTATAAAGATCGTCCACTCCCGTTTCACCATTACCCGGGACGCGCGCCAATTTTTGCCCGTCGGGAACAATTTTCTGAACTGAATCGCCTCCGAACAGATCACCCATGACGCCTTTTTGCTCCCGGGTAAGCACACTAAGGTCCATGACAGGCTTGCCATCACGACCAAACAGCCCTCCGCTCTTGATCAATGCCTGTTCGGCGGCTTCATTGATGACTAAGTTAAAACGTTTGCCGACCGCCTCCGCGAGCTCACCGGTCAGCCTGTTCGTGGCTCTGCCCGCCCCGACAAGCCCAGCGCCTCCAAGACCAAGCTCCACGCCTGCCGAGGTGGCGAGCGCCTCATTTTGCCGGACCACATCAAGCCCGTAACCTTGCATTATATGTAACGTGTCGACCGCGCCTTTTAACCCGATCGCTTCCGGTGCGTTCTGAAGAGCCTCGAGCCCTGCAATGAACTGCCGCCCCCCACAGCTGGGACAATTGATCGTATCCATGACCCACAGGGCAGACTTCGATGTGCGGCTCATGATGAACTCTACCGCGCTGACGAACCCCTCTGCACTGCCCTCGCCCTTGGCGTTCAGAATCGCAGCCTGATTGTTGGGATCACGCCTGAACTTGTATGGGTCGACCAATTGCAAATGCTCGACCACGGACGTGACTAAAGCACGGTCCCCCAACAACCGCTTCAATCCCAGCGTCTCATTGTTGTAATCAGCAAGGGTGACGTGAAACAGATTCGTGTTTTTCGACTCGGAAAGCTCTGTTCGTAGAAAGTTAGCTGCCTCTGCCGTGTTGCCATCGCTGACGGCCAGGACATTGTTCCAGCCTCGGTCGACCATTGCCGCTGCTGTACGCAGCAGTTCAGTGCGGGCTTGATCATCCGTAATGCCCTTTTCGCTCGCGTAGCGTTTGACGCGATCGGTCTCAAGCGCAAATTTGATCTCATCCGGGTGCAACTGCCGGTTGTACTTTTCTACGCCGACCGCGGTACCAGCCGCAACTACCGCACCCTGGCTACCTCTTCCAGATCCGAGAGTAGAACCCAACCCCGCTGCAATTAACGAAACCACATTTTTTCGGTCAGCTTCGTTCATTCTCCCATCGGCGAGGACTTGCTCAATGGAAGGCATCAGCGCCGCAGAAGCCCCCGCGCCCAACGCGCTGCTCTGCACACTGCCACTGGACAACCCCATAGCCGCGCCCGCCAGCGCATGCAACATCACACGCGCCGCACCGCCTTCAGCCCAAGCTGCCCGAGTGGCCGCATCTGCTTTCGGATCAGTCGCACGTGAGTGGGCGTAATCACCAATTTTGTTGAAGATATCGCTGGAGGCCGTGTTGGCAACGATGCCAACCGTCGTTCCGACAGGCGCACCACCCAGCCCTGCTGCTATCAACCCGGTAGCAATGTCAGCCATTAACTTCTTGTCGCCACCAACCTGCCAGCGCTTGGCTTCCGCATAAGCGGCATTCGCTGCGAGTACCGTCCCAGCGGCGTCCGGCGAACCGGTTTCGGTCTGGGTTTTGGCTTTATCGGCCAGTGCTTTCGCCTCATCCGCCTTCGCCTTCCCTACCGCACTGATCACCCCACTGGCCAGTTGCGCCGAGCTTTGGATCAGGTCGATACGTTCCTGCATGGCCTTTTCATCAGGCCGGTCGAGCTTCTGATTGGCATTGGCAGTGTCGCGGTTCAGCCCCACCAGATCATTGGCGCCTTCGGCATTGCGCACCACAATCGTGCCGTCGCTGACCGCGCTACGGGTGTAACTGTGATCTTTATCCTTGAGTGCTATCGGGATGGCGCCGCCCGGCGAGGTGCCACCACCGCTGCTGGTGGAGACCGAGATGCTCGCCGACTGGCTCTTGATCTCGCTGACATTCTTGATATCGCTGACGATCAGCCGATCCGTGCTGAGGCGGTTCTTTTCAGCGCTGGCTTCGCTGGCAATCACCGCGCCTTGCAGGGTGGTGGTCTTGCCGACATTGATGTCGTAGCCGCCCGTGCCCGCATACAAGCCGCTCTGATCAGTCACGCCCTTGTAGTCGCTGTTCATCTTGGCGGCGGCAAGGTTCGCCGAGGCCGCGACGGTGGAGCCGTAGCAGAACGGTGGCACGCAGATGCTCGCGCCAAAGCCTGCGCTGTTCTGTTTGCTGCGCGACGACTCGGTGTCCTGGAGGGAGATGATAGTGAGGTTGCCGCCAATATCCGCCTTGATCCTGTCCGCGCGAACCTGGGCACCTTTGAGGGTGGTATCGCCACCGCTTTGCAACAACAGGCTGCCGGTATCGAGGGTGCTGTTGACTTGAGTAACGGAGTTACCGTTGCCATTGTTCCTGGCACCCTGCGCACCGAGGTCGAGGGTGAAGCCATTTTGCTCGCCAATATTGAAGCTGGCGCCGATGGCGGTTTTAGTTTTCGATCCTTCGTTTTTGCGGTCGGTGGTGTTCTGTGCGCTTTGCATCAACACATCGTTTTTGGCTAACAACAAGGTGTTGGCGGCTTTCAAGCGGCTGCCGATGATCTGGATATCACCCTGAGTCCCCGCCGCCGCGCCCGTGGCGACGATCGACAAATCTTGCCCTGCGTTGAGCGTGCTCTGCTTGGCGGTGGCGCTGTTGAATTCGCTGCTGTTCTTGCTGCGGTTATTGGCCAGTTCGGTACCGATTTTGATCAGCGAACCGTTGCCGGGCGTGCCGCCGGTTTTGTTTTTGAAACCGGAGCTTTGCGCATTGGCGTCCGAAGCCTGGCCGTTCAGGTTGTAGGCGGCGAGGGCTGCCTGGGCGATTTTGACGGCCTTGAGGCGTGGGTCATCAGCACTACGGGCCGCTTTGACGGCGTCGCGCATGCTGGTGGCGGTGTCCACCACCGAGCCCGCAATTACCCGCCCTACCGCCAAACTCTTGGAACTGTCCTTACTGGTCTGACTGGCCGTCTCCATCCCCGAAGTAACGGTGACATTCGCCCCGCTCAACTCCATGTTCTTGGTGCTCACCAAATCACTGGCCACCACCTTCAACTCACGCCCCGCCGTCAACGACACATTGCCCGCACTCGAGCCAATCGTGCTGCCGGTCAAGGTCATTTCATTGGCGGTGCCGTTGTGCTTGGAGCTGTTGATGTAGAGCTTCTGGTTGCCGGTCATGTCGTCCAGACCGAGCTTGTTGCCGGTCAGCACGCCGGTGAGGTCGCGGTTTTTCTCCTTGTGCATGTCGGTGCGGGCGAAGGTGTTTTGCGCCGCGTCTATGGTCAGGTCGCGGCCGGCTTGTACGGCGAGGTCGCCGGTACTGACCAGGTTGGAACCGGTGACAGTGGCATCACGCTTGGCGGCGACGGTGACGGTTTCGCCGGAGACCATGCTGCCCAGGGCGGTGGTGCGTTTTTCGTCGACTTTGTCCTGGACTTTGCTCGACTTGAGGCCGCCCCAGCTGCTTTTGCTTTCCTTGCGTTCGTGGCGGGCACTGTCTGAGTTGCTGACGGCGAGAATGCTCACATCCTGGCCCGCGACCAATTGCGTCGCACCTTTTTCGGCTGTGACTGAGCTGCCAGCCAGCAACAGGTTTTCACCGGCCACGACGGTGCTGTTTGTGCCCGCGCTGACGAGGCTGCCGACGTTGTTCACGGCGTCGGTTTCATCGAGGCGGAATTTCTTACCCTGCGAGGTTTTCTTGGTCTTGCTGTAGAAGCTGTAGTCCTGGTTTGCAGCGGCTTTGAGCTCGAGGTTTTTGCCGGAGACCAGGTACGCCTCGTTGCCGGCGTTGACCTGGCTGGCCACTAGTTGCAGGTTCTGCCCGGCGCTCAGGGTGGCGTCGCCGCCGGCCTTGATCACGCTGGACACTTGCTGCACGTGGTCTTCGATGCTTTTGATCTTTTTCGAGTTGTAGGTCGAATGCTGTTCGTTGGCTGCCGCGATGGCGTTGAGGTCGCGGGTGGCAATCAGGTTGACGTCGCGTTTGGCATTGACCTGGCTGGCCACGGCGCTGATGTCGCGCCCGCCAATCACGTGCAGGTCGCGGCCGGCTTCCACCACGGAGCCTTGCTGGGCGATGGTGGTGAAGTTCGAACGGGTGCCGATGGCGCCGCTGTCGAGGCTCTTCGAGGCGGTGATGTTGACGTCGCCTTTGGCCTGGACGGCCATGTCGGCGCCGCTCTTGAGCACGCCGCCGATGTTGTTGATGTTGCCCCCGGCTTTCAGCGCCAGATCGTTGGCCGATTCGATGCGCGCGGCGCTGTCGACGAAGTCGCTGCGTTCGGTGCGGTAGCTGCTGGCGCTTTCGTGGGTAGTGACGCTGCGTTCATTGAGCAGGTCGGCGCCCGCCGCGAGGTTGACGTTGCCCGCGCTGATCACACCGCCCGCACGGTTGCTCAGGGTGTTGCCGGCCAGCACGTCGAGGCGACCGCCGGCTTGCATCAAACCGCTGTTGGCAAGGTTGCCGCCGACGTTGGCCAGCAGGCTGCCGGTGGCGCGCAGGGTGCCGGCGTTATTGAGGTTGCGGCCAGTGATCAGGCTCACGTCACTGCCGGAAATCAGCGCGCCATTGGGCGCCAGGCGGTTGTTTGCCTGGGCCAGGTACAGCACCGGCACCAGCACTTGTTGGCCGGCGACGGTGGTGTTTTCCAGCCACACGATGTCGTGGGTCAGGGCCGCGACCTGTTCGGCGGTGAGGCTGACGCCCACTGACAGGTTGAGCGCGGTTTTGCTGCTGATGGCGTTGTCCATCAGGTGCTTGAACAGGTCGGCGTCGCTGGTCTGGCCGTCGATGAAACGCTGGCCGGTGCGTGCGAGGACGGCTTGCTGGATCAGGCGCTGTTCGTAGAAGCCATCACCGAGACGACGTTGTGCCGTCTCGGGGTCGTAGCCGAGCCGGGTCAGCATGTAGTCCGAGCCCAGGAACTGACGCATGTCGGTAAACAGCGGGTTGGTTTCGATCAGGTATTTGTGCGGGCTGGCCGCGAACTGGCTGGTGGGCAGGCCGGTCGCACCTTTGCCGTCGTTGAGGTGGAACAGGCCGTTTGGCCCGGTGGGCAGGTCGAAGCCCGGCAGGCCCAGTGGGTTGACCTGTTGCTGGGCGAGGTCCGGCGGCAGCTGCGCGTTGAGTTTCACCTCGGTCGAGAAGCCCGGCTTGGTGGTGTTGGCACCACTGCCGACGTAGGTGTAGCCGCGGTTTACGACACTGTTATCGATGCCGTCCTGGGCCTTCAGGTCAACGGCGCCGCCGGCCTGGATCACGGCGGCGTAGCTTTGGTCCGGCACCATCAATTGGGTGGTTTTGCGCAGGGCTGTCTTTTCGCTTTCCATCTTGCCGATGAACGAGGCCAGGCCGGCTTCGACACCGTCCATGTTCTGGCCCGCCGCATAGCGCTGGGTGAACGCCGCCGCCTCGCGGTACCAGCCGCCCGGCTTGCGCTCACGCGCCGAGGTAAAGATACGGTCGTACTGGGTGTCGTGGGTCACCAGGCCGACGTTGCTCAGTTGGTTGACACGCACGGTCATGGCGCCGCCGGCGGCAATGCTACTGCTGCTGTTGAGCAGGTTGCCGCCGCTCAACAGCATGTCGCCGCTCGAGGTGATGCTGGAAGCGGGCGTGGCGTCGCTGACAATAAAGTGGTCACGCACGCTGATCTGGAACGGACGGTTCTGTTTGCCGCCGTCGCAGTCGCCACCGGTCACGCCCTCGATACAGGCCGTGGGGGTAATAGAGGCGGTGTAGATGCCGGAGTGGGTGTTGAGCACGGTGCGGATGTTGTCGATCGTGCTGGCGGCCAGGATAAGGTTGCGCTCGCTTTCGATCGTGCCCGAACTGTTGATGATGCTGGTGGCGGCCGCGCCCTGCCCATCGCGGTCGACGCGCAGGTTGCCCATGGCGTAAATCGTGGCACCGAGGTTTTTCAGGCGGTCCACGCGCAGATTCATGTCGCCGCCGCTGAAAATCAGGCCGTGGTCGTTGAGCAGGTTGTCCACGGTCAGGTCGACGCTGCCCTGGCTGGCGACGGCGCCGCCGACGCTCCAGTCCAGGCCTTTGCCGACCAGGCTACGCGTGCCGAGCAATTGGCCGGTGGCGGTCTGTTTCAGGTTGTCGACGTTGACGGTCAGGCGCCCGGCCTGGATCGCGGTGCTGTTGGTCCAGTCGGTTTTGTCGAGGGTCAGGTCGCCGTTGGTGACCAGGCTGCCGCCGACGTCATCCAGGCTGATGCCGCTCAGGTCGAGCGTACCGGTACCCACGTGCACCACCTTGCCGCCGGTGTTCTGGAAGGTGTTTGCCGCGAGGCTCAATTGGTCGTTGGCGGTTTCCAGGCTGCCGCTGTTGTTCAGCAGGCCACCGATGGCGTAGCGGGTTTTGCCTGCGGTGCCCAGGGCACGCATCTGGCCGCTGTTGTTCAGGCCGACGGTGTCGACATCAAGGGCCGTGGCGCTTTCGATCAGGCCACGGTTGGTCAGGGCGCCGTCCAGGTTGACGTCGATGCGGTTGCCGGCGAT
This sequence comes from Pseudomonas sp. EL_65y_Pfl1_R83, assembly GCF_963970695.1. Lineage (NCBI taxonomy): Bacteria > Pseudomonadati > Pseudomonadota > Gammaproteobacteria > Pseudomonadales > Pseudomonadaceae > Pseudomonas > Pseudomonas sp. EL_65y_Pfl1_R83. Next base: position 20,211 of record NZ_CAXAQI010000005.1, on the reverse strand, counting down.
CTCGCCGCCGTTGTCGACATTCAAGCCGGTAAGACTCACAGCGCTGCCGGCGAACAGTGTGCCGTTGCCGTTATTGAAGTTGATCGCGTCAACCACTGCATTACCGGCTTTGGCGGCGATGCGCCCACCGTTGTTATCGAGCATACCGGCGGTGATGTTCAGGCCGCCCTGCTCGCTGTGGATCAAGCCGTCGGCGCCATTCTGCAACAGGCCTGTCGTGGTGATTGCCACCCCGCCGTTGGCGGCCAGGGTGCCTTTGTTCTGGTTATCGATGCTGTTGGCGAACAGCGTCAGCAGGCCCTGGCTGGCGAGCTTGCCGCCCTGGTTGTCGATGTGGGCGGCGCGTTGCACCAGCAGCGGCCCGACACTCGCCAGCTTGCCGTTGCGGTTGATCAGGTCGCCGAGCAGGTCCACGGTGATCGAGCCGCCACCGGTGAGGCTGCCGGCGCTGTTGTCGAGGCGGTTGCCGTGCAGGGTAAACGCGCCGGTGCTGTCGATGATGCCGCCCTGGCTGTTGTCCAGCAGGCCGCTGACAGTGAGGGTTTGCGCACCGTCGCTGAGCAGTTGGCCTTTGTTGCGGTTATCGACGCTGTCGGCGGTGATGTTCAGCGCCTGCCTGGCGCTCAGTGTGCCGCTCTGGTTATCTACGTGGGTGGCGGTGGCGGTGAGGGTGCGATTGGCGATCACCGTGCCAGTGTTGCTGATGTTCTGGCTGTCGAGCGTGACGTCGCCAACGGCGTTGCGGGTGTTGTCGGCGTTGACCCCAGCTTCGATGATGCCGGTGTTGGTCAGTTGGCCGTTGCTGGCCAGGGTGATGCTGTCGCGCGCGGCGAGGGTCTTGCTGTTTTTCAGCGTGCCCTTGGTCGTCTGCGCCTTGAGGCGGGTGCCGGCGTAGACCGCGCCCTTGGTCTCCAGGCTCGCGGCCTTGATATCAATCGCGCCGCTGGCGGCCGCCTGGGCCATGCTCAAGTGGCCGTTGGCGTCGAGTTGAATATCGCCGCCACTGGCGGCCAAGGTGCCGTCGAGCTTCACGCCCACGCCGGCTTCAGTGCCCACCAGCTTGATGGCGCCGGCGTACATGCCGCCCAGGGCCGAGGAGTCGATGGCCAGTTCCGGCTTGGCGCTGCCGTCGTCGGCCCGCGTGGTGGTGTTCAAGCTTTGGGCATCGACGTCGTTGCGCCCGGCAATCACGGTGAGCTGACGCGCGTTGATCTTTGCATTGATCTTGGCGGTGCGGGTGATGATCTCGAAACGGTCGACGTTGCTGGCATTCAAGCCCTGGCCGTCGATGGTCACCGCGCCCCCATCGACCTGGTAATGGTCCAGGCGACCGACTTTGTCGATGACCGGTTTACCCGTGGTCAGGGTGACATTGGGCGTGTTGATGAACCCACAGCCGTTGCAACTGATGCCGTAAGGGTTGGCCACGATGACTTTGGCCGACTGCCCCGCCACTTCGGTGTAGCCGCGCAACTGGCTGGGGCTGCCGCCGTTGACTTCGTTGAGGATGACGTTCGCCGCGCCACCCTTGAGGTTCGGGTTGCCGACAATGATCCCGCCCAGTTGGGTGCTCTGCACCGCGCCCGTGGCGTTGTTGAGAATCACGCCATTGGGGCCGACGTTGTAGTCCTTGAACTGGTTATGGGACAGGCCGCTGCCATTGGGCGTGGCGATGTTCACCACCGGCACGCCGTTGCCTGCCTGGCCGAGCGTAGTGCCCGGGCCGCTGACCGCGATGCCGTCGGCCTGGGCCAGCAGCGGCTGCCAGAACAGCGCGTTGGCCAGGATCAGTGCCAGGCCGCGTTGGGTCAGGCTTTTCAGGGCGGTAGCAGGGCGAGCATCCATATTCAAAATCTCAAGGCAGCGGTGTTGATTACAGGAAGAAATCCAGGCGGAAATAGATCGGCGCTTCGCGCTCGGTCACCACGCCAGGTCGCTCCAGGGAATGGGCAACGGTCACGCTGGCGCTGACGTTTTTACCGCGCGCGAACAACTCCAAAGAGTTACTCGAGACGCGACCATGCTCGTCGTCGTTGTAGCGATCGTTGCTGATTACGCCCTGGTCATAACCGACGCTGGCGCCGTATTCGGCGAAGGCCGGGCGCATCCAGTCGAGGGTGACCGGGCGCGCCCAGCGCACTTCGTTGCGCCAGTAACCACCGCTGTCGCCGTTCAGTTGCTGGTCCTTGAAGCCGCGCACCGAGTAAGAACCACCCAGGCTCATGCGTTGCGCCGGGTACAGCACGTCTTCACTGCGCTGCCCGGTGGCGAGGCTGGAAAAACTCAGCGACTCGCCCCACAAAGTAAAGGGCTGCAGGTAGCTCATCGTGGCGGTGTATTTGCGATAGCGCGGGGTCGCCGTGAGGTTGCCGTTGGCATCGCGCCCCTGCTGGTCGCTTTGCGCGTCAAAGGCGCCAATGCCGTTTTGCATGCCCACGTCCAGGTTGACGAAGGCATTGCCGATGCGTCGACCGTGGGTGATGCCGACCTGAAATTCGCTGAGGCGGTTGCTGCTGGTCGCCAGCCGCGAATCGAGCAGGTAGTTGTTGGTGCGCAGGTGAGTCAGGCCGACGTTGACCGACGTCTTGCTCACCTCGTCACGATGGATCACCCGCTCGGCACGCAGTTGATGGTTCTGGCTGTCGCCGTTCTGCTTGACCTTCAAATCGTCCAGCATGAGGAAGGTGCGGTATTCGCTCTCGCTGTAGGTGTAACTGAAATTCCACCAGCCCCACGGCACGTTGTAATAGAACATGCTGCTGTTGGAGGTTTTCTGATGGTCGCTGATGGCGTCGTGGCCACCGCGCAAAATCAGCTGATCGGCCAGGCCCAGTGGGCTGTCCCATTCCAGGCCGGCGCCCCATTGTTGTTCGCCGGTGCTCTTCTGGCCGTCGTTGTTGCGCGACAGGCTGGCGCGCCAGGGCTTTTGCGGGACGTTCTTGACCCGTACTTCACTGCCGCCGATCTGGCTGCCAGGGGTCAGCTCCATTTGCGCCTGCTTGGAGGGCAAACGGCTGAGCTGGTCGACCAGTTGCTCGATTTCCCGCAGGTTGAGGGCTCCGCCGATGTTGCCGGGAAACGCCATGGCCAGCTCGCGGTCGGTCAGGTTGCTGCCTTGCGCGCCCTTCAAGCCTTCGAGCTTGCCTTCCACCACCAGCACCTGCAGGTGACCGCTGGAAAGGTCCTGCTGCGGCAAATAGGCACGACTGGTGACATGGCCTTTGGCGATGTAATAGTCGGTGATGACCTTGAGCAGCTCATTGAGCTGTGGAACGCCCAGGCACTGGCCGATATAAGGTTTGAGCAGGAGGGTGCGGTCGCCGACGGAGAGGCTGTCGGCGCCCTTGAGTTCGATGTCTTTGATCGGGAAGCAACGGGTGTCGGCGGGTGTGGCCGGGGCCTGGGACTGATCGCCTTTGCCGGGCAAGTCCTGGAGTTCATCCAGGCGCCGACGCTGCTCTTCCAAGAGGCGGTTCTGGCGGTCGCGAATCAGGTCCTGATCCCCTGGCGTAGGGGCGGCTGTGGCGCTGTTCAGGCTCAGATAAGCGAGCATGAAAGTGCATAGCAGATACCGAGTCCGTGGTAATAACAAAGACATGTTCAATCCGTCGAAAATCAAAGGGCGGCAAACTAACATCGAATTTCCGCTCACTTAAAGAACCGAGCACGTTGAATAAGCGTGCAAGATGCTCGCGCAACCTGTTGATTATTAACAATTAAAAATTATCAAACAGGCATACGGCTTATTGCTGGAAGTTATATTCCGACAAGCGGCAGCTGTATTGATGACGATTTCGTCGGAGAACTTAATAGTTGCCACTAGTTGGCCATCAAGTTCTTACCGAGATAAGTTAGTACCGAAAAAGGCAGAAAAGTTCTCGGAGGTTTTGTGAATTGGATCCCACTTATCGGTATTTACCAACATCGTTCCCACGTTGCATGGGAACGATTTTCCAGCGTTCTTCTTAGCTGGCGCCTTTGTTCTGATCCTTGCCTGGCACCAGGATCAACCCCGGTTTTTCTACCTCACGGGAGACATGGGATTTCACCTGCGCGACACCGCCTTCCTCGTCGTTATGGATCACCAACACCCCAGGCCGACGCAGCTGCTCAAGGTCACCTTCGCCGAGACTGAAGCTCTCGCTCAGGTTTTTGTCAGTAAGCGCCTTGGCCTCGGCCCGGCGCTGGGCAAACTTGCGACCTCGGCGTTGTTGGTGGCGCGCCCAACTGATCAGGATGACGGCGTTGAGCAGGGCGATCCACAGGTAGATTTGCAGGGTATTGAGCGCGGCAAATATCGGCGCCTCGAATCGAGGACCGCCATGGGTATCGAGCATCGAGGTAATCCCACGTGCCAACAACCAGATCAAGCCGGCCCAGGCCATCAGGGTCAACAGCGCATCGATGACCCACATCACGGAACGTTGGCGGGTTCTGACCAGTTTCATGATGACGCCTCCTCATTTTCGAGCGGTTTGATACCACGGTCCGGGCTGACCCAGCGCGCACGCTTCTGATGCTGGTTGAACAGCACTTTTGGAAAACTGACCAGGGTGGTAAACAGGCTGACTAGCCAGAACACCATCGGGTACCACACCGTCCAGAACAGGGTTTTCCACAGGTCTTTCTCGTAGCGGCGGTCAATCAGGATGCTCACCGCAAACTGCAACAGGCACACCATCGCCAACACCAACCCGGTAAACGCCGGCGGCATCAACGACTCGACAGTAATCGCTTGTGGCAGCGGGATGAATTTGCCCACGCCCCAGAAGATGACCGACAGCAAAAAGGTGAAGGCCCAGCCGGTGGACAAGCAGTATTCGAACAGCAGTGGCCACAGGTAGCGATGACGCCATTGCCAAATGCCGCGGATGTTCTTGAACAGCACTTCGGCGCCGCCCTGGGCCCAGCGCAGGCGCTGTTTCCACAGGCCGCCGACGGTTTCGGGCATGAGGATCCAGCACAGGGCACGGGGCTCGTAGAAGATGCTCCAGTGATCGAGTTGCAGCTTCCAACTGACATCGATGTCTTCGGTGATCATGTCGTTGCTCCAGTAGTCGATGCGGTCCAGCGCCTTTTTACGGAACGCCACCACTACACCGGACACCGTGAAGATTCGACCGATTACCCGTTGCGTGCGCTTGATCAAGCCGATGATCGAAGAGAACTCGCCGACCTGCACCCGGCCGATCAGGGTTGAACGTGTGCGGATGCGTGGGTTGCCGGTCACGGCGCCCAGGCGCGGGTTGTCGAGCATCGGCGCGACCAAATAGGCAGCCGCGTTTTTATCCAACAGCGCATCGCCGTCAATGCACACCAGGTATTCGCTGCGCGCGGCAACGGCGCCCATGCGCAAGGCCACCGCCTTGCCCTGGTTCTGCGCCAGGTGCAGCACGCGCAAGCGTGGATGCTGCAAGGCCAGGGCATCCAGTACGGCTGCGGTGTTATCCGAGGAACCGTCGTTGACGGCGATCACTTCAATGTTCGGGTACACCTGGGCCAGCGCGGCCTCCATGGTGTCGGCGACGTTCTCCCCTTCGTTGTAGCAAGGGATGATGATCGAGATCAGCGGGTTGCCAGCCAGTGTCGGCGCCGGCGTGTCCTCTTTCCAGGGCCAGTGGCGCTCCCAGTGCAGCCAGAAATACAAACCGCCTGCAATCCACAATGCCGACATGAACAGCGGGTAGAAAAACACAAAGTCCATCAGGAACTGCCCGGTGACCAGGAAGATCAGGCCCAGAGGCACACCCAATACCAATGCCAGCACGAATAAAGCCAGGATTCTGTCGAACATGGTCAAGGGTTCCATTGGTTGGAAAGGGCCGGACGCACAGTCTTCAGGTCCGGGGAGTTTTCCAGGAAGTTGTCCGGGTAGTAACCGAAACTCGTGACACCCTGGCGCTTGAGCACGCTCATCCAGTGCGCCAGCTGCTCACCGCTGATATCCGGCGCGGCCTCGGTGCGCCAGTCTTTGGCTTGCAGCTCGAACACGGTGCGCTCCAGCGCGCCGGGGCGCCGCTTGACCGTGGCCACCAGTTTTTCCAGCCAGGCGTCGGCGTTATTCAATGCCTGGCCTTCCATCAGCGGCATGGCCATTGGCGCGGTCCAGTCGTAGGTCTGGAGGAAATCGTCAAGGTTCTGCGCGAACCAGGCTTCGCTGCCGGGGTTGAGCATCGGCTCGGCAAAGATATTGCGCGCCGTCAGTATCTGCGGGCCACGGATGGCGCGGAACTTGGCGGTCAACTCGTTGGTGAAGTCGATCAGGTAGCGGCTCTTGAAGCGGGTCCAGCGCTGCATCACGACAGGGTCGGCACGCAGGGCGGCGATGTTGTCCGGCAGGCCCTGGGCGGCGTAGGCCTTGAGTGCTGCGGGGCTGGCGTCTTCAAAGTCGCTCAGCTTGGCATCGTCGTGGTACAGCACGCCGTCGACACCACTGTTACCGGAGCTCGCCAGGTCCTGGTAGATCTCGCCGATCATCTGCCGCACTTTTGGATCGAACGGCGACAGGCGCTTGTAATCATCCGGATCGGTGCCCACCTTGCCGGTTTGCGGGTCCCAACGTGTCACGCGAGGCAACTTGGAATCGAGGTCGAAACTCAGTACCGGCATCCACGCAAAAACGCTGGCACGAGCCCGGGTATGCAACTGCCAGGCGACCCGGTTGAACAGGTCGGCGCGCATCGGCAGATGGCGGTTGGGGAAGTACAGCGAACGCACCAGGCCGTCACCCGTGGGGTCGGCGTAGGCTTGCAGGAATACTGTCGGCGAGCCCATGTCCACTACACGCTGTACCAGTACATCGAGGTTACGCGCCTGTTGCGCCGGGTCGGGGTCGTAGACGTGGTCCAGGTCCACATGCACGACGCGCATCGGCGCCTTGGCCTGCACCGAAACGATGCTGCTGGCGAAGTGCTCGCCGTCCGGATCGGAGGCAACCAGAAAGCGCGGGCTGCTCATCAATTTGTTCGAGTCGTCGAGGCCGTCGTCCAGCGTGAGCGCCATCTTGTAACCCTGCTCGTCCACAACCGCGAGCGTGGTGCCGTCGGCGGCGCCATAGGGCCATACCCACACCCGAGGCGCCTTGCCGGTAACGGCGCGAATCTTGTTCGAGATCGCGACCACGTCAGCCCGCATCCGCGCCTGGAACTGTGCCTCGGTTTCATAGCGATTGGTCGCCGGATCGAAGCGCCGCGTGGTGGCGGCCGGTTCCAGGTTGCCCTGGGGGTTAGCCAGAATGCCCTTGTGATTGGCGTCGGTGTGGGCGGCGATTTCCACCAGGCCGGAGCGCGACACTTCACGGATCTGCTGCCAGGTCAGGAACTCGCCGCGTGGCCGTGGCAGACCGGCGAAGTCCACCGGCTGGTTCAGCGGCGTATCGATCCAGGAGCCGACCGGCGCGAGCACTGCTGGCCAGTTATAGGCGCGCAGAATCGGCATCACGCGGGTGTAGAAGCTGGAATAACCGTCGTCGAAGCTGAGCATGACGGCCTTGGGCGGCAAGGCCGGCCCACCCCGGCGAGCGGCGAGGATCTGGTCCACGCTGACCGCCTGGTAGCCGTTCTCGCGCAGCCAGGCCAACTGATCGATCAAACGCTCGGTGCGCACCGCCACCACCGCCTGATCGGGATCGGTGTCATTGACGTCGTGGTAGGCAATGCCCAGGAAATAGTTTTTCGGCCACGGCGCTTCGTTGGCCTGTGTCGGGCGCTCGGCGGGTGGCGTGAATGGCGCGGGTTGCTGGGCGCAGGCGCTGGCCAGCAATACGCCCAGGACCAGCAGATAACGGCTGAGGAGGGTCATGATCAGGCTCTTTTAAAAACGGTAAGTGAGGTCGACGAGCAGGCGCAGATCGCGTTCGCGATCACCGTCATACGTTCGGCTGACCAGGCTCAGGTTGGCGCCGGCTTCCAGGACGTCGTTCCAGCGAATGCGCTGGCCGTAACCGATCAAGCCGACACCGCCGCTGGAGTAATCCTGCTGGCGATAAGTGCCCGCGCCGACCTGGAACTGCTGACTCCACTGGGTCTCGTAACGGTGATAAAGCACATGGTTGACGTTGACGGTGGGCATCACGCCGAAGTCCGACTTCGGGTTGAAGTACAGCGTGTCTTCCTTGCTGTTGCGGCTGGCACTGACTTCCAGGCCTAACTCCACTTGCACCTTGGGCGAGCTGTAGATGCCTTCGCGGCCGGCGAGCAAGGCTTCGAGGCGATCGTTGCCATCGCTGAAATGCGACGGGCTGACGGTCAGTTTCCATTCGCGGCTTTCATTCGCGCGCCAGCGGATGAAACCGCTGCCGCCATTGGCCGTAATATCGGTATTGAGCGCCCGCAACGGCGTGGTCGCCGTGAGGTAGTCGAGGCTGCCGCCGTATTGCCAATGGTCATTGATGTCGCGGGCAACCGCTACGCGCGCGCCTTGCTTGGAGCCAAAGCCGTAGGAGTGGTTGGAGACTTCGGCTTCGAGGGTCATGTCACGGGTACGCCGCTCCACGCCCACGCGCTGCCAACGGTGATGGCCGCTGCCTTCGGTAAAGTCGGCGGTGCCGTAGCCGGCACCGGTGAACAGGCGCCAGTCTTCGTCGATGGGCGGCGTGTAGATCACGGTCTCAATGCCCCAGTCGCGGCTGCCCCTGATCGCGCCGGCGTCTGCGTTATTGCTACCACCGTAGCTTTTACCCGTGTAGGCCTCGACGCGGACTTCGGCCATGTCGTGCACTTTGCGCAGGCGATCGAGGCGCTGGACCTGGCGGTTTTCCGGGGCGCGGGCGACCACGTCATCGGCAAGCAGGTCGAGCTGGCGCCACTCCTGCAGGTCCAGCGCGGTGAAGCCCTGGGACATTTCCACGCCGATGTCGCGCGGGCTCTGGTTTTCGGTTTCCTTGAGTGACGCTTCGGCGCGTCTTGGCCATTCGCGGGCACGGTACATCTCGGCCTGCGCCAAACGCACGCCGATGCTGCCTGGGGCTTTGTTGCCCAAGGTTTCCAGGCTTTCTTCGCTGGTCTCCAGGTCATCGCCATAGGTTCCGGCCTGGGCCGCCAACTGCTGGGCGTCCATCCACTCGTCGTTGGGGTTGCCGATGGGCAGGCCCTTGAGCTCAACGCGGGGCTTCTCGGTGCGGGCCAGGTTGTCGGCGACCGCGCGCGCCTCTGCCACCTGGTCGTTTTCCAGCAAGGCGTAGAACAGGGCGGAACTGTCTTTGACATGATCGCCTGGGTCGGCATCCGCAGCGGTCACCGCCTGGCGATACAGCGGGGCGGCCTTTTCCGGCAGGCGCTGGTCGAGGTAGGCGGCAGCGACCCAGCGCAAGGCGTAGGTCGGCAATTGCACGCCTTCAGCCTTGAGGGCTTCGTACTCGCGAATGACCTCGGCGGTGCGCGCCCGGGCCTTGAGCGCGCCGAGGCGGTCGATGCGCCAAATCATCACGTCGCCCTGGGCGCTGGCGTCGGGGGCCCAGCGGGCGAGCAGTCTGTCGTAGTCCGCGAGCGCGCGGTCGGCGATCACAAAGCGTTCTTTCTCGGTACGCGTGGCGAACTCGGCCATGCGTACGCGCTCGGCGGCCAGGTCGCCTTCGAGGCGACGCTGGGTCACAGGGTCGACCAGCCCCGGGCGCTGGGCCGACAAGCGCAAGGCGGCTTCCGGCAGACGGGCCTTTTGCAGGGCAACGAGGTATTCGCGGGCGACTTCGGGCTTGTCGCCGGCGCGGATAAAAGCCTGGTCGAATTCAAACAGGGCGTCGTAGTTCGAACCCGCACGAGTCAGTGCGTAGCCCAGGGCCATGCGCCGATTGGGATCATCCGGCTTGGCCGCCACCAGAGCGCGTGTGCGTTGCACCGCTTCGCTGACTTTGCCGCCGTCGGCCTGGGTAAGGGCCAGGCCCAGTTGCAGGTCGACATTGTTCGGTTCACGCAACAGCGCTTTGCGATAGACCGCCTCGGCCTGCGCCCACTGCTTCTGGTTGCGATAGGTTCGCGCAACCGTGGCCAGCGCCTGGGCGGTCAAGTTGCGATGCTGACCCTGTGCCTCGTACACCTTCAGCACTTCGGCACCCTGTCCGGCCCAGCCAGCGATCACCAAGTGGTCGCTGATCTGGCCTGGCGTCTGGCGCTCGGCCGGCAATTGGCGCAGTTGAGTCAGGGCGGGTGTGAAGTTGCCGTTGCGCGCCTGGATGATCAGGGCGTCGTAGGCCGGGTCGGCCATGGCAAAGGTGGGCATCAGCAACTGGCTGCACAAGGTTACCCCGATGAGCAGCCGTAACCGGCCTGAGGCACTGAGTGGGAGGTTTCGCAGCATATCGTGAGCTTCCTTACACACGGAAAGCTGTAGCGATAGGTGGTCCTGAGCGATTTGCATCAGGGTGTCGGCGTCTCGTGACCCGACCTAGCTTTCCTGTATGAACTATCCCTTAGCGGAGAAAGGGGGAGGGAGATTCAGAACAATTGTTCAGAATTGCCTGACCAGTGCCACAAACCAAATGTGGGAGCGGGCTTGCTCGCGAAGGCGATGTGTCAGTCAACATCTAGAGTGACTGGTACACCGCCTTCGCGAGCAAGCCCGCTCCCACAGTTTGATTGCATTTCAATCGGGCCGCTTTGCGCGGCCCCGAGGCTTATCGGGCGCCGCTCACTGAGCCAACCTTGGACATCACAAAGCCAATGAACTGCTCGACGGTCATCTTCTGGCCGTTGAAGGTCACTTCATTGTTGGCGTAATGCAGCTTGGACACCACGTCGCTGCCCACCAGGGTCGCCAGTTGTGTGCCAACGGCCATGCCGCTGACCATTTCGCTGGCCATCTGGGATTGCTGCTCGATGGCTTTAGGATCGGTCACACCACCAAGCTGCGCTTGCAGGGCGGCAACGTCGGCGATCATTGGCTTGGACAGGGTCAGGTTGGCGTCCAGCAGCGCGACCATTTGCTTGCCCAACTCAACCGGCGGCAATTCCATGGAGGTCGGCTTGGCCAGGTCCAGCACCAGGTTGAACTTGCTTTCACCGTGGGTGGTTTTCAGCGACAGGTTTTCCAGCGCCACGTGTGGCTTGGCGGCCAGCAACTGGTCGACGTTGGCTTCAGCCAGGGCCTGCTCAGCCTCAGTCAGTTGCAGCTCCGGCACCGGTTGGCCGGCGGCAGCAGCGGCTTGCACCGGTTGCATCTTGTCCTGATACAGCTTGGTCAGCAGCAGGCCAGAGGGCACATCGATGTTTTTCACGCTCAGGGCCATGGCGGCGGAACCCACGGGTTTGCCCTGATAGCCGATCTCGTCGATCTTGTAGTCGACGCGGCCGGCCATGTTGTTGTCTTTGACTTCGCTGGTATCTTTCTGCTCGAAACCCTTGAGGGTCATTACGGCTTTCTGTGGGCCGAAGGTGAGCTTGGTGTCGGTCAGCTCTATCGTGTTCTGCCCGGTGTAGAAGCCGAAGGTGGATTTCTCCAGGTTGCTGGCCACGGTCAGGCCGGCGAATTCAGCGTCGAAGGGTGCGCCATTGGCATCGACCACAGCCAGTTTGAGGCTGTTCATGTAGCCGTCGACCTTGACCTTCTTACCCTCGGCGGTGCTGTCGAAATCCAGGTTGAGGCCAGAGAAGTTCACCGAAGCCGTCTCGTCCTTGAACGTCAGCGGCAGCAGTTCGAGATTACCGCTCACCGAACGGCTGTAGCCGATATTGGCCACGCCTTTGAGCGGTGACACGTCTTTGGCGGCGGCGAACCATTTCTCAGTGGTGGCGTTCTTTTCCAGCTCGTAGTGACTGGTAGCCATGACCGGTAGCCATTTCAGCGATACCAGGCGCGAGAACGGCAGCGGGCCGTGTTCGATATGGTCGACAATCAGCAGCTCGGGGTTCGGATTCTGCTCTCCGAAGAACGAGCCCTGGCCCTTGAGGCGATAGTGCGCGGTGCTGCTGAACAGGCCACGGTCCAAGGACACCAGCTCCAGGGCAACAGTGCCGTCGACGCCGGCCATGGAACGTTGCAGTTCCTTGTTGGCGTCCTGCACCGCCGTCTGCAGCACGGGCTCCAGCTGCTTACCGGTGTACCAGGCACCGCCTGCACTGACGACGCCAACGGCGACAACGAAACCCAAAAGAACAACGGCTGGCTTATTCATGAAGTGACCTGATCAAATCCTGTGAGAAGTGGGCGGTCTTCCTTGAACCCTGAGGGGGTTGGCTCAAGCCCGCCGAAAACGGGGGAAGATTAGCATAGGCACCGTAGCAGCGGTCGAGCGCAGCGAGGCCGCGTTCGGCTGCGAAGCAGTCGTAAAACCGGGCAACCTGGTTTATCAGAAACCATAAGTGCTGGCTTTACGAGGACTTCGTCCTCGAACGCGGCCTCGTTCTACTCGACCACTGCTACGTCAGGAGTACTCCAGCTCAATTTCATCGAGTTGGTGGTCGAAGCTCTTCAAGCGCGCCGTCCAGGTGTACACCAGCACCTCAAACTCGCGGTGTATGACCGCATTGCCGGGGGTGTCCGACTTGGGGTCGCAGAAGTCCAGCCGATAGCGCTCGCGGGCCATTTGCGTGGCAACGTCGGACAGTTCCCGCGCGTTGTTCAGCCAGTGCCTACCGTCAGCGACCTGCTGATCAAGTGCCACGCACTGTTTTTTCAGGACTTCGAGGCTTTTCTCCAGAGGCGTGCCAGTGAGGTCACCCATGACTTCCTGGAAGGTCCGCCCCGGCTGCCAATAGCTGCCCCAGAAATAGCGGTCGAACACGGTCTCGACCCGGCGCAGGGCGACCTTGGTGTCCCAGATCGCCACGCGGGTCTTGCCTTGTTCGAGGAGTTTTTTCTTCACCCGTTGATTCTGGTAAGAGGCCCACGCCACTACGCCAATGGACAGGGTGCCGATCACCAGGCAGGCACTGTCGAGAAACACCATCGCCTTGTCGAGCTGATGGGCGAGCATCACGCCGTAGAAATAGGTCGCCGATAACAACACCAGTGCGAAACACACGCACCAGAAAGCGGGAGCATAAGGGTTTTTCATTATTGGAATCCCCATGAGCAAACGCGAGCAGTGACAGGCGGATCGTCGCGGCGGTCCGCCTGTCAAAGCATAGCTATTCGCTCAGGGTTTGCTGGGTTGTGACGCTTGCGTTCGTCCGCTTTCCCAACCGCCGCCCAGGGCCAGGAACAAATCGATCTGGCTCATGGCAACCTGGGTGTTGGCCGCCGCCAGTTGCGCGCGCACATCGGTGTAGGTGCGGGTGGCTTGCAGGTCGGCCAGGAACGACGCGCGGCCGGCCTGGAAGAAGCGGTGGGTCTGCCCTGCTGCTTCCTTGGCCGATTCGCCGGCTTCTGCCAATGCATCGCGGCGTTGCAGTTGCGCAGTGTACTGCGCCAGGCCGGTCTGGGTTTCGCGGATGGCATTGAGCACCACGCCGTCAAAGTGCGCCAGGGCGCCCTGGGTGGCGGCTTCGGCTTCGTGAACGCGCGCGCGGGCGCCGTTGGTCGGCACTGTCCAACTGATCATGGGGCCAAAGCCCCAACGGTTGGTCGCAGGCTGGCCAAGGTTTTCGAGCAGGCCAACGGTCCCCACCGTGGCGCCAATACTGATATCCGGGTAAAGCGCGCCCGTCGCCACGCCGATCCTCGCGGTGGCGGCGGCCAGTTGACGTTCGGCCTGACGCACATCGGGACGGCGCTTGAGCAACGCCGCGCCATCGCCAACCGGCAGCAATTGGGCGATGTGCGGCAGCTCGGCGCAAGTGCCGGTGCCCGCCGGCAGTTGCTCCACCGGCTTGGCCAACAGCATCGACAGGCGGAACAGCCCGGCCTGGCGCAATGCTTGGTAGCGCGGCATGTCGGCGCGCAAGGATTTGTATTGGGTTTGCGAGCGCGTCACCTGGGTTTCATCGCCACGTCCGGCGTCACGCAGACGCTGGGTGAGCTTAGTGCTTTGGGCCTGCAGGTCGAGGGACTCATTGGCAATCGCCAGCTCTTCGTTCGCGGCGCAGACCTGGGTATAGGAGCGCACGACATCGGCTACCAGGGTGATGCGCGCAATATCAGCAGCCGCCTGGGCCGCATCGGCACTGGCCTGGGCACTTTCGATGCCGCGTTGCAGCGTACCGAACAGATCGAACTGGTAGGACGTGGTGATACCAACGCTGCCAATATTGCCCACCGGGACTTTTTCCGTCAGCAAAAACGCTTCGCCAGACTCTTGCAGACGCTGGGCTTCAGCCTTCGCGCCGAGGCTCCAGCCGCCTGCGGATTCCGCTTGCTGGGTCTGAAAGCGCGCACGCTGCAAGTTCGCAGCCGCCACGCGCAAGTCGGTGTTCGACGCCATCGCCTGGCGCACCAGCTCATCCAGGCGTGGGTCTTTGTACAGTTTCCACCAGTCGGCCGGCACCGGCGCCGACACCACATTGTTGCCCTCCCCAGCGATTTGCCCTTGCAGATCGCCACGGTTGACGGCGGCTTTATCCGGCAGTGCGTAATCCGGGCCCACCACTTGGCAGGCCGACAGCAGCAAACCCAGCGCAGCGCTCGCCAACAGCTGCTTCATGGTTTGTCTCCGTCTTTAACCTTATCGCCGATGATCGAGACAGTCGCCGTACGCCCGGCGATCATGCGGAAGTCCGCTGGCACATCGTCAAACGCAATGCGCACCGGAATCCGCTGGGCCAGGCGCACCCAGCTGAACGCCGGGTTGACGTTGGGCAACAGGTTGGAGCCGCTGCTGCGGTCGCGGTCTTCGATACCGGCGACGATGCTTTGCACATGGCCACGCAGGCGAGCGTTGTCGCCAACCACGCGGATATCCACGCTCATGCCGACATGGATGCCGTCGAGCTTGGTTTCTTCGAAATAGCCATCGATATGGAAGGAATTGCTGTCCACCACCGACAGTACCGGGCGCCCGGCGGTGACGAACTCCTGGGTACGCGGCGCACGGTCGTTGACGTAACCGTCCACGGGGCTGCGGATCACCGAGCGGTCAAGGTTGAGCTGGGCAGAGTCCACCGTCACCTGGGCTTCAGCCAGGGCAGACTGGGCCCGGGCCACGCGCGACTGGCTTTCTTCCAGTTGCTCGCGGGGCACCAGGTTGCCGAGGCCGCGGTTACGCTTGTACTCGCGCTGGGCCTGGGCCAAGGTTTCCTGGCGGTCGGCCACGGCGGCCTGGGCTTGGCGCAGGGCCAGCTTAAAACGGTCCTGATCGACGGCGAACAGCACCTGGCCCTTGGTTACCAACTGGTTGTCGCGCACGTCGACGCGCTGGATCAGCCCGGACACGTCCGGGGCGATCTGCACAATGTCGGCACGGATGTGGCCGTCACGGGTCCAGGGGGCAAACATGTAGTACATGACCATGCGCCACACAACGACGACCGCAAACGTCACGATCAACAGCGTCAGGACGACACGGCCGATGGTCAAAAAAGGTTTTTTCATGTCATCAGGTATCGACTGAGTGAGTCCACCGCGCCCAGCAACAGCGCGTAGAGTCCCACGTTGAACAATGCCCGGTGCCAGACCAGGCGATAGAAGTGGATGCGGGTCAACAACCCGTGCACCACCAGAAACAACACATAAGTAAAGCCCATCAGCACCAGCAACGTGGGCAGGAACACCCCGCTGATATCCAGATCACCGATCATAAAGGCGCTCCATCAGGCAACGGCGCTTGCAGCTCGGCGCCGCCAATGAATTCCACGCCCGGCAACAGCGCCAGGCGCAAACCGGCCAGCGCGTGCAGCAGGTGCAGGCGGGTGTCATCTTCGTCTTGCAAACCCTGGCCGTTGAGGGCGCGACGCGTGCGGTCCAGCGTCATCAGCAGACCGCTGGGCGCCGGCAAGCGTTCACCGGCCTTGAGGCACGCCTTGAAGTAACCGCCCACACCTTCCACCACTTGATTGAGCAGCACCCGTGGCACACCGAGGATGCGCGGTGAGTAAGCCAGCAGGTCGAGCAGGTTCAGCGCCACGCGCAAATCGCGCAAGGCGGTGCCGGTGTCCTGGTTAATCAGGGCCAGGCGCGGCAAGTGTTGCATCAGGCGGTCGAGCATTTGCACAGCCATGTGCCGGTGCTCGGCCAGGGTCGCGGGCTCGGTGAGCGTGACGATGTCGCGCCAGCTGAAACGCGTCAGGCGCTTGGCCGCCAGTTCAGCACCGAACGGCCGTGCAATCAGTGTCCACACGAAGGCAAACAGCAAGCCCACCGGCCCAGCCAGGTTGACGTTGGCGAAGTTGAGGAAGTCCGCGTCATAGGCGCCCTGGATGCTGATAAACGACGAGGTATTCACCAGCGTCAGCAGCATGCCCAGGTAAAATCGCGGCTGTACGGTGAGCGTACCGATGCAGATAAACGGCACGGCAAACGCCAGCACCAGCATCGGGAAGTCATGCAGGTTGGGCAGCACCAAAAACAGATAGAGGCTGGCGAACAACACCGACATGGCGGTCCAGAAAAAGAACCGGTAGATCTGCGGTGCGGGGTCATCCATCGTTGCAAAGAAGCTGCAGGCGACAGCCGCCAGGATCACTGCGCTGCCGCCGTCGGTCCAACCCAGCAAAATCCACAGCACCGAAGCAACGATGATCGCGGTGACGGTGGAGAACGCCGAGTAGAACATCAGGCCACGGTCGAGGAACGGCGTGAGCCGGCCCAGGCGCCAGTGGCGGTAGACCGCGCGCCAACTGTCCTGGCTTTCACATTGGATGGCGGCTTGCAGGCTACGGCAGTCTTGCCACAGGTCGATCCATTCACCCAAACGGTACAGCGCATTGGAGAACAGCAGCGTGTGGCGATCGTCCAGCGCTTTGCCGTGGGGTTGCAGGGCATCGACCTGATCACGCAGGGCGCGCCAGCTGTCCATCGGCGCGCTGTCCTGGGTGTTTTCCAGCCACTGGCGGGTCGCTTCCAGCAACGGCGTGATTTTATCCAGGAACTCCGGCGCGCGATGCTCGATGGCATACAGCGCATCGTCGAGTGCATCCACCACTGGCAGCAGGTGAATCATGCGCCCGCGCAGCTCTTTGGTATTACGCACCGTCTGCGGCCTTGCGCCTTCGTGGGGCAACTGGCCGATCATCAGTTCGAGGGTGTTGAAAGTGGCGACCATACCGCCGCGCAACGTGCTGATTTCTTCAGGCTCAACGTTGCGGGTCAGAAAGCGCTGGCTATAAACCTGGGCGTCGGCAAACCACTTGGTCACCGAGCCATCGAACACCGGCATGAGACGGCGCGGCCAGAACATCGCGCCCACCACCGCCGCGACTACGATGCCGAGGAAGATTTCTTCGGTACGCGCTTCGGCCACATCCCACACAGCCAGGGGGTTATCCACAACCGGCAAGGCGATCAGCGGCAAGGTGTAGCCGGCCAGCATCAAGGCGTAGTTGTTGGCGGTGCGCAGGTGCATGGACAGAAACAGCAAAGTGCCCGTCCACAAGGCAATCACCACCACCAGCATGTAAGGCGACTGCACGAACATCGGCACGAAAATCACCGCCGCCGCTGCGCCCATGAAGGTGCCGATGGCGCGGTACAGTGCTTTGGAACTGGTAGGGCCGACAAACGGGCTTGAGACGATATACACCGTGGCCATCGCCCAATACGGACGCGGCATCTGCATAAGCATGGCGATATATAACGCGATCATCGACGCCGCGAAGGTACGTACCCCATAGAACCAGTCACGGGCGGGCGGGAAACCGGTAAAAAATCCGTTCAAAGCGTCGCCGCCTCGAAGGCGCGCAACACACGCAGCGCGGCTTCCAGATCGTTGGGGGCGATATCCGCCAGTACGTCCTTACGCAGACGCACCAGTTGCGCCTCCACCGCTTGCACCAGCTCACGGCCGCGCTCGGTGAGGCTCAAGGACTTGGCGCGACGGTCGTGGACGTCTTCTGTGCGGCACACGTAGCCGTCGGTGCACAGCCGGTCGAGCAGGCGCACCAGCGACGGGCTTTCCATGCCCGAGGCCTGGGCCACTTTGACCTGGTGCACGCCATCGCCCAAGCGGCCGATCATCAAGAGCGGCACGGCGCAGGCTTCGGAAATGCCGTAGCTCACCAGCGTGGTCTGGCAGATTTTGCGCCAGTGACGGGCGCCCACCACCATGCTGCTGCTCAGGTTCATCTGGAGTTGTTCGAGGGATTGAGGCACTGGATAGTTCGCATACAGTTAGTTTGCTAACTATCAATATGGCGGATGAGACCATATGCGTCAAGTTTTGAAACAATTTAGTGGTGGGTGGTGGGCGGTGTGGGTGGAGAAAGCGTGCCTGAGCGCGGACGAGCCATTTGAATCGCTGCAAACCCATGTGGGAGCTGGCTTGCCTGCGATGGCGGTGGTCAAGTCGAGGTAGATGTCGACTGACACTCCGCTATCGCAGCATAAGTATCTACACATTTTCACTGTGATAGTGCGTAGCAGCTGTCGAGCCCCAGCGAGGCTGCGTTTGCGGCCTGTCTGACACACCGCTGACGCAGCCTCGCTGGGGCTCGACAGCTGCTACGCCGGGGGATGGCTAAAGATGTGTAGATACCTATGGCTATCGCAGGCAAGCCAGCTCCCACATTTAGATCAGCGTTGGTTTCAGGCTTGCTGTTCGGCTTGCCCGTCCAGTCCGCGCTGGATTTCACTCATCATGTCCAGGCCATCGCGCAGCGAGACCAGTGCGGCCGTGACCAAATGATGCAGCTTCTGGCTGTCCGCTTTGGCGGTGAGGGTTTCCAACAGCTCTGTGCCAATACGGATGCGACTGCGCGCCGTTTCGTGGAGCAGGTGCGAGGGGGCGAAGATGTTGTAGGCCAGGACAGGAACGCTGGTGAGATTGGTTTGAAACGGTTTGTATTGGTCCATCGATAAAACCTCACAGATAAGGGTTTGAACCACTCGCTCTCGTCGCCAAACAAGAAAAGGTGGCAGCTGTACGCAGGTTGGCGAACCGGTTATCTGTGAAACCCGGCAGATCCGAAGATCTCCCGCGTACAGCCGCCATAGAACCCTGCACCTTCATCCAAAGATGAGAAAGCACGGGGGTATGAACGCTGAAACGCGTCACAGAAACTCGGATCGCCAAATCCGGTCGCCGATGTGCGGCGACGGGGCGAACTATAGGTTGGATGGTTGAGGCAGTGCAACCGACTTAATGACCGTTTTGTCTCCTGACGAGCCTGCTGGAAACGTCAGCATTTTTTGCTCCACCGCCAGACGCTCCAAACTTTAACCATCTCGGAAACAACGACTAACACAACCATTAATACCAAGTTGTAGTCTGGAACTAAGCGAGCGCCGATAAGCAAGACCGAAACCGATGGAATCAAAAATGCCAGGCGCAAAGGCGCTTGAAGATAAACTAACCATTTGACGCTTTCTTGTTGAATAAAAAAAAGCAAACAAGACACGATTATAGAGGCCTGCAAAAGCATAACGAATACAAACATGTAAATCTGCGCGACGCTGTGTTCGCGCAGAATCCATACCGCGTTCTCAACATCACTGAAATAGGGGATTCTGCCACCCATCACACTGGTAATGACGTACCGAGCAAGATAAATGGCATCCATAGATCCCCAAAACCAAAAAATGTGTTTGCGCGTCATTTTTCAACATCCTTGTATTCGTAGGCCATATCCGGTGTTACGGGCTGCCAGTGCCAGGATTTACCACCTACCTGCCAGTTGTCATCCCCCTCCAGATAGCGTTGTTTGATATGCCGTAGCTCACCATACCGACGCTCAACCGATCGGTGAGTGGGCTGATCATCGCGACTATCAAGCCGCACCCACTTTTGAGTCATGACCCTGGTGGTGTTCGCGAGATACTTTCCGTCCGACAGAAACATTCGCCCCTCATCGCCCATGGAAGCCAACCGATTGGCAGCCAGGACTGCGGTATTTTTAACGCCGTCGTAATCGATACTGACTTTTTCCCACTTACCCGGCCCGACGTAAAGCCGGCGCCCCATCAGATGTCCGTATGTAACGCGACTCTCTCTACTTAAAGGAAGGAAGGGATGCTCCATCACAAATAACCAATCACCGACTGCCAATTTATCCAACACCCGCCGTTGATCTTTCCCCCCCGAGCAAACAACAGGTGAAATATTGCACTCACTAAGAAGCTCGCCCTGTAGTGGTCAACTGATCCCGGACACGACGTTAAGTTTTTTCTCAGCCTGAGCCGGTGGCAGCCCACCATTAAATTGGTGCGGTCGAATCCAGTTGTACCGGTGCATCAAAAAATGGCTGATATCCC